>NZ_CP069526.1:6955000-7255000 GCF_016889705.1 Amycolatopsis sp. FDAARGOS 1241
GTCGGTGAACATCGGCGGCACGTACCGCCGCCTCGTGCGCCTCGGTTCGAGCCGCTCGCACGCGTCGTGCGCGCAGCTCCAGGATCGCCAGCAGCAGCGCGACGCACGTCAGGCCCGCCGAGCAGCACATCGCGATGGTGAGCGCGTGGGAGTAGTTCCGGTCCGACGCCACGACCGACGACTGGAACACCGTCGCCAGCACCGCCGTGCCGATCGCCGTACCGATGCGCTGCCCCGTCTGCAACGCGCCGCCGGCCGCACCCGCCATGGTCGTGGGCACGCACTCCAGCGTCAGCGTGGTGTTCGGCGAAATCACCATGCCGCCACCGATCCCGCCGAGCAGCAACGGCAGCGCGACCGCCCAGCCCGCGGCCGACGGCGGCACGAACTCCACCACCACCGCGATCACCAGCAACGCGAAGGCCACCAGGCTCAGGCCCGTGACCGACAGCCTGCGGCCGAACCGCGGCACCAGCCGTCCCGCGACGGCGGCCGACACGGCCGAACCGAGCGCAAAAGGGGTCACCGACAGCCCGGACTGCAGCGGCGTGTACCCGAGGCCCAGCTGGAAGAACAGCGCGAACACCAGCCAGATGCCGGCGAACCCGCAAAAGTACAGCGCCCCGACCGCGGCGCCGGCCGCATACCCCGGCGTGCCCGTGAACAGCCGGATGTCGAGCAGCGGCGCCCGCCCTCTTGCCACCACGCGGCGCTCCCACCGCACGAACCCCGCGAAGCACACCGCCGCGATCGGGAAGAGCCACCACAGGCTCTTCAGGCCGCCTTGCGCCGCCTCCACGAGCGGCAGCAAAACACCCAGGACCGCGATCGCCAGCAGCAGGATCCCCACGACGTCGATCTCGGACCGCAGCCGGGTCCCGCGCCGCTCGGTCTCCGGCAGGAGGCGCAACGCGAGCCCGAACGCCAGCGCGCCGACGGGCACGTTCACGTAGAACACCCAGCGCCAGCCACCCGGATCGCCGAACACCGCCAAGATGACGCCGCCGAGCACCGGGCCGATGGCGGTGGAGATCCCGACCACCGCGCCGAACACGCCGAACGCGCGCCCACGTTCGTCGCCGCGGAACAGGTCCTGGATCAGGCCGCTGTTCTGCGGCGTGAGGAAACCCGCGGCGCAGCCCTGCGCGAGCCGCGCCACCACCAGCGTCGCCGGGTCCTGCGCCGCGCCCGCCGCCGCGCTGGTGGCGACGAACGCGGCCAGCGAGAAGAGGAACACCCGCCGCCGGCCCAGCGCGTCGCCGAGCCGCCCGCCGGTGACGAGCACCAGGCCGAACGTGAGTGCGTAGCCGGACACCACCCACTGGATCGTGCCGCTGCCCGTGTTCAGACCCCGCTGCATCGCCGGCAAGGCCGTGTTGACGATGCTGACGTCGAGCAGGGTCATGAAACCGGCCGTCAACGTGACTGCGAGGGCACGCCACCGGCGCGGGTCCGGCACGTACTCCGGCATCAGGTGTTGGCGGTGATCCCGGGGATGCCCTTCAGTTCACCGATGAGCATCGAGCTGACCTTCACCGGATAATCGTAAAGCGCGAAGACCGTCTGGTTCTTGCCGACGAGTTTCAGGTGCACCGGGGTCTCGCCCTTGTGTGCCAGCAGCGTCGACTTCAGCTCGCTCACCACGGACTGGTCGATCTTCTCGGCCGCGGCCAGCAGCATCAGCGGTGGTTCCTCGTCGGCGTTGCCGACCTCGGACAGGTCGAGTGGCACGAGTCCGCCGCCGAACACCGACATCTTGTCCTCGCGCCAGTTGACCCGGCCCTTGACCAGCACGGCGTTGTCCTCGACGAGGTCCGCAGCGAACATCGAGTACGCCTTGGCGAAGAACAGCACCTCGAGGGCGGCGTCCATGTCCTCGACCGTGCAGATCGCCCAGGGCTCGCCCTTCTTGTTCACGCGCCGCTCCAGCGAGGTGAGCAGGCCCGAGATCACGACCTCACCCTCCTTCGGCGGGTCGGCGAGCAGCGCGGCGATCGGCTTGGGCGCGTGCTTGCGCAGGATGCGCTCGGCTCCGTCGAGCGGGTGCGCGGACACGTAGAGGCCCAGCATCTCCCGTTCGTAGGCGAGCATCTGCTTGCGCGGGTACTCCTCCTCGCCGAACTTCAGGTGCGCCAGTGGCGAGGACGACGGCGCCGCCTCGGCCGCACCGTCCTCTCCGCCGAACGAGCCGAACAGGTCGAACTGGCCCATCGCCTCCTGGCGCTTGAGCGGCACCACGGCTTCCACCGCGTCCTCGTGCACCTGGATCATCGACAGTCGCGTGTGCCCCATCGAGTCGAACCCGCCGGCCTTGATCAGCGACTCGATGACCCGCTTGTTGCAGGCCACCAGCTCCGACTTGTCGAGGAACTCCGTGAACGAGGCGTACTTGCCCTTGTCCTCGCGGGTCTTGATGATCGACTCGACGACGTTGGCGCCGACGTTGCGGACGGCACCCAGGCCGAAGCGGATGTCGTCCCCGACGGCCGCGAACCGCAGGGCCGACTCGTTGACGTCCGGCGGCAGCACCTTGATGCCGAGCCGGCGGCACTCCGACAGGTAGATCGCCGACTTGTCCTTGTTGTCACCCACGGACGTGAGCAGTGCGGCCATGTACTCCGGCGTGTAGTTCGCCTTCAGGTACGCGGTCCAGTACGCGATCAGGCCGTACGCGGCGGCGTGGGACTTGTTGAACGCGTAGCCGGCGAACGGGAGGATCGTGTCCCACAGCGCCTTGACCGCTTCGGGCGAGAAGCCGCCGGGCCGCAGGTCACTGGCCCGCATGCCCTCCTCGAAGCCCTCGTACTCCTTCTCGAGGACTTCCTTCTTCTTCTTGCCCATCGCCCGGCGGAGCGTGTCCGCTCGGCCCATCGTGTAGCCCGCGACCTTCTGCGCGATCTGCATGATCTGCTCTTGGTACACGATCAGGCCGTAGGTCTCGGCCAGGATCTCGCGCAGCGGCTCTTCGAGCTCCGGGTGGATCGGCTTGACCTTCTGCCGGTTGTTCTTGCGGTCGGCGTAGTCGTTGTGCGCGTTCATGCCCATCGGGCCGGGGCGGTACAGCGCCAGCACCGCGACGATGTCCTCGAACCCGGTCGGGAGCATGCGGCGCAGCAGGTCGCGCATCGCGCCACCGTCGAGCTGGAACACACCGAGCGTGTCACCGCGGCCCAAGAGCTTGTACGCCTCGGGGTCGTCGAAGCCGAGCCGGTCGAGGTCGATCTCCTCGCCGCGGTTGGCCTTGATGTTGGCCAGCGCGTCGCCGATGACGGTGAGGTTGCGCAGGCCCAGGAAGTCCATCTTCAGCAGGCCGATGTTCTCGCACGAGGGGTAGTCCCAGCCCGTGATGATCGAGCCGTCATCGCGCTGCCACACCGGGATCGCGTCGGTCAGCGGCTCGCTGGACATGATGACCGCACAGGCGTGCACGCCGGCGTTGCGGATCAGGCCTTCGAGCCCGCGGGCGGTGTCGAAGATCGTCTTGCACTCCTCGTCGGTCTCGACGAGGGCGCGGACCTCCGCCGCTTCGGCGTAGCGTTCGTGCTTCGAGTCGACGATGCCGGACAGCGGGATGTCCTTGGCCATGATCGGCGGCGGCAGCGCCTTCGAGATCTTGTCGGCGATCGAGTAGCCCGGCTGCCCGAAGTGCACGCGGGCCGAGTCCTTGATCGCCGCCTTGGTCTTGATGGTGCCGAAGGTGATCACCTGGGCCACGCGGTCGGCGCCGTACTTCTCCGTGGCGTAGCGGATCATCTCGCCGCGGCGACGGTCGTCGAAGTCGATGTCGATGTCGGGCATCGACATGCGCTCGGGGTTGAGGAACCGTTCGAACAGCAGCTTCTGCGGGATCGGGTCGAGGTTCGTGATGCCCAGCGCGTACGCGACGAGCGCGCCGGCCGCGGAACCACGGCCGGGGCCGACCAGGATGCCGACCTCACGCGCGTGCTGGATGAGGTCGGCGACGATGAGGAAGTAGGCCGGGAAGCCCTTCTGCTCGATGACGCCGAGCTCGTAGTCGCAGCGCTCTTCGTAGCCGTCCGGGATGCCCTCGGGGAAGCGCCACTTCAGGCCCTCGGCCACCTGGTGGCGCAGCCACGTCGCCTCGGTGTGGCCCTCGGGCACGTCGAAGACCGGCATCCGGTCCTTGTGCGAGTAGACGTCTTCGTAGGACTCGACGCGCTCGGCGATCAGCAGCGTGCTGTCGGCCGCGCCGGGGACCTCCTTGTCCCAGTACTCACGCATCTCCGCGGCGGACTTGAGGAAGTAGCCGTCGCCGTCGAACTTGAAGCGGGTGGGGTCGTTGAGCGTCTTGCCCGCCTGCACGCACAGCAGCGCCGAGTGGGTATCGGCCTGGTCCTTGGTGACGTAGTGCGAGTCGTTGGTCGCCAGCGGCTTGAGGTCGAGCAGAGAGCCGATCTCGAGCAGTCCCTCGCGCACCGACCGCTCGATCGGCAGGCCGTGGTCCATCAGCTCGAGGAAGAAGTTGTCGGCGCCGAAGATGTCCTTGTAGTCCGACGCGGCCTGGATCGCGGCCTCGCGCTGGCCCAGCCGCAGGCGCGTCTGCACCTCGCCCGACGGGCAGCCCGTGGTGGCGATGATGCCGCTCGCGTTCTCGGCGATCAGCTCGCGGTCCATGCGCGGCTTGCGGTAGTAGCCCTGGATCGAGGCGAGCGACGAGAGCTTGAACAGGTTTCGCAGGCCGGTGGCGTTGGCCGCCAGCATCGTCATGTGGGTGTAGGCACCGCCGCCGGAGACGTCGCCGCCCTCACCGAATTCGTCCGAGCCGCGCTGGCTGGCCTGCCCCCAGAACACCGGCTTCTTGTGGAAGCGGCTCTCCGGCGCGATGTAGGCCTCGATGCCGATGATCGGCTTCAGGCCGTGCTTCTTGGAGGTCTGGTAGAACTCGTCGCCGCCGTACATGTTGCCGTGGTCGGTCATGCCCACCGCGGGCATGCCCAGCCGCGCCGCCTCGGCGAACAAGGGGCCGATCTTCGCCGCACCGTCGAGCATCGAGTACTCGGTGTGGACGTGCAGGTGGACGAAGGAATCGTTCGACACCAGCGAAAACCTCCCCTAGGCAGACGGTTTCCCGGTTGTTGCTGCGGCGCGGCCCGGGGTCATCCACCCTAGTCCGCGCTCGCGGTGTGCGGGTCGGTAGGGATCCTCTCTCTTCACCCGCCCGCCGCGCCCGCCGACATGCCGCGCGCCGGGGCGGAAACCTTCGCGGGGGTGATCACCACGGCCGGGCCGGCACGCGGGGTGAGCGACGCGGCGGCGTGGCCGTGACTGCCGCTCGAGTTCCAGGCGAAGACGAGCAGCAGAAGGAGCGCGATCGCCACGACGCCGGCGACGAGGGCGCAGCCGAGCACCGCGGCGGGACTCGCCTGCCGGGGCGGATCGGGACGGCGGTCGTCGGGCACATCGAGGATCGTCGCACGCGGGACCGACAAAACCGGACGCTTCGGCCCTCGGCCGCGGAGCGTGAACACGACCACAACGCCCGGCGATTCCGCAGCCCAGGTGGCCTCCGGCGCCGGGTGCGGCGCCCGTCACTTGACACCGCCCGGACGGGGGCTTCACGATCGCGACCATGAACCTGTCTGACAGCCAGACAGCCGGACAGGGCCCTCGCCGCGTGAGCGCCATGGAGGCGGTGCTGGCACACCTGCGCCGTGCGATCGAGAGCGGCGAGTACGCGGTCGGCGACAAGCTGCCGTCCGAGGCGGCGCTGAGCAAGGAGTTCGAGGTCAGCCGGTCGGTGATCCGCGAGGCGCTGCGCGGGCTGCAGGCGCTCGGGCTCACGGTCTCGCGCACCGGCAAGGGCACGTTCGTCACCGAGCCCGGGCCCGCCGAGCACCCCACGTTCGGCGGCTACTCGGCGCGCGACCTCGTCGAGGTCCGCCGCCACGTCGAGATCCCCGTCGCGGGCTACGCGGCCCGGCGCCGCGACGGCGAGCTGCTCGGCCTGCTTCGCCAGCTGGCCGAGCGGATGGAGCTCGAGCCGGACGACACCGCGTGGGTCGCGCTCGACTCGCTCTTCCACGTCACCATCGCGCAGGCCTCGGGCAATCCCGCCTTCGCCAAGGTCATCGAGGAAATCCGCGACGCGCTGGCCCGCCAGTCGGCGTTCCTCAACCAGCTGGGCGGGCGCCGCGCGGAGTCGAACGCGGAGCACCGGCGGATCGTCACGGCGATCACCGAGGGCTCCGAAGAGGCGGCCGTGGCCGCGATGACGACGCACCTGGCGCACGTCGAGCAGGCATTGACCGCGATCATGCGGCCGGGCCGCACGGCGAAGCAGAGCAGGAACCACTGACCACCGTGAAAGCAAAGACCAGCACCGCGTTCGCCGAGGCGGAAGCTGCTCGGGCAAGCACGCCGCGCTGCTCGCCACCTGCCGTGAGCACGGCTGGGACCCGCGCACGTACCTCGATCGCGCGCACCCGCTGCAGCGCGCGATCCGCGGCACCGTCGAAGACCTCACCGGACAGCCCGTCCCGCACGTCGCCGTCGACGGGTGCGGCGCGCCCCTGTTCGCACTGTCGCTGCGCGGGCTGGCGCGGGCCGCGTCGAGGCTGGCCACCGCCGCGCCCGGCACGCCGGAAAGCCTGGTGGCACAAGGGATCCGGCAGCACCCCGACCTCGTCGCCGGCACCCGCCGCGACGTCACCGCGCTGATGCGGGCCGTGCCCGGCCTGCTGGCGAAGGACGGGTTCGAGGCGGTGCAGCTGGCCGCGCTGCCCGACGGCACGGCGGTGGCGGTGAAAATCGCGGACGGCGGTGACCGCGCGCGGCCCGCGGTGCTCGCGGCGGCGCTGGCCCGCTGCGGGGTGGCCGCCGAGGCGCTCGAACCGTTCATCGACCCGGCGTTGCGGGTCACCGGGGAGCTGGCGAGCCGGCCGCGCGCCGCGTGACCCCGGTCACGGAGCGCGGGTAGCTTCGGAGGCGTCCAGCTCGGTGAAAGGGGTAAACCAGTGCTGAACCGCATCGCCGATCTCCTGCTCGGGCTCCCGAAGGCCGAAGGCCCGGCGCCCGTCGCCACGAAGGGTCTGCGGATCCCGATGCCCGACGGTGTCCACCTGGTCGCGGACCGGTACACGCCCGCCGGGCTGCAGTCGGGGCCGGTCGTGCTGATCCGCACGCCGTACGGCCGCACGGGTCCGCTCGCCGCGCTGTTCGGCAGCACCTTCGCGCGCCAGGGCCTGCAGACGGTGGTGCAGAGCACGCGTGGCACGTTCGGCTCGGCAGGCGAGTTCCGGCCGTTCCACCTCGAACGCGAGGACGGCGTCGCCACCGCCGAGTGGCTGCGCGCGCAGCCGTGGTGCGACGGGCGGCTCGCGACGGCCGGGGCGAGTTACCTCGGCCACACGCAGTGGGCACTCGGTCCCTACCTCGATCCGCCGCTCGAGGCGATGGCGCTCGCCGTGACGGCTTCGGAGTTCGTCACCACGTTCTACCCGGGCGGCGTGCTCGCGGCCGACAACATGGTGTCGTGGTCGGCGATGATCGGCCGTCAGGAGGAACGGTTCGCGGCGCTGCCGAACCCGCTGCAGACGCGCAAGACCCGCGTCGCGATGGGGCGCCTGCCGATCAACTCCGCCGACGTCGCCGCGATCGGCAAGCAGGTGCTGTTCCTGCGCGACGTGACCACCCACGCCGAGCCGGGCGACGAGTACTGGGCGATGTCCGACCACAGCGCCGAGGTCGCCGGCCTGACCACACCGGTGAGCATGGTGACCGGGTGGTACGACCTGTTCATCTCCAGTCAACTGCGCGACTTCCGCACGCTGCAGGACGCGGGGCACCGCCCGCGGATCACGATCGGGCCGTGGGCCCACGGCGACCCGGCGAGCCTGCGGGTCACCGTGCAGGACCAGATCGGGTTCCTGCGTGCGCACCTGCTGGACGACGGCGCGCAGCTGCAGCGCTCCCCCGTGCGCCTGTACCTGCAGCAGGCCGCGACGTGGCTCGACTTCGACGCGTGGCCACCCGAATCGACGCCCACGGACTCCCATCTGCGCCCCTTTGGCGGGCTCGGCGAGGCGCCCGGCGAAGCACGGCCGTCGACGTTCACCTACGACCCCGCCGACCCGACGCCCGCCGTCGGCGGGCCGCTGCTGATGGGCAAGAACCGCCAGCAGGACAACAACGCGGTCGAGGCGCGCGACGACGTGCTCGTATTCACCGGCGAGCCCCTGATCGCGGACCTCGACGTGATCGGCGAAGCCGGCGCGACGGTGTACGTGCGCACCGAACTCGGCCACGCGGACGTGTACGTGCGCATCTGCGACGTCGACCAGGGCGGGCGCTCCCGCAACGTCACCGACGGAATCCTGCGGCTGCGCCCCGGCGTGCCCGAAGCCGACGCCGACGGGATCGTGGAGGTCGCGGTCCCGCTCGACCCGACGGCCTATCGCTTCCGCCGCGGCCACCGGCTGCGCGTGCAGGTCGCGGGTGGCGCGTTCCCGCGGTTCGCCCGCAACCACGGCACCGGCGAACCGGTCGCGAGCGCCGTCGACGGCAAGCCGAACCGGTTCGAGGTCTTCCACGACGCGGCGCACCCGTCGCGGGTCACGCTGCCGGTCTTCAGCCGTTGAAGGGAACCTCTCGCAGGTGACTGGTGACGCGACCGTCGTCGTGCAGCACGTGCAGCAGGACCGACGGCGGCCGGTCGAAGTCCAGCGGGCCGCCCTCGGCCCAGCCGCGGTCCGCACCGCGCTCGACGGGCAGCAGGGAGCCGGAGACCACACCCGGCGCGATGCGCACCGGCACGCCGGCGAACGTCGTGGCGGCGCCCGTGTGGACGTGGCCGCACAGCACGGCGGCCACCTGCGGATGGCGGCGCAGGACCCCGGCGAGGCGGTCTTCGCCGGTCTGGCGGATGGCGTCCACGAGCGGGATGCCCACCTCCAGCGGCGGGTGGTGGAACGCGACGAAGGCGGGTCCGGCGTGCGCGGCGAGCGCTTCGTCGAGCCAGGCCAGCGTGGAGTCTTCGAGATAACCCGCGCCCTTGCCGGGGATCGTCGAATCGCACAGGGCGAGGAGAACGCCGTCCACGTCCTTGGCCACGTTCACCGCGGCGGCGCTCGCCGGTTCGCCGAGCAGAGACTCGCGGAACGCCTCGCGCAGGTCGTGGTTGCCGGGGCAGGTGAGCACGGGCGCCGGGTACGCGAGCAACTCGGCCGCGCGCCGGTACTCCTCCGGCAGGCCGTGGTCGGCGATGTCACCCGTGACGAGCACGGCCTCCACCGGCCGGGCGAGGTTCCGCAGCCAGCCCAGCACCGCCGCGGCGCGGGCGTCGGCGCGCTCGCCGCCGTCGAGGTGGAGGTCGGACAGGTGCGCGAAGACCTTCATGCCCTTCAGCTCCGTTCGAGGTAAGCCAGTGCCTTGACCCAGTTGCGGACGAGCAGCGCCGCGGCGCCCGGCACGTCGCCGGACCGCAGCGCGCCGGCGATCCCGCGGTGCTCGGCGATGCTCTCGGCCGTGCGCGCGGCGCCGCCGAAGTACGCGGATTCGTAGCGCTTCAGCAGCGGTTTCGTCTGCTCGATCAAGCGCATCAGGTGCGGGTTCCCGCAGCGCGACAGCAGCAATGCGTGCCAGCGATCGTCCACAGCGGACAGATCGCCCGCCGGGGGCAGGGCCGCCATCTCGTCGGTCACCGCGTCGAGCGCGTCGGGCAACGCGGCCAGGTCGAGCGGCGACGTCCAGCGCAGCGCGAGCGACTCGAGCTCCGCGACGAGCGGGTAGAGCCGCCGGGCCTCGTCCGGGTCGAGCGGGGCGACGAGGAAACCGCGTCCGGGCGCGGCGACGAGCAGCCCGCGGTCGGCGAGCCCGATCAGCGCCTCGCGTAACGGGGTCCGGCTCACGCCGAGTTCGCGTGCGAGGTGCACTTCGTTGATCCGGGAGCCTGCGGCGAGCCGGCCGTCGAGCACTCGCGCCGTGATCTCCTCGATGAGTTCACCGCGCAGCAAGCGCTTGGTCATGATCGCAGTATTGCATACGGATGATCTCTACTGTATTCAGTTCGCATGCCCAGTATTCAGCCCGTCGACGTGGCCCGCGCCCGCGCCGAGACGCCCGGCTGTACCGGCGTCGTCCACTTCAACAACGCCGGCTCGGCGCTCCCGCCGGCCCTCGTGACCGACACGATGGTCGACTACCTGCGAGCCGAGGCGCTGGTCGGCGGCTACGAGGCCGCCGCGGCCACGGCCGAGCGCAGCGCCGCCGTGTACACGTCCATCGCGCGGCTGATCAACGCCGAGCCCGAGGACATCGCCATCACGGACAACGCGACGCGCTCGTGGCAAGCGGTGTTCTACGCACTGCGGTTCGGCACGGGCGACCGGATCCTGACCTCGCGCGCCGAGTACGCGAGCAATGCGATCGCCTACCTCCAGATCGCGCGCCGCACCGGGGCGCGCGTCGAGGTCGTCGCCGACGACGAAACCGGGCAGCTGGACGTGGCCGACCTGCGGCGGCTGATCGACGAGCACGTGAAGCTCATCGCCGTGAGCCACGTGCCGACGCAGGGTGGCCTCGTGAACCCGGCCGAGGAGATCGGCGCGGTCGCGCGCGAAGCCGGCATCCCGTTCCTGCTCGACGCGTGCCAATCGGCCGGGCAGCTCGACCTCGACGTCGAGCGGCTGCAGTGCGACGCGCTGTCGGCCACCGGCCGCAAGTACCTGCGCGGGCCGCGCGGCACCGGCTTCCTGTACGTGCACCCGCGGCTGCGCGAGCGGCTCGAACCGGCGACGCTCGACCTGCACTCGGCCAGCTGGGAAGCGCCGGACGAGTACGTGGTCGACCCGACGGCGAAGCGGTTCGAAGTCTGGGAACGCGACCACGCCGCCGTGCTCGGGCTCGGGGCGGCCGTCGACTACGCGCTCGAATGGGGCCTGTCGGCGATCGAAGCCCGCGTCGGCGCGCTGGCGGCGACGCTGCGCGGGCGGCTGGGCGAGATCGAAGGGGTGCAGGTGCACGACGTCGGCGCGCGCAAGTGCGGACTGGTGTCGTTCAGCCTCGACGGACTCGGCTCCGAGCAGGTGATGCGCACGCTCGCGGCCGCGAAGATCAATACGAGCGTGACCCACGCGACCTCGGCGCAGTACGACTTCACCGCGCGGCACCTGCCCGCCCTCGTGCGCGCGTCGGTGCACTACTACAACACCGACGACGAGATCGATCTGCTGACGAGCGAGGTCGCCAAGCTGGCTCAGGAATCGCGCAGCAGCTGACGCGCGATCACGAGCTTCTGGATCTCGCTGGTGCCCTCGTAGATGCGGAACAGGCGCGCGTCGCGGTAGATCCGCTCCACGGTCACGCCGCGGAGGTAGCCCGCACCGCCGTGCACCTGCACCGCGCGGTCGGCGACGCGACCGAGCATCTCGGTGCAGAACAGCTTCGCCGACGACGGGCCGAGCCTGCGGTCCTCACCCGATTCGTACGCCTCGGCGGCCGCGTGCACCATCGCGCGCCCGGCCGCCAGCTCGGCGTGCGACTCGGCGAGCAGCGCCTGCACGAGCTGGTAGTCACCGATCGGGCGGCCGCCCTGGCGAGCGGTCCGCGCGTACTCCACGGCTTCGCCCAGCGCTCGTTCGGCCATGCCCACGCACAGTGCCGCGATGTGGAGCCGGCCGCGCGCGAGCGACGCCATCGCGATGCCGAAGCCCTTGCCCTCCTCACCGACGAGGTGCCGCGCCTGGACCTCGACGTCGTCGAAGAACACCTCGGCCGTCCAGGCGCCGGCCTGGCCCATCTTCCGGTCGTGCGGGCCGACGGTGACGCCCGGCGCGTCCGAAGGCACGAGCAGCGCCGAGATGCCGTGGCTGCCGGTGCTGTCGGGTTCGGTGCGGGCGAAGACCAGGAAGACGTCGGCGAGCGGCGCGTTGGTGATGAAGCGCTTGACGCCGGTGAGCCGGTAGCCGCCGTCGACGGGAACCGCGCGGCTGGTGAGCCCGCTCGGGTCGGAACCGGCCTCGGCCTCGGTGAGCGCGAACGACGCGACGGCCTCGCCCGCGGCCAGCCGCGGCAGCCAGTGCTCCCGCTGCTGCGGCGTGCCGTAGGCGACGATCGCCTGGCCCGCGATGCCGTTGTTGGTGCCGAAGAGCGAGCGGAACGCGGGTGTCGTGTAGCCGAGTTCGATCGCGAGCCGCACGTCCTCGGACATGCCCAGGCCGAGCCCGCCGAACTCCTCCGGCAAGGCGAAGCCGAACAGGCCCAGCCCGGCGGCCTTCTCGCGGATCGCGGCGGGGATCTCGTCGCGTTCGTCGATCTCCGCCTCGCGCGGCACGACCTCCTTGCGCACGAACTCGCGCACGGCCGCCAGCACCTGGCCGAAGTCGTCGGCGTCCACCCGGACCTCCTCACTGTTGACTGCTCGCCAGTCACGCTACCCGGCGAACCACCCCGCGACGTCGAGCCCGAAACCGGTTTCCCCGACCACCGCGCGGAGATCGGCTTCGAGCGCGCGGACGCGGCCGGCTCCCAGCTCGCGCACCCACCGGGTCCGCAGGTCGTCGAAGATCGCGGCAGACCTGGCGAGCGCGTCGACGCCCCTTGGCGTGAGGCGCACGAGCTTGCGGCGGGCGTCCTCGGGGTCGTCCGCGCGCTCGGCGTACCCGAGCGACTCGAGCCGGTCGACGGTTTTGCCCGCGGCCTGCTTCGAGACGCCGAGGCGCTTGCCGAGCTCCGACGCGCTCACGCCGCGCCGGCCGATGGCCTGCATCGCGAAGCCGTAGGCGGGCCGCACGTCGGGGTACCCCTGCCGCGCGAGCTCGGCGTGCAGGTCGTCGATCAGCGTGCGGAAGCCCGCGAACAGCAGCAACGGCAGCGTGAAGCCGGGCGCGTCAGCCATGCCGCTTGCCAAACTCGACAACCAAGTTTACGGTTTCGACAACCACATTGACTATTTTACCGGAGACTCCCGTGTCGCACTTCCCCGACCACACCGTCGACTCCGCCCCACCCGCCGCCCGTCGGGCCATGACGGCGACCGCCGAGCATTCGGCTCGCTGCCCGCAGCCGTCGCGCGCCTGGCGACGTCACCGGAGCTGCTGAACGGCTTCCTGCGGCTCAGCGCGCTGTTCGAATCGACGACGCTGGACCCGCTCGAGCGCGAAACCCTCATCCTCACCGTGGCGGCACGCAACCGCTGCCACTTCTGGGTCGCCCTGCACACGGCCCGGCTGCTCAGCGTCGGCGGCTCCGCCGAACTCGTGGCGGCGCTGCGCTCGGAGTCACCGTTGCCGGTCCCGCGTCTCGAAGCGGTGCGACGCTTCGCGCTCACGGTCCTCGCCACGGCCGGCGGAGTGCCGGCGGCCGACCTGGACACGTTCCTGGCCGCGGGGTACACGCCGCAGCAGGCGTTGGAAGTCGTGCTCGGGATCGCGACCTACACGCTGTCGACGTTCGCGAACCGGCTCGTCGACAGACACCCTGCACCCGATCCTGGCCGAGCACGAGTGGACGGCGGCCTGACTTTCCTCGGTCTGGTTGCGGTGGGCCCACGCTCGTGGAGGCGTGGGCCCACCGAACTCACGCCTTCGTCAGTGTCACCACCGTGGTGTCGCTGACGGACACATTGGTGTTGTAGTTCGGGTCGAGAGCCGTCGCCCGGGTGACGACCTCGGCCTGACCTTTCTGGAACGGCGTGGTACCGATCGGATCCACCACCACCTGCCACGGCGCCGCCGCGCCCGGCGTGCACGGGACCTGCGTGCTGTACGAGCCGCGGATGATCACATTGTGCTTGACCTGCGTGGCTGTACCCGACAACGTGACCGTCGCCGGCTCGGTGCACTCGAGGGTGCCGGTCAGGCCGGCCTTGCCGTTGAGCGTGCTCGCAGTGCCCGAGGTCGCCACCTTCAGACCGATCCCCAGCTCCGCGGGCGCCGGCGGGTTGGTGAGGTGCACTTCGCCCCGCGCCGCGGTGGCGCCGTTCTCGCAATGCTGCTCGAACGTCGCGTCGAACTCCTGCACGTAGCCACTCGGTCCGAACACAGCGTTCTCGACGGTGAAGGTGCTGGTGCTCTCGTTACAGCCGCGGCCGTTGCCGGTCAGCGAGAACCCGGGCGCCTGCAGCGGCTGGAACGGATAGCGCAGCGCGCCGGCGTAGGTGCCGGGCGCGAGCGCGGTGCCGCGCGGCGCGGCGAAATCGGCGCTCCAGTTGTCGCCATTGGCACCGGACACGGAGATGCCGACGTAGTCGTCCGCTTCGCTCGCGTTGACGGTCAGCCGATCGTTCGCAGCGGTGTCGTACGCATAGGACTGGCCTCCACTGATCCAGTCGCCCGAGTCGCCGCTGACGCGAACGTCGCCTTGTCGACGGTCTGCGCGCTCGCCGGAACCGCGACCGCCGTCACGGCCGCGGCGGCGAACGCCAGCACCGCCGCGGCTCTGCCGGCCAGTTTCACCGAGTGCATGGCTTCTCCCCCTTCGTAGTGGACGAAACTTGCTGACGGCTTCTCGGCCGATCCGTTCGGTTCGTTACCCACGAAAGGGTGACGGCCCGTCACGAGAGCCGTCACAAAACCCGCTGGCCCAGGTCATGCCGGGCTCGAGCCGTGAACAAGCGTTCGAGACGCTTCGGAAGATCACCCGTTCGCCGCAGCGTTCGACGTATCCAGGGCCCCCTTCGGCGCTCCTGACACATGTTCGCCCTTGGCGGGGGCGCGCCGGCCGGGCTTGTCGAGGGGGCAGGCCCGGCCGGGGGCGCCGGGCGCCCCGGGTGGGAGCCCGCCGCGAGATCGGTCGCTCGTGCCCGGGTTGCGTGCCTCGCGGATCGCGTACGCCGCGGCAACCAGGTGCCCATGACGCCGAGGACGGTGCCGACGACTGGCAGGCCAGCGATCGCGGCGGTCGAGGACGGGTGGAGCAGCGCTCGATAGCCGGCCGATCGCCGGGCGGTGTCGAAGGGCGAAGGGTGGGCGCAGCAGGGTTCGAACCTGCGACCGCTCGGGTGTAAGCCGAGTGCTCTTCCGCTGAGCTATGCGCCCCGGGACGGGACCCGGCGACGAGGCCGGGTCCCGCCGGGAGAACGTCAGGCCAGTTCGGCGATGGCCTTCTTCCACGCCGACTGGTCGCGGGCCTCGCCGGGCTGGTTGACCTCCGCGAAGCGCACCACACCGTCGGTGTCGATGAGGAAGGTGCCCCGCAGGGCCATGCCGGCCTTGTCGTTGAAGACGCCGTAGGCCTGCGCCACGGCGCCGTGCGGCCAGAAGTCCGACAGCAGCGGGAACTGGTAGCCCTGCTGCTCCGCCCACACCTTCAGCGAGAAGACCGCGTCGACGGAAACGCCCAGGACCTGGACGCCCTTGGTGTCGTAGTCGGCGAACTCGTCGCGCAGCTGGCACAGCTCGCCGGTGCAGGTCCCGCTGAACGCGAACGGGAAGAAGACCAGCAGCACCGGCTTGTCGCCCTTGAACGACGACAGCGTGACGGGCTGCTTGTTGTAGTCGTTGAGGGTGAAGTCAGGGGCTGGTGAACCGACCTCGACGGCCATACCGGCGAATCCTCTCCAGAGCGAACACGAACGTGCGCCGACAACCCTATCGCGTCGGCGCCCGCGGCCCGGGTTCAGCGCTGCTTGGCCTTCGAGGACTTGGGCGACACCAGCCGCGTACCGAGCCAGTCGGCCCCCACGCTGATGTTCGCGGTCTGCGCCAGGCCGACCTGCGGCACGGCTTCGGCGATCTCGCTGGGCTCGACGTGTCCCGGCTGCCCCGTCTTCGGGGTCAGCACCCAGATCACGCCGTTCTCGTCCAGGGGCCCCCGGGCGTCGACCAGGGCGTCGCCGAGGTCGCCGTCGTCCTCGCGCCACCAGAGCAGCACGACGTCGATGACCTCCTGCGCGTCCTCGTCGAGGAGTTCAGCACCGATCTCCTCTTCGATCGCCGCGCGGACGTCTTCGTCGACGTCCTCGTCCCAGCCGATCTCCTGGACCACCATGTCCGGCTTGATGCCAAGCCTCTCGGCGACGCTGGCGCTGCCTGCGTCTCCCGCGGCGACCACTGCTTCCACTCCTCCAACTACGACGGAGCGTGGCGGTCGGCCGGCCCTCGGAGCCACCCCGGCCACCACACTCGGGTACACGGATGTCGATAGCGAACACTGGCGCGGCGCTGCGCGCAACCGTCCACACCGGATCTTTGACAAGTCGTGTCGCAGCGTAGAGGCCGCCCTGGGCCCTCGTGAGGCCCCGGGACGGGTGTCTGTGGGCAGTGTCCCACCACCCCGCGGAACGCCTCCTCTAGGGTTGTGGAGAAAGAAACGCGCGCGCGATACACCGCGCGCGGGGAGTGGTGCACTCGGGGCGACCCTTGTTACCGGGCAGTAGAGGTGACGGGAGCCGGGCCGGGGACGACGATGGGAATCGGCGAGCACTCCCGCCCAGCAGCTACAACGGCTACAACCAGCTACAAGGAGACCCCTTGGCCCCGCAGAACGACGGCGCCTCCGGCAAGGAGACCCCGGCACGCGTACGCGTCATCCGTGACGGACTCGCGGCGCACCTGCCCGACATCGACCCGGAGGAGACCGCCGAATGGCTGGACTCCTTCGACGAGGCGCTGGCCAGGGGTGGCCAGCAGCGCGCCCGGTACCTGATGCTGCGCATCCTCGAGCGCGCCCGCGAGCGCAACGTCGGCGTACCCGCCCTCACGTCCACGGACTACGTCAACACCATCCCCACGGAGAACGAGCCGTGGTTCCCCGGCGATGAGGAGATCGAGCGCCGGTACCGCCGCTACATCCGGTGGAACGCGGCGATCATGGTGCACCGCGCCCAGCGCCCCGGTGTCGGCGTCGGCGGGCACATCTCGACGTACGCGTCGTCGGCCGCGCTGTACGAGGTGGGCTTCAACCACTTCTTCCGCGGCAAGGACCACTCCGGCGGCGGTGACCAGATCTTCTTCCAGGGCCACGCCTCCCCCGGCATGTACGCCCGCGCGTTCCTCGAGGGCCGGCTGTCCGAGCGGCAGCTCGACGGCTTCCGCCAGGAGTACAGCCACGCCGGCGAGGGCGGCGGCCTGCCCTCGTACCCGCACCCGCGGCTGATGCCGGAGTTCTGGGAGAACCCGACGGTGTCGATGGGCCTCGGCCCGATGAACGCGATCTACCAGGCGCGGTTCAACCGCTACCTGCGCGACCGCGGCATCAAGGACACCACCGACCAGCACGTGTGGGCATTCCTCGGCGACGGCGAGATGGACGAGCCGGAATCGCGCGGCCTCATCCACGTGGCCGCCGGCGAGGGCCTCGACAACCTGACCTTCGTGATCAACTGCAACCTGCAGCGGCTCGACGGCCCGGTGCGCGGCAACGGCAAGATCATCCAGGAGCTCGAGTCGTACTTCCGCGGCGCGGGCTGGAACGTGATCAAGGTCATCTGGGGCCGCGAGTGGGACGCGCTGCTGTCCGCCGACCGCGACGGCGCCCTGGTCAACCTGATGAACGTGACGCCCGACGGTGACTACCAGACGTACAAGGCGAACGACGGCGCGTACGTCCGCGAGCACTTCTTCGGCCGCGACCCGCGCACCAAGGACCTGGTCAAGGACCTGTCCGACGCCGATATCTGGAACCTCAAGCGCGGCGGCCACGACTACCGCAAGGTGTACGCGGCGTACAAGGCGGCCATGGAGCACCACGGCCAGCCGACGGTGATCCTCGCCCACACCATCAAGGGCTACGGTCTCGGCCCGGCGTTCGAGGGCCGCAACGCCACGCACCAGATGAAGAAGCTCACACTCGACGACCTGAAGCTGTTCCGCGACGCCCAGCGCATCCCGATCAGCGACGCCGAGCTCGAGCGCGACCCGAAGCTGCCGCCGTACTTCCACCCGGGCCCCGACTCGCCCGAGATCGAGTACATGATCGGCCGCCGCAAGGCGCTGGGCGGCTACCTGCCGGAGCGCCGGCCGCGCAACGCCAAGGCGCTCGTGCTGCCTGGTGATAAGATCTACGAGGGCATCCGCAAGGGTTCGGGCAAGCAGGAGGTCGCCACGACGATGGCGTTCGTCCGGCTCGTGCGCGAACTCGCGAAGGACTCGGAGATCGGCAAGCGCGTCGTCCCGATCATCCCGGACGAGGCCCGCACCTTCGGGCTCGACTCGATGTTCCCGACGGCCAAGATCTACAACCCGCACGGCCAGACGTACACGTCGGTCGACGCGAGCCTGATGCTGGCCTACAAGGAGTCCGAGAAGGGCCAGCTGCTGCACGAGGGCATCAACGAGGCGGGTTCCACCGCGTCCTTCACGGCCGTCGGCACCTCGTACGCCACGCACGGCGAGCCGATGATCCCGATCTACATCTTCTACTCGATGTTCGGGTTCCAGCGGACCGGCGACGGCCTGTACGCGGCGGCGGACCAGATGGCGCGCGGCTTCGTGCTCGGCGCCACCGCGGGCCGCACCACGCTGACCGGTGAGGGTCTGCAGCACGCCGACGGGCATTCGCTGCTGCTGTCGGCGACCAACCCGGCGGTCGTGGCCTACGACCCGGCGTACTCGTTCGAGATCGCGCACATCGTCCGTGACGGCCTGCGGCGCATGTACGGCGAGACCGGGCCGCACGGCAACGGCGAGAACGTCTTCTACTACCTGACGGTCTACAACGAGCCGTACCAGCAGCCCGCCGAGCCGGAGAACCTCGACGTCGACGGCCTGCTCAAGGGCCTCTACAAGTACGCCGACGCCCCGGCGGGCGACGGCCCGGAGGCCCAGATCCTGGTCTCCGGCGTCACGATGCCCGACGCGCTCAAGGCCCAGCAGCTGCTGGCCGAGGAGTGGGGCGTGCGCGCCGCGGTCTGGTCGGCCACCTCATGGACCGAGCTTCGCCGCGAAGCCGTCGAGATCGACCACGACAACCTGCTCCACCCGGACGACAGCCCGCGCGTGCCGTACGTGACGCAGGCGCTGTCGGGGGTCAACGGTCCCGTCGTGGCGGTGTCGGACTGGATGCGCGCCGTGCCGGACCTCATCCGGCCGTGGGTGCCCACGGACATGCTCACGCTCGGCACCGACGGGTTCGGCTTTTCCGACACCCGCCCGGCCGCGCGGCGCAAGTTCCTCGTGGACGCCCAGTCGATCGTCGTCGGCGCCCTCACCGCGCTCGCGAAGCGCGGCGAGGTCGACCAGGCGAAGGTGGGTGAAGCGGTGCGCCGCTACCGTCTCGACGACGTCGCGGCCGCCGGGCCGCAGACCTCGGACTCGGGCAACGCGTAGGCGGTAGGTCGCAGCGGAACCCTCCGGGCTGGAAAATTGCCGGAGGGTTCCGCTGTTTCCGGGGCCCGCCCCAGCTAAGGTAGACGTCGGATGTATTGAGGCGTCTGTGGAGTTTCTGGAAGGGTGATGGAGCGTGACCCAGCGTCGCCTGCCGCGGCCGAGCGAACTGAAGCAGATCCTGCGGCCGAAGCCGATCGTGCTCAACCCGACCGACCGGCGGTTGTCCACCGCGCACACGATCGCCGACCTGCGGATGATCGGGCGCAAGCGCACGCCGCGCGCCGCGTTCGACTACACCGACGGAGCCGCGGAGCTGGAGGACAGCCTGCTGCGGGCGAGGCAGGCCTACCGGCGCGTGGAGTTCCACCCCAACGTGCTGCGCGGTGTGTCCGATGTGGACACCACGAAAACCGTGCTCGGCAAGACGTCGGCGCTGCCGTTCGGCTTCGCGCCCACCGGGTTCACGCGCATGATGCAGCACGAGGGCGAGCGCGCCGTGGGCCGCGTGGCGCAGCGCAACGGCATCCCGATGGGCCTGTCCACCATGGCGACCACCTCGATCGAGGATCTCGCCGCGGCCGCGCCCGAGGCGCGCAAGTGGTTCCAGCTCTACGTGTGGCGCGATCACGGCGCGGGCGAAGATCTGATGAATCGCGCGTGGGAGAACGGCTACGACACGCTTCTGCTCACCGTCGACACCCCGGTGGCCGGCGCCCGCATGCGCGACGTGCGCAACGGCCTCACCATCCCGCCTGCCCTCACGTTCAAGACCTTCGCCGACGGCGCCCTGCATCCCGCCTGGTGGTTCAACCTCCTGACCACTGAGCCGCTGAACTTCGCCTCGCTGAGCCACTTCGACGGCACCGTCGCCGAGCTGCTGGCCCAGCTCTTCGACCCGACGCTCGACTTCGACGACCTCGACTGGGTGCGCCGCACCTGGCCGGGGAAGCTCGTGGTCAAGGGCGTGCAGAACGTGGACGACGCCCGTGACGTCGTGAAGCACGGCGCCGACGGCGTGGTCCTGTCCAACCACGGCGGCCGCCAGCTCGACCGCGCGCCCACGCCGATCGAGCTGCTGCCCGCCGTTCTCGACGAGCTCCAGGGCGACGCCGAGGTGTGGGTCGACACCGGCATCCTTTCCGGCGGCGACATCGTGGCCGCGATCGCCCGCGGCGCCGACTTCGTGCTCGTCGGCCGCGCGTTCCTCTACGGGTTGATGGCGGGCGGCGAACGCGGTGTCCAGCGCTGCGTCGACATCCTGCGCACCGAACTCGTCCGGACCATGCAGCTGCTGGGTGTCCGGCGCGTCGAGGACCTGCGCCCCTCCCACGTCACCCTGCGCTGAACGGCGCACTGGATTCCCCCGGCGCGCGCAGCGCCGGTGGACAGAGTTCCGTCCGGGTTGGTCCAGACGTGCGACACGGGGTTGACGCCCCGGTGGACTTGTGACGAGGATCTCAGCCACCTCGTGAAAGGCTGTTTCCGCGATGCGGAACCAGCGGTCCCCCGGAGGTCCCCCGTGTTCGTGCAGGACCTGACCCCGCTCGGTGGTCTCGGGCTTTCCGCGCTGGTCGCGGTGGTGCCGCTGGCCGTGGTGCTGGTGTTGCTCGGCGTGGTCCGGACCAGAGCGCACCACGCCGCGCTGATCGGGCTCGTGGTGGCGCTCGTCGTGGGGATCGCCGTGTACGGGATGCCCGTGGGACAGGCGATTTCCGGTGCGCTGCAAGGCGCCGCGTTCGGGCTGTTCCCCATCCTGTGGATCGTGGTCAACGCGCTGTGGGTCTACCGGATCACCGTGCGCACCGGTCACTTCGACGTGCTGCGCCGCTCGTTCGGCCGGATCTCCGACGACCCGCGGCTGCAGGCGCTGATCATCGCGTTCTGCTTCGGCGCGCTGATGGAGGCGCTGGCCGGGTTCGGCGCGCCCGTGGCGATCAGCGCGGTGATGCTCGTGGCGGTGGGGTTCGGGCCCGTCCGCGCGGCTGTGGTGGCGCTCGTCGCGAACACCGCGCCGGTCGCTTTCGGTGCGATGGGCACCCCCGTGGTCACGCTCGCGCAGGTCACCGGGCTACCGCTGGAGCAGGTGTCGTCGATCGTCGGCCGGCAGACGCCGCTGCTCGCGCTGTTCGTGCCGCTGTTGCTGGTGATCATCGTCGACGGCAAGCGCGGGCTGCGGGAAACGTGGGTGCCGGCGCTGGTCTGCGGGCTCGCGTTCGGCGTGGTGCAGTTCCTCGCGTCGAACTTCGTGTCGCCGCAGCTGGCCGACATCGGCGCGGCGCTGGCCGGCGCGGCCGCGCTCGTGGCGCTGCCCATGACGCGGCGCGCGGTGCCCGAGGAGGTCCGCACGCAGGTGCTCACCGGCACGCGCACGGCGACGCTCGACCGGCCCGACGAGCGCACCGAGGTCGTGCGCGCCTACCTGCCGTACGCGCTGATCATCGTGATCTTCTCGCTCGCGCAGGTGCCGCCGATCAAGAAGGTGCTCGACGCGGCGACGTGGAAGTTCCACTGGCCCGGCCTCGACGTGCACGGACCGGACGGGAAGGCGGTGTCCGGCAACACGTTCTCGCTGCCGTTCCTCAACACCGGCGGCACGCTCGTGCTGATCGCCGGGCTGCTCACGATCGTCGCGCTCAAGGTCACCGCGGGCCCGGCCGGCGAGGAGTGGCTGGCGACGGTGAAGGAACTGCGGTTCGCGATCCTCACCGTGACAGGTGTGCTGGCGCTGGCGTACGTGATGAACCTGTCCGGTCAGACGAGCACGATCGGCACGTTCATCGCGGCGGCCGGTGCGGGGCTGGCGTTCCTCTCCCCCGTGCTCGGCTGGTTCGGCGTCGCGGTCTCGGGGTCGGACACCTCGGCCAACGCGTTGTTCGGCGCACTGCAGGTCACGGCTGCCCACCAGACGAACCTGCCCGCGGACCTCCTCGCGGCGGCCAACAGTTCCGGTGGCGTGCTCGGCAAGATGATCTCGCCGCAGAACCTCACGATCGCGTGCGTGGCCGCCAACCTGCCCGGGGAAGAGGGCAAGCTGCTGCGGAAGGTGCTGCCGTGGAGCGTGGGGCTGCTGCTGGTGATGTGCCTGATCGTGCTCGGGCAGAGCACACCGGTGCTCAGCTGGATGCTGCCGTGACCGCCCGCGCGGCGACGCGCTTGGCGGAGCGGTTCCACGTGCACCAGCCGTGCACCACCAGACCCGCGAAGACCACGTAGATCGCGGCGGAGAAGTACAGACCCGACGAGATCTGCAGCGGCACGCCGATCGCGTCGACCACCAGCCACACGCCCCAGAACTCGACGAGCCCCGCGCCCTGCGCCCCGAAGGCGACGAGCGTGCCCACGAAGATCGCTGCGTCCGGCCACGGCGCCCACGACGCGTGCAGCGCCTGCAGCACCAGCGCCATGCCGACCGTGCCGACGGCGAACGCGCCCAGCATGGCCCACCGCTCGACCGGCCGGGCGCTGCGCACGACCATCCCGTCGACGGGGTCCGCGCGGCGGCGCCACGCCCACCAGCCGTAGACCGAGATCAGCAGGATCGCGATCTGGCGGCCGGCCAGGCCACCGAGGTCGGCGGAGACGTACACCGAGAACAGGAGCACGGTCGCACCCACCTGCACGGGCCAGGTCCACACCGTTCTCCGGTCGGCCAGGAAAACCACCGCGAGCGCGAGCACCTGCCCGGCGAGCTCCGCGATCGAGATCCACTGGCCGAGCACCGTGATGCCGTGCCGCAGCAGGAAGTCCACGTCCGTACCCCTTCCGTCCACGGCCGCCGACACCGGGCGCACGGGCGGGATTCCCGTCGGTGTGAGTGCGATTACGCACACGGAGGCCCGGTGCCCTCCCGATGCACCGGGCCTCCGCGACCGCGCCGGCGTCAGCGGTCGACGCGGTTGAACCCGGCCGGTGGGGTCGGGGTGTCCGGGGTGATCTGCCCGTTCGCGGGCGGCCTGGTCTGGGTCGGCGCCTGCGGCGGCTGGGCGGCCGGTGTCGTTCGGGTGCTCTGCGCCGGCTGCGTGGCCTGCTGACCACCGACCTGCCTCCGGCCGCCCGCGCCGACCTGGCTCTGGAGGCTGGTCAACCAGCCGCCCCAGCGTTCCTGGGCGGGCTTGATCAGGCCGCCGCCGAAGCCGACGACGATGACGCCGCCGATGGTGGCGAGCACGGTGATGAGCACGGGGCCGGTGACGGCCGTCGCGATGTTGACCTGGCCCAGCGCGGCGATGATGCCGAACGCCATGATCAGCCAGTGGGAGATCGTGCCGAGCAGCCGTCCGGCCGGGCGGGTCGCCAGGGCCGAGGTCACGACGTCGCGCACGACCTTCGCGATGGCCGCGGCCACCACGACCAGCACGAGCGCCACGACGATCCGCGGCAGGAACGCGATGATGTCGTTGAGCAGCCGGCTGACCGGATTCGACTGGCCGAACACGCCGAAGGCCAGCTGGAGCGCGATCAGCAGAATGAAGTAGCAGACGAGTTTCACCAGCACCGTCGTGGCGTCGACATTCGCCTGTTTCATCATTCCGGTCAGGCCGGTCTTCTCCACCAGCCGGGAGAAACCGAGTTTTGCTAGCACCAGTGACAGCGCTTTGGACACCGCTTTCGCGATCAGCCAGCCGATCAGCAGGATGATCAGAAAACCGACGAGTTTCGGGACGAACGTGGCCACCAGATTCCAGGCCTGCCCGAGTCCGCCCTTCAGTTGCTCACCCACGCTGGCTCCCTTCCCGTGGATTCCGGCTGCGTCGCTGCACCGGCTGTCGATCAGGTACCCAGCGGGCGGGAGTGCTGTGCACCACGATCGAGTGAGACGACTGGCGCGGGAAGATCAATCGCGGCCATACTTGGAACTACCGGTGGGGACCGGGGAGACGAGGCCGTCCGGCGCAGCGAAAACCGCAAGCGCCGGGCGGCCTCGAGCATTTCCGGGGTATTGGCGTGGGGCGTATTCAGCGGGTGTTCGTGTCGTCGCCCTGCGAATACAATTCGGGTTTCGCAGCGCGACAACGTTCGTTAACCGAACGGACACTCAGGCGGCGTGCAGCGCATCGCTCAGTTTCACCTTCGCTCCGGTGCGCATCACAGCGTTTCGGTAGATCCGCGCGGCGAGCCAGATCAATCCCGGAATCAGCAGCACCACGAGTCCCACCGACACCACGGCTTCCCCTACGGGCACTCCGCCCATCGCGAGCCGCATCGGCATGAGCGTCGGCGCGAACACCGGGATCACCGAAAGCACCTCGGCGAACTTGTTCGACGGATCCGAGGGCAGCACCGAAATGCCCACGACGTACCCCGCGATCACGAGCATCAGCGCCGGCGACACGGCCCCGCTCACGTCCTCCTGGCGCGAGACCAGCGCCCCGAGCGCCGCGAAGACGATCGAATACATGAAGAAGCCAAGCAGGTACCACACCACCAGCCACACGACCGTGCCGATCGCGGCCGACACCGAGATGGTGAGCACCCCCGTCCCGAGGCCCGCGGCGAGGCCGACGATCCCGATCGCGAGCATCTGGATCAGCCCGACGACACCGATGCCGAGCACCTTGCCCGCCATCAGCTGCCACGGCTTGATGGTCGACAACAGCAGCTCGACCACGCGCGACGTCTTCTCCTCGACCACGCCCTGCGCCACGGCCTGGCCGTTGAGCAGCAGCGACAGGTAGATGAGGATGCCCGCGACGATGCCGAGCACCAGCTGCTGGCCGTCGTAGTCGTAGGGCTTCTCCAGCGGTGGCAGCTGGTCGATGCTCGCGCCGGCGACCGCTGCGCGCACCTGCGCCGGGTCACCGCGGAGGGCGACGATCTGCTCGTTCAGCGCGACCTGGCCCTCGAGCACGGTCAGCACGTTCTTGAGGTTGCCGTCGAGGTCCTTCTCGACCTGGACGTGGACGCGGTCGGCACCCTGCACCAGCAGCGCGTCGATCGAGCCGTCCTTCAGCTTCGCGATCCCGGCCTGCTCGTCGGCGACCGGCTGCGTCGCGATGTCCTGCCCCACCGACTTCCCGGTCGCGGTCAGCGGCGCGGCGAGCGGAGCCGCGGCGGGCACGTAGCCGACGGTCGAGTCGGGACCGCTGCTGCCACCGACGAGCTTGAGCACCACGACGGCGGCGACGATGAGGATCAACAGCACGAGCGTGCTGATCCGGTAGGCCTTCGACTTCAGCCGCGTGCTGATTTCCCGCGAGGCGACGAGACCGACGCCGGCGAGCGGGCTCATGCGGACATCGGGCATGCTCACGCGGCCTCCTGCTGCTGGTGGTTCTCGGTCACGACGGAGCGGAACAGTTCGGTCAGCGACGGGAACTTCCGCGCGAACTCGTGCACCGGCCCGGTCGCCAGCGCCGCGCGCAGCACGGCCTGGTCGTCGGCGCCGTCGCTGAGCTCCAGCTCGGTGACCGAACCCTCGCGGCCGAGCACGGCGACGCCCGGCAGCCCCGCGGCCCAGTCGTCACCCGCCTTCGGCGCGTCGACGAGCAGCCGCACGGAGCCGCCGGCCCGCAGGGCCTCGACGGTGCCCAACGCCTCCATCCGTCCACTCCGGACGATGCCGATGCGGTCGCACAGGCGCTCCACCAGATCGAGCTGGTGGCTGGAGAACACGACAGGCACGCCTTCGGCCGCCTTCTCCTTGAGCACCTGGCTCATCACGTCGACCGCCACCGGGTCGAGCCCGGAGAACGGTTCGTCCAGCACGAGGATGTGCGGGTCGTGCACCAGCGCGGCCGCGAGCTGCACGCGCTGCTGGTTGCCGAGGCTGAGCTTCTGCACCTCGTCGTCGCGGCGCCCGGCCACGCCGAGGCGTTCGGTCCAGCGCACGGTCGACGCCTGCGCGTCGGCCGCCGAGATCCCGTGCAGGCGAGCGAGGTACGTGAGCTGCTCGCCCACCTTCATCTTCGGGTACAAACCACGCTCTTCCGGCATGTACCCGATGTGCCGCCGCGTTTCGTGCGTGATGGGCGAACCAGCGAAGCGCACTTCGCCCGCGTCCGCGCTCAGCACCCCGAGCGCGATGCGCATCGTGGTGGTCTTGCCCGCGCCGTTGCTGCCGACGAAGCCGAAGAGCTCACCCGGCCGCACGTCGAAAGTCATCTTTTCCAGCGCCACGACGGTGCCGTAGCGTTTGGAGATCGCGTCGATCTCCAGTCCGGGCTCTGGCATTCGCCCTTTCCCCCTTGGTGTCGGATTCGGTGACGTACATCACCGGTTACGGATCGTAGAGAGGCCGGGTCACGGTTCCCAGCCCCGCCGGTTGCGTGTCCGCCGCCGAAAGTTGCCGATCGAATGTCCACGTAGGATCGAGTCCGAAATGGCTGAGACGACGGGGCGCCGGGTCCCCAAGCACCACGGGCTGTCCGCGAAGACGCTGCGCTCGCTCGAGCACGCCTCCGGGCGGCTCGCGAGCGCGAGCGTCGCGGTGATGGAGCGCAGGCTCGTGTGGTTCGGGCGGCTGCCGGCCGACCAGCGCGCGAGCGTGCTGCTGATCACCCAGGCGGGTGCCGCCGGGTTCGTCTCGTGGCTGCGGGATTCGAAGGAAGCGCTGAAGCTCACGACGGAAGCGTTCCGCGACGCGCCGGCCGAGCTGTCGCGGTGGATCAGCCTGCGCCAGGCCGTGGGCATGGTGCGGCTCGCGATCGAGGTGTTCGAGGAGCAGCTGCCGGAGTTCGCCGCCAACGAGGCGGAGCGCGCCGCCCTCATCGAGGGAATCCTGCGCTACGGCCGGGAGATCGCGTTCGCCGCGGCCAACTCCTACGCGGCCGCGGCCGAAGCGCGCGGCGCGTGGGACGCGCGGCTCGAAGCGCTCGTCGTCGACGGCATCGTGCGCGGCGACGCGGAGGAGGCTGTGCTCTCGCGCGCGGCCGCGCTGGGCTGGGACCCCGCGGCGGCCGCCACGGTGATCGTCGGCAACCCGCCCTCGGAGGACCCGCCGACGGTGGTGTTCGAGGTCCGCAGCCGCGCCGCCCGCGTCGGCCGGCCCGTGCTGCTGTCGGTGCAGGGCTCGCGGCTCGTGATCGTCATCGGCGGCCCGACCGACGGCGGGGTGAAGGAACGCGAATCCCTCTCGCGCATGTCCGCCGTCTTCGCCGACGGGCCCGTGGTCGCCGGCCCGACCGTGCCGTCGCTGGCCGAGGCGCACCACAGCGCCGCCGAAGCGCTGTCCGGCCTGCGCGCGGTGGTCGCCTGGCCCGGCGCGCCCCGCCCCGTCCGTTCCGACGACCTGCTGCCCGAACGCGCCCTCTCCGGCGATCCCGGAGCCGAGCGCCTGCTGGTCGACCTGGTCGCGCGCCCACTGGAGGAAGCGGGCCCGGCGCTGCAGCGCACGGTCGAGACCTACCTCGAAACCGGCGGCGTGCTGGAGCGCTGCGCGCAGTCGCTCTTCGTGCACCCCAACACGGTCCGCTACCGCCTGCGCAAAGCGGCCGAGCTGACCGGCCGCAACCCGACCGAACCCAGGGATGCGTTCGTGCTCCGCACCGCCCTCACGGTCGGCCGGCTGGCCCGGGCGCGCGGCTTGTGGTGACGGCCGGGCTGCGAACCCGGCGCGCGGCGGACCGGCGGCGCCTCGGTGACGGGCTTGGCGCCCCGTGCACCCGCACCGTCAGGCCGCGCCAGTCAGCCCCGCGAGCTCCTGACCCCCGCGGCGCGACGAAGATGCCCACCCGGGCGCGGGCCCGTGGTGAGCGGGTGGCGCGCCGGTCTGGCTCGTGACAGACTTCACGGCGAGCGATGGTTGAATCCCACAAGGCATCTGGGTTAAGGGCGAGGATCCACCGCGGGTCTTTGGAGGTTTCCTCCAATAACCCCGCACGGACTTGGTTACCGCCCGCATCTGCTGGAGCGTCGCCGCCCGTGGTGTCATAGACACCGTGACAGCAGCAGTCCTCTCCCCCGGCCAGGGCTCACAGGCCCCCGGCATGCTCTCCCCGTGGCTCGAGTCCGACGGTGCGCGCGAGCGCGTCGAGGAGTGGTCCGCGCGCGCGGGCCTCGACCTCGTCCGCCTCGGCACGGAGGGCGACGCCGAGGAGATCCAGGACACCGCGGTCGCGCAGCCGTTGATCGTCGCGCTCTCGCTGCTCTCCTTCGAGCGCCTGCAGCAGGTCGCGCCGGTCGCGGACGACGCGCCGGTGGCCGGCCACTCCGTCGGCGAACTCGCCGCCGCCGCGATCGCGGGGGTGCTGCCGGCGGCCGACGCCGTGGCGCTGGCCGCGGTGCGCGGCGCTGAGATGGCGAAGGCCTGCGCGCTGGAACCGACGTCGATGGCCGCCGTGATGCTCGGCGACCCCGGCGAGGTCGTCGCCTGGCTCGAGGAGCAGGGCCTGGCCGCGGCCAACCGCAACGGGGCCGGCCAGATCGTCGCCTCGGGCGCGGCCGACGCCATCGAGCGGATCGTCGCCGAACCCCTGGAGGGCACGAAGATCCGTGCGCTCAAGGTCGCCGGAGCCTTCCACACGCCCTACATGGCGCCCGCGGAAGCCTCCCTTCGCGAGCACGCCGCCGGCCTCACCCCGGCCGACCCCACGCGCCCGCTGCTGTCGAACGCCGACGGCGCCGTCGTCACGAGCGGCGCCGAGTACCTCGAGCGGCTGCTGGCCCAGGTCACCCGCCCGGTGCGCTGGGACCTGACCATGGACGGCCTCGTCTCGCTCGGCGTGACCAGCACGATCGAACTCGCGCCCGCGGGCACGCTGACCGGCCTGGTCAAGCGGCAGCTCAAGGGTGTCGTCACCACAACGACCGCGCTGAAGACGCCGGACGACCTGGCGAAGCTGCGCGAGGAGGACGCCCAGTGACCGACCGCCCCAGCCTGCGTCTCACGCAGGGCCCCAGCAGCACCCGCATCCTCGGTGTCGGCAGCCACCAGCCGGAGCGGGTCGTGACCAACGACGACCTGTCCGAGCTCATGGACACCAACGACCAGTGGATCCGCGAGCGCGTGGGCATCATCGAGCGCCGTTTCGGGAACAAGGACGAGCTGCTGGTCGACTTCGCGGTCGCCGCGGGCGAAGCCGCGATGGCCGACGCGGGCGTCGACCCGTCCGAAGTGGACACGGTCATCCTGCCGAACTGCACGATGCCCTCGCCGATCCCCAACGCCGCCGGCCAGGTCGCCGCGCGGCTCGGCATCCCGAGCCCCGGCGCCTTCGACCTCAACGCCGCGTGCGCCGGCTTCTGCTACGGCCTCGGCGTGGCCTCGGACCTGATCCGCGCCGGCTCCGCGAAGAAGGTGCTCGTGATCGGCGCCGAAAAACTCACCGACGTCGTCGACCCGACCGACCGCGCCAACGCGATCATCTTCGCCGACGGCGCGGGCGCCGCCGTGGTCGGCGGGGCCGACGAACCGGGCATCGGCCCGGTGGTGTGGGGCAGCGCGGGCGACCTCGTGGACCTCATCTACATGCGCGACCACCAGTACATCCACCAGGAGGGCCAGTCGGTCTTCCGGTGGGCGACCACGCAGATCGCGCCGATCGCGATGCGCGCGCTGGAGGCCGCGGGCCTGCAGCCGTCCGATGTGGACGTGCTGATCCCGCACCAGGCCAACCTGCGCATCGTCGAGTCGATCGCCAAGAAGCTGCGGGCGGCCGGTGCGCGCGAAGACATGGTGGTGGCCGACGACATCAAGTACTCGGGCAACACTTCGTCGGCGTCGGTCCCGCTGGCACTGGACCACATGCGCAAGGCGGGCACCGCGAAGCCGGGCGACGTGGTGCTGGCGATCGGCTTCGGTGCCGGGCTGTCGTATGCCGGGCAGGCGTTCGTCTGCCCCTGATGGATACTTCCCTCGCGGGCGCCGTGCTCGTGAGGTGGACCTGAAGAAGAACCGAGAAGGGAACAACTCCAATGGCTGACAACGCTGAGATCCTCGCCGGCCTCGCCGAAATCGTCGAAGAGGTGGCCGGTGTGGCTCAGGACGACGTCACCGCCGAGAAGTCGTTCGTGGACGACCTGGACATCGACTCGCTGTCGATGGTCGAGATCGCCGTGCAGGCCGAGGACAAGTTCGGCGTCAAGATCCCGGACGACGAGCTCGCGAACCTGAAGACCGTGGGCGACGCGGTGAACTACGTGTCCGCCAACTCGAAGTAAGTCCTCTTCGTACCCGGGCCGGGTGCGCCCGGTCCGGAGCAACCTTGGGGAGACTCCCATGAGCAACATCGACGTCGTGATCACCGGGATGGGGGCGACCACGCCCCTCGGCGGGGACGTCGCGTCCACCTGGGACGGTCTGCTGGCGGGCCGCAGCGGGGTGCGCAAGATCGACGCGGAGTGGGTCGAGGAGCTCGGCCTGCCCGTGCAGATCGGTGCAACGCTCGCCGTCGAGCCGACCGAGGTCCTGCCGCGCGTGCAGGCGCGCCGGCTGGACCGGTGCGAGCAGGTGGCGATCATCGCCGCCCGGCAGGCCTGGGCCGACGCCGGGTTCACCGAGCAGACCGACGAGCACACCGACGTCGAGCCGGAGCGGCTGGGCGTGTCGATCGGCACCGGCATCGGCGGCCCGGTCACGCTGCTCAGCCAGAACGACCTGTTGCACCAGCAGGGGCTCCGCAAGGTGTCGCCGCTCACCGTGCCGATGCTGATGCCCAACGGCCCGGCCGCGCACGTGAGCATCGACCTGAAGGCGCGTGCGGGGGTGCACTCCCCGGCTTCGGCGTGCGCCTCCGGCGCCGAGGGCATCGCCACCGGCTACGAGATGATCCGGTCCGGGCGGGCCGACGTCGTCGTCGCCGGCGGCACCGAGGCGTGCATCCACCCGATCACCCTCGCGGGCTTCGCCCAGGCGCGCACGGTGTCGACCCGCAACGACGACCCGGGGGCCGCGTCCCGGCCGTTCGACGTCAGCCGCGACGGCTTCGTGCTCGGCGAGGGCGCCGGGGTGGTCGTGCTGGAGCGGGCCGATCTCGCCAAGGCTCGCGGCGCGCGGATCTACGCGACGCTCGCCGGCTACGGCATCACCTCCGACGCGTACCACATCACGGGCAACCACCCGGAGGGCATCGGGCAGATCGCGGCCATGCGCGCGGCCATGACGATGGCGGAGCTGTCCCCTTCGGACATCGGTCACGTCAACGCGCACGCGACGTCCACTGTGGTCGGTGACATCGGCGAGGCCGCGGCGATCCGCAAGGCGATCGGTGAGCACCCCGTGGTCACCGCGCCGAAGGGCGCGCTCGGCCACCTCGTCGGCGGCGCCGGCGCGGTGGAGGGCATCGCCACGATCCTCTCGCTCTACGAGGGTGTCGTGCCCGCGACGCTGAACCTGACCGACCTCGACCCGAAGGTGCAGCTCGACGTCGTTTCGGGTGAAAACCGCAAGGTCGAGCTCACCGCGGCGATCAGCAATTCCTTCGGCTTCGGCGGTCACAACACCGCCCTGCTGTTCACGCCGGCCGCCTGAGCAGTTCCGTTCGACGACACCAGGGCCCCTCCCACCGCGGGAGGGGCCCTGGTTCGCGTCCGGGGTCATTCCGTCAGCAGCGGTCGTGCTCGGGTGACGCGCCCGATTGGATGGCGTCGATCTTGTATCCGCCGCGTTCGAAGACCATCGGCAGCACCAGGCGCCACCGGATGCACGTGTACGGGAAGTCGGGCGGCGCCTCGTCGACGGACTGCGTGCTCGTGAAGCCCACCAGCACCCGCAACGAGGTGCCGGCGCCGGGTTCGATGCGGTACAGCAGGATGTTGACGTCCTTCGTGGACCGGAAGCCCTTGAGCCACTTGTCCCGCGGATAGACCTTCACGCGCCCCTCGGAGACGGATTGGGCCCACTGGTCGTAGTCGTGGTGGTTCACACCGTCGAAGTACATCTGCAGCACCTGGCGCACGGTCTCGTCCTGCGGGTGCCGTGCCGCGTCCTCGGTGACCTCGACCTGAGGGGACCTCGACTCGTCGCCCGAACTGACCGACGTCGTCGGGATCGACGCGACCGGATCGTCCTGTGGTGCCGCGGGACGGCGGTACAGCTCGCGCGCGAGCAGGCCACCGCCCACGGTCACGGACAAGACCACGACGAGCACAGGTACCAACCACCGCTGACGGGCGGGCGCGGGCGGACGGGCGGTCACCCCCGAGAGGGTACTCACCCAGCCGAGGGGCTCAGCCGACCTGGTGCAGCCAGGTGACGGGGGCGCCGTCGCCGGCGTGGCGGTAGGGCTCGAGCGCCTCGTCCCAGCTCGCCGCGAGCAGCTCGTCGAGCTTGTGCGCCAGCGACTCCCCGCCGCGGGTCATGCTCACGAGCGCGCGCAGCTGGTCTTCGCCCACAACGATGTCGCCGTTGGCGCTGGTGCGGCCGTGCCACAGGCCGAGGCCGGGCGCGAAGCAGAAGCGCTCGCCGTCGACTCCGGCGCTGGGTTCTTCGGTGACCTCGAAGCGCAGCATCGGCCAGGCCTTGAGCGCGGCGGCCAGCTTGGCGCCGGTGCCGGCGGGCGCGCGCCAGCCGCACTCGGCACGCAGCTGTCCGGGACTGGCGGGCTGCGCCGTCCACTTCAGCTCGACTCGGGCCCCGAGGGTGCCCGAAATCGCCCACTCGACGTGCGGGCACACCGCAGACGGCGACGAGTGGACGTACACCACACCTCGGGTGTTGCCACGGGTGCTCACTGCTGACCTCCGCTTGCTCGACGAGGGACGTCTTCCCCTACGACCTCTCGAGCTGCTTCGGCTGTGGGCTTCCGTGCCACTCCCCGACGTGCCGCTTCCCGATCTGTGTAGCACATTCTGCACCCCAACTGTGCCGTTTGGCCACACGAACACCACAAGTCGCGCGCGAACCCCCTTTAGGAGGGAGGCTCGCCGACGCGTCCGCGTTTAGCACGGATCTCGGCGTCCGGCACGCTAGCGTGGTGCCCCGGAACGGTCGAGGTGAGGAGGGGTTCGGTGCGACTGGTCCGCCTCGGGCAGCAGCCGTCGCGCGTCGCCGAAGACGTGCGGGCGGCACTGGCGTCCCTCGGCCGCGGCAGCACCGTCATCGGCGGCGTCGCGCTGGTCGGTGCCAGGCCGGCGGGAGACGACCGGGCCGTGGAGGCCGTGGTGGTGCTGCCCAAGGGCGTGCTCATCGTGATCGGCGTCGACCTGCCCGACCCGGCCCTGCGCCTCGAAGCCCCGCTCGGCGGCCCGTGGAAGGCCGACGGCTGGCCGCTCGTCCACGGGGACGACGCAGTCAACCCCGCCACGGAGGCACTGGACCTGTCACAGGAATGCGAGCGCCGCATCGCCGAACTGGCCCCCGGTTGCGGCCCGGTGGGCACGATCGTGGCAGTCGGGCCGTACGTCGAAACGGTCGACCAGCCGGCCGCCGACCTCGCCGGGCCGGTCCGCGTGCTCCACCCCACGCCGACCACGATGCTCGCAGCCACGGTGTCGCTCGCGACGGCGCGCAGCCCCCGGTCGCTCGACCAGGCGCGCGCCCTGATCTCCGCGCTGGCGCCCGACGCCCCGGCGCTGCCCGACGACGTCCTGCTGGGCGAAGGTTTCGTGCGCTACACGGACGATCCGCCTGTGGCGGTTGCCGCACCCGCGCCGGCGCGGGTGGAGAAACCGGCCGCGGCGTCTGCCGGTGCTTCCGCCGCTGGTCCGGCTGGTACCACTGCGAAGCGCCCCACCATCACGTCCGTTCCGCCACCGCCGCCGGTCATCCCGACGGTGGTCCCGGTGCCACACATCGCCTTCACCGACACTCCCACGGAGTCCACCGAACCGCCGCCCAAGGCCACTCCGGTGGGTGGGTCCACTTCGGCCGCTTCGCCGGCCGGCTCGGACGCACTCACCGACATGCCGACCGAATCCACCGCGCCTCCGCCCGTCCCCGGTGCGGCTCCGTCCACTTCGGCCGATCCGCAGGGCACCGACGAACCGGACACTCCGCTCGACTCGGCCGCAACCGAGAAGATGGCGGCACCGAAGCAGGAACCCGTCACCACACCGCCGCATCGGGTCCCCGGCTCACGCCCGGCACCGGCCGTGACGGCGCCGAAAGCCACGCCAATCCCCGCACCGACGCCCACGACGGCGGCCGGCACCACGGCGGGCCGCCCCGGCCCTTCCGCCGGACCTGGGCCGGCGCCGAAATCAGGGGCGCCGGTGTCCCCCGCTGCCGCCTCGGCGGGCGTGGGCAAAGTCTCGGCTGCCGCGCAGAACGGGGTACCCGGGAGCGCTGCCGCGACACCGGGCTCACCGGTGGTCGGCACCACCGCGCCCGCGGACCGGACCATCGCACCTGTCTCGCCGATGCCCGGTGCCCCGCGTCCCGGCACGGCAGCAGCCGGAGCGCTGAGGACCGGTGCCGCGCCGGGACCGGTGGGCACCACCAGCGCGGCCCGCACCTCCGCCACCGCAACCGCAGAGCCGCGGCAGGCGGTGCCCTCGGCGCCGTCGTCGGCGGGATCGCGGGGAGCGGTGGCGCCGGGCGCGGAGAAGTCGTCGAGGACCGTGCGGTGGGTGCCGGTCGCGGCGATCGGGTTGCTGGCGGTGCTCCTGGTCACGGCCATCGTCGTGGCGGCGACCGGTGGGGGCGGCGGGGAGGCCTCGCCGCCACCCAGCAAGCGCGCCAGTGCGCCCGCGGCGGCACCCGTGGCGAGCAGTGGAGCGCCGGCGAGCAGCGCGGCGCCGAGCCTGTCCTTCGAGCCGCGGGCGAACAGCGCGGACCAGCGGTGCGCGTCGCACGCGTTCGGGGACGTGCAGGCGAGCTTGCAGCAGACCAGCTGCTCCGCGGTCCGCCGCGCGAGCTACACGGCGCTGGTCGACGGACGGCCGGCCGCGGTGACCGTCGCCGTGGTCGAGTTCCCCGACGCGGCGCAGGCCACGCACTTCAAGCAGGTCGCCGACACGCCGGGCGGCGGCGGGATCCTCGACGTCGCCACCGAGACCGGCAAGTGGCCCGGGCCGCCGCCACAGTTCGACAGCGCCGCGTACGCCAGCAAGATCGACGGCAACGGCGTGCGGCTCGTGCAGGTGGTGTGGCAGACGGGTCCGTCCACACCGGACGACCCCGGCCTCACCCGCGCCGCGCAGGGCGCGCTCGCGCTCACGATGCCGTCCTGAGGCGGGTCCCCGCAGGGACCCGCCCGGTGGAACTACAGCCCGTACGCCTCGAGCAGCCGCAGCCAGACCTCGCTGATCGTCGGGAACGACGGCACGGCGTGCCACAGCCGGTCCAGCGGCACCTCGCCGACCACGGCGATCGTCGCGGAGTGCAGCAGTTCGGCGACGTCCGGGCCGACGAACGTCACGCCCAGCACGACCCCGCGCTCGGTGTCGACGACCATGCGGGCCTTGCCGGCGTAGCCGTCGGCGTGCAGCGCCGAGCCGGCGACCGCGATGTCGATGTCCACGACGCGATCGGCCGAACCGTCCCGAGCCTCGGTGAGCCCGACCGACGCGACCTCCGGGTCGGTGAAGATGACCTGCGGCACCGCGTGGTGGTCGGCGGTCGCGCTGTACTTGCTCCAGGGCCCGGTCGGGATGTCCGCACCGCGGCCGCGCGCGGCGACGCTGTCGCCGGCCACGCGGGCGGCGTACTTGCCCTGGTGCGTGAGCAGCGCGCGTCCGGTCACGTCACCCGCGGCATACAGCCACCCACCGTCCACGGCGGACACGCGCCCGCTCTCGTCGACCTCGAGCGGGCCGCTGGTGGGCAGGCCGAGCACGTCGAGCCCGACGTCGCCCGAGGCCGGCGTGCGGCCCGTCGCGACGAGCAGTTCATCGACCACCAGCTCCTCACCACCGGTGAGCTGCAGCGACGCCCCGCTGTCCACAGCGGACACCTTCTCGATGCCCGAGCCGGTGTGCACCGTCACCCCGGCGGCCCGCAGCCCGTCCAGCACGAGGTCACCCGCGAACTCCGGCAGCCGCGGCAACGGACGCTCACCCGTGATGATCAGGTGCACCTGCGAGCCCAGCGTGGCCCACACCTGCGCCATCTCCACCCCGACGACACCACCGCCGAGCACCGCGAGGCGCGCGGGCACGGCCGTCGCCGAAGTGGCTTCCCGGGAACCCCACGGCTTGATCGTGTCCAGCCCAGGGATCGCCGGGGTGCGCGGCACGCTGCCGGTGCACACGATCACCGCGTGGCGCGCGGTGAGCACGCGCCCGTCCTCGAGCGTCACTTCCCGCTCGCCGGTGATCCGGCCATGGCCGCGGATCGGCTCGACGCCGACACCCCGCGCCCAGTCCGCCTGGCCGTGGTCCTGGCCTTCGGGGTCACCGCGGCCGACGAACCAGTCGCGGCGGGCGAGCACCTTCTCCGGGTCGAGCGCGTCGCCGATCGGCACACCGGGAATCCGCTTGGCCGCGGCGAGGAGGTTCCCGGGGCGCAGCAACGCCTTGCTGGGGATGCACGCCCAGTACGAGCATTCACCGCCGAACAATTCGTGCTCGATGAGCGCCACCTTGAACCCACCCTTGGCGGCGCGTTCTGCGGCGACCTCACCGACGGGGCCGGCTCCGATCACCACGACGTCGAAAGTCTGTCCTGACATGGCTTCAGCGCACACCACCGCGAGGCTTCACGCAAGCCAGCCGATATCGTGTTCCGCGAGCTGCAAGAACCGGCGACGCCGGGTGACCGGGTCGTCGCCGTGCCGATTGCGCGCACAACCACGATCGAGCACGGGAGGCTGCCGTCTTGGCCAGGAACACCGCTGTCCACGTCTTGGACGACCTGACCACCGAGCCGGCGGCCGAGACGGTGAGCTTCGGCCTCGACGGTGTCGGCTACGAAATCGACCTCTCCCGGCGAAACGCGGCCGCGCTGCGGGAAATCTTCGACCCGTACGTGCGCCACGGCCGGCGCACAGGAGGCCGCAAACAGCGCAGGCGACTGGCGGCGGGTACGAAAAGCGCTGTCGCGGAGGAGGAAAAACCCGCCAAGCGCACAGCGGCAGCGGCGAAAACCGCGACCCGCGCGGCGAAGCAGGGCAAAGCGGCCGCGCAGCCCGCGCGGGGCAAGAAGGTTCAGGCCACCCGGGACTCCGCAGCGGCCAAGTCCGCCAAGGCATCCGCGCCGAAGACCACCACGGCCAAGGCGCCGGCCGCCGATGCGAAACCCGCCACGCTGAAAGCCAAGGCCGGCACCGCGAAAGCACCTGCAGCGAAATCCGCCGCGGCGGCGAAGACCAAAGCCACGACGGGGAAGGCGGCCGAGCACAAGACCCCGGCCGGCAAGAAGGCTGCGGCCAAGATCACGTCGGCGAAACCGGTGGGAACCAAAGCGAACCCGCAGAAACCGCCGACCGCGAAAGCCGGCGAACCGAAAACCGCAGCGCCCGAAGCCCCGGAGCCCAAGACCGCAACCCGTCGCCCGGCGCGGAAGGTGCCGGCCGTCACGTTCTCCTCGCGCCAGTAAGCCGCGGTGCTGGGGCCGCGGTGAGCGCTCGCGCGAACCCCACCGACGCACCCGCCGAACCGGCCCGCTTCAATCGCGCCCCGAAAACGCGCCGGCCGCCACGTGCCCCACGGGCCCAGAAGCCGCGGACGCGGCGCGGGTTGCCCGCAGCGGGACACCGCGCGAACACAACAACAGCCGACGCCACGCGAACGCCGAGCCAGCCCACCTCAATCGCGCCCCAGAAACGCGCCGGCTGCCACGTTCCCCTCGGGCAGTAAGCCTCGGTCGCTCACCCGTGAACCCGGCAACACCCACCGACGCACGAACGCCGAACCGGCCCGCTTCAATCGCGCCCCGAAAACGCGCCGGCCGCCACGTGCCCCACGGGCCCATAAGCCGCGGCCGCGGCGCCCGTTGCCCGCAGCAGGGCACCCGCGCGAACACAACAACAGCCGACGCCACGCGAACGCCGAGCCGGCCAAACCTCAGTCGCGGCGTTGTCGTCCGTCCGCGTGCCACTGGGCGTAGTGGTAGCGGGTGTGCAGCAACGTCCGCCGGCGCGCGAGCTCCGCGTCCGTCGGCGAGCGGGGGGTCAGCGGGCCGAGCAGGCCTGCGGCCGCCGCGCGCACCACGGACTCCACCTCGCCCTCGGCGGGGTGCACGCCGTGGTCGGACAGCGACGCGACCTTGCTGCGGTGCGAGTCGAGTGGCTTCGGGTCCGGCGGCGGGGCCGTGAGGTACGCGCCGACGCGCGCGGCGTCCGTGTCGATGAGCAGGGTCGAGTGGGCCAGCAGCCCGCTCTTGGTCCGGAACACCGCGAACCCGCACAGCTTCGCGTCGCCGACGAACAAGCCGCGTTCGCCCAGGCGTGGTGGCAGGCCGAGCTTTTCGACGGCCGCGGACATCACCAGGCCGAGCATCTCGAGCGGTTTGTCCGCGGGGCCGGGCAGGACGAGCGTCACGTTCAGGTTGCCCGGGTCGTGGTACACCGTGCCGCCGCCGCTGGCCCGGCGCAGCACCGGCACGCCGTCGCGCGCGCACTCGGCGACCCGCACTTCGCGTGCGATCTTCTGGCCCCGGCCGACGACCACGCTCACCGGGTTGCGCCACAGCCAGAGCACCGGAGCGACCGGCCCCTCGCGCAGCAGCGCCTCGTCGAACGCCAGGTTGCCGGCCGGATCGCTGAACTGTGCGCGCACGTCCGACCCGGTGTTCACAGCGCTTTGAGCTCCTCCACGATCTCGCCCACCGACGACTTGGCGTCCCCGAAGAGCATGCTGGTCTTCGGATCGTAGAACAGCTCGTTGTCGATGCCCGCGAAGCCCGAGTTCATCGAGCGCTTGAGCACGATCACCGAGCGGCTGTCGTTGACCTTGAGGATCGGCATGCCGTAGATCGGCGAACCCGGGTCCGTCTGCGCGGCCGGGTTGGTGACGTCGTTGGCGCCGATCACGAGCGCGACGTCGGTCTGGGCGAACTCGGAGTTGATCTCGTCCATCTCGCGCAGTTGTTCGTAGGGCACGTCGGCCTCGGCGAGCAGCACGTTCATGTGCCCCGGCATGCGCCCGGCGACCGGGTGGATGGCGTAGGCGACGTCGATCCCCTTGGCCTCCAGCAGTTTCGCCATCTCGCGCACGGTGTGCTGGGCCTGCGCCACGGCCATGCCGTAGCCGGGCACGACCACGACCTTGTTCGCGTAGGCCATCTGGATCGCCGTGTCGGCCGCGCTCGTGCTGCGCACCGGCCGCGCCTCCTTCGCCCCACCCCCGGCCGTCACCGCGGTGGCGCCGCCGAACCCGCCGGCGACGATCGCCGGGATCGAGCGGTTCATCGCCTTCGCCATGAGGTTCGTGAGGATCGAGCCGGAGGCGCCGACGATCATCCCGGCCACGATCAGCGCCGTGTTGCTCAGCGCGAGGCCCATCGCGGCCGCGGAAAGCCCGGTGAACGCGTTGAGCAGCGAGATCACCACGGGCATGTCGGCGCCGCCGATCGGCAGCACCACCGTGATCCCGAGGAGCGCGGCGGCCAGCAGCAGGCCGATCATCAGCACCTCCGCGTCACCGCCGATGAGGATGAGCACGGCGCACGCGACGGCGATCAGCACCAGCAGCAGGTTCGCCGGCTGCTGCAGCTTCCCGAGCGTCACGGGCCGTCCGGTGATGAGCTCCTGCAGCTTGCCGAACGCGATGCCCGAGCCCCAGAAGGAGATCGACCCGATGAGCGCGGCGAACAGCGACGCGATGCCCACGTACAGAGGTTCGGTCGCGTAGCCGTCGGTGCTGCGGAACTCGACCCACGCGATGAGGGCAACAGCACCGCCGCCAACGCCGTTGAACAAAGCCACCATCTGCGGCATCGCGGTCATCTTGACGTTGCGCGCGGCCGGCACGCCGACGAGCGCACCGAGCACGACACCGAGGATGATCAGCAGCCAGCTGCCCATGCCGGGTGTGAGCAGCGTCGCGACGATCGCGATCACCATGCCCGTGGCAGCGATCCAGTTGCCGCGCACCGCCGTGCGCGGCCCGGTGAGCCCCATCAGGCCGTAGATGAACAGGGCGAACGCGACGATGTAGAGCACCGCGATGAGCTGCGTCATCGGTCCGCCTCCTCGCCGTCGTCCCCCGGTTCGGGCTTCTTGCCCTTGAACATCCCGAGCATCCGGTCGGTCACGAGGAAACCGCCGACGATGTTGATCGTGCCGAAGGCGATGGCGATCACGAGCAGGACCTTGTTCAGCACACCCTCGACGCCAAGGCCCAGCACGATCAGCCCGCCCAGCAGCACGATGCCGTGGATCGCGTTGGTGCCCGACATCAGCGGCGTGTGCAGGGTGTTGGGGACCTTCGAGATCACCGCGAAGCCCACGAACCCCGCAAGCACGAGCACGGCCAGGTTCTCCACCAGGGTCACGACGCGCTCCCTTCCCGCCCGGCCACGCAGGCACCGGCGACGACCTCGTCGGAAAAGTCGAGCGCCAGCTCGCCATCGGCGGTCACGAGCAGTTCCAGCAGCTCGGTGACGTTGCGCGCGTACAGCTCGCTCGCGTGCCCCGGCATCCCGGCGGGCAGGTTGAGCGGGGCGCTGATCGTCACATCGAACTCGACGACGTCCTCGCCCGGCTTGCTCAGCTCGCAGTTGCCGCCGGTCTCGCCGGCGAGGTCGACGACGACGCCCCCGGCGGGCATGCCCTTCACCGCGTCCGCCGTGACCAGCGTCGGAGCCTTGCGCCCGGGCACGAGCGCGGTCGTGACGACGACGTCGAACCGCGTGATGGCCTCGGTGAGCCGGCGCTGCTGCTCGGTGCGCTCCTCCTCGGTCAGCTCCCGTGCGTACCCGCCCTCGCCGACGGCCTCGATACCCAGGTCGAGGAACTTCGCGCCGAGCGAGCGCACCTGCTCCCCCACCTCGGGCCGCACGTCGTAGCCGGTGGTCTGGGCGCCGAGCCGCTTGGCCGTGGCGAGCGCCTGCAGCCCCGCGACACCAGCGCCGAGCACCAGCACCTTCGCCGGTGGGACGGTGCCGGCCGCCGTGGTCAGCATCGGGAAGAACCGGGGCAGCTTCTCCGCCGCGAGCAGCACCGCGCGGTAGCCGGCGACGCTGCTCTGCGACGACAGCGCGTCCATGGCCTGCGCCCGGGAGATCCGCGGAACCGCTTCCACGGCGAAGGCCTTGACGCCCGCTTTCTCCAGCGCCTCGAGGCCCGCCGGATTCCCGCGGGGGTCGAGGAAGCCGATCAGTACGGTGCCGGGTTTCAGCTTTGCGACCTCGTCGGGCGTGGGCGGCGCGACCTTGAGCACGACGTCGGCCGACCACGCGTCGCCGGCTTCCGCGCCCGCCTCGACGTAGGCCTCGTCGGCGAGCTGCGCGCCGGCGCCCGCGCCCGGTTCCAGGAGCACTCGCAAGCCGCGTTGAGCCAGCCGGCCGACTAGCTTCGGCACCATCGCCACTCGGCGCTCGCCCGGGCGCGATTCCGCGACCACCCCGACCGTCAGCCGGGTTCCGTTCTCCGCCACGCGACCTCCTCGTCATTGAGGGTCGGCTGAGGATCACCGTTGCTGCGGTTCTACCACGCGAGCGCGCCCGCGCCCGGTTCAACGAGTCGCGTTTACGCCCGTGCGTCCGGTTTCTCCGCTGGTGGGAGCACGAATTTCACTGGTCGTCTCCTACGGCGACGGCCGCCAGTGCGGCACACCCGTGAGAATCATCCGCAACCGTTTGCTGGCCTGGCCGAGCACGCGTTCGTCCGCTTCGCGGTCGCCCTGGCGCACGTCCAGGAGGTCGACGACCGTGGCGAGCATGCTCGTGACGATGAGGTCGGCGAGCGTGTGGAGGTCTTCGGTCGGCCACTGCCGCAAGGGTTCGAAGCGCGCGAGGTCGATGGCGAGGTCGCTGGAGAACAGCCGCAGTTCCACGCCGATGGCGCGGGCGACCGGCCCGGTGCCGGCGTAACGCTCGCGGGTGACGAACCGGAAGTGGTCCTCGTGGGCGCGCACGTGCTCGTACAGCGTGCGCACCGACGCGTCGACGACGTCGAGGTGGTCCGCGGGCTCGGTGCGCGCCGAGCGGATGAGCTCCCGCAGCGTGCGCGTGGTCTGCTCGACGAGCGCGATGCCGAGCTCGTCCATCGAGGTGAAGTGCCGGTAGAACGCCGTGGGCACGATGCCAGCGCGCTTGGTGACCTCGCGCAGGGACAGGCCGGCGAACCCGCCGTCGGCGAGCAGCTCCAGTGCGGCGTCGAGCAGAGCCTGCCGGGTGCGCTGCTTGCGCTCCTGCCGGCTCACCGGACCGGCCGGCACCTCCCCTGCGGACACAGCCGGCAGCGTACCGACGCCCTCGGCATGGTCCACGTCACATCACCTCGCTCCCGAATTGACAGATCCAGGGTCCGTCCCGCCACACTGTGGAGTGTACAAGCGTTCACTGAAACTTGCGGAGGAGCGATGACGATCCTGCTGCCGCGCGGCTGGCGCGCGCTCGGCGAGGCCCTGCTGACTCCGCACGGCGCGGACCGCTACCTGGAGCTTCTCGACCCGATGCTGGTCCGGCGTGAGATCCGCGGCCGGGTCACGAGCGTGCGGCACCAGACGCCGGACACGGTGACGTTCACCGTGCGGCCGAGCCGCGCGTGGCGGGGGTTCGAGGCCGGCCAGTACGTGCGGCTGACGGTGGAAATCGACGGCGTCCGGCGGACGCGCTGCTACTCGCCGTGCAGCAGTGAGGGCGACCTGGAGTTCACGGTGAAGGCCGATCCGCAGGGCCTGGTGTCGCGGCACCTGCACGCGACAACGAAGACCGGTTCTGTTTTCGGGCTGTCGGCGGCCGACGGCGAGTTCACCCTGCCCGCACTCCGGCCGGAGCGGATCCTGCTGATCAGCGGCGGCAGCGGCATCACGCCGGTGCTGGCGATGGCGCGCCGGCTCGTCGCCGAGGGCCACCGCGGCGAGATCGTGTTCCTGCACTATTCGCACACCGCGGCCGACGTGCTTTACCGCGACGAACTGGCGGAGCTCGCCGCGCGGCACCCCGGCTTCCGGGTGGTGCACGCGCACACCCACGGCCGCGGCGGCGACCTGCACGGCTTCTTCTCGAAGCAGCACCTGGGGCGAGCCGCGCCGTGGTTCCGCGACGCCGAGACGTTCCTCTGCGGCCCGAAGCCGCTGATGGATTCGGCTCGGGAAGTGTTCGGCGCCGAAGAGCTCGGTGAACGACTGCACACCGAAGAGTTCACCGCGCCGCCGCTCACCTTCGACACCGCGGGCGCCGAGGGCACGGTGCGGTTCGCGCGCAGCGGCCGCGAGTGCGCCAACTCGGGCAAGCCGCTGCTGGAGCAGGCCGAGGACGCAGGCCTGACACCCGAGCACGGGTGCCGGATGGGCATTTGCTTCTCGTGCACCCAGGTCAAGACCGCCGGGCGCGTGCGCAACGCCCGCACCGGCGAGGTCTCCGGCGAGGCAGACGAAGAGATCCAGCTCTGCATCAGCGTCCCGGTCGGGGACGTGGAGATCAACGCCTGAGAGGCGGTGTGAGCACACACTGCCCCACCCGCTCGCAACGCCGATCGGGTGCGGGTATCCCGCACAACCACAGGAGGGACGACCGTGACCGGTTTGCAGGACCGCCTGACGCCCGAGCAGGTCGGGGAGTTCGGCCGCGAACTCGACGCGCTGCGCCAGCGCATCGTGGCCGACCTGGGCGAGGCCGACGTCGAATACATCCGCACGATCATCAAGACGCAGCGCGGGCTGGAGGTCGCCGGACGCGCGCTGCTGTTCGCCGGGTTCCTGCCGCCGGCCTGGATCGCGGGCGTCGGGGCGCTGTCGCTGGCCAAGATCCTCGACAACATGGAGATCGGCCACAACGTGATGCACGGCCAGTACGACTGGACCCGAATCCCAGAGCTGAGCTCGCAGCGCTTCGAGTGGGACACCGTGGCACCGGCCGAGAACTGGCGGCACTCGCACAACTACATCCACCACACGTTCACGAACATCCTCGACAAGGACCGCGACATCGGTTACGGCATCCTGCGGATGGACGCCAGCCAGAAGTGGCACCCGTACTACCTCGGCAACCCGGTGTACGCGACGCTGCTGGCCCTACTGTTCCAGTGGGGCGTGATGCTCCACGACCTGGAGGTCGACCGCGTCGTGAAGGGCGAGCGGACGTGGGCCGAGAACGCGCCGGTGCTGCGCAAGATCGTGCGCAAGGCCGCGCGGCAGATCGGCAAGGACTACGTGCTGTTCCCGCTGCGGACCGGGCCGCTCGCACCGCTCACGCTGCTGGGCAACGCGAGCGCCAACCTCGTGCGCAACCTGTGGGCGTTCGCGATCATCTTCTGCGGCCACTTCCCGGCCGACGTGGAGAGCTTCACCGAGGAGGAGACGGCCGGCGAGTCGCGCGGCCAGTGGTACCTGCGCCAGATCCTCGGCTCCGCGAACATCACGGGCAGCCCGCTGTTCCACGTCCTGTCCGGGAACTTGTCGCACCAGATCGAGCACCACCTGTTCCCGGACCTCCCGGCGCGCCGGTACCCGCAGATCGCGGCCGAGGTACGGGAGATCTGCGCGCGCTACGGCCTGCCGTACCACACCGGCCCCCTGCGCAAGCAGCTGTGGTCAGTGGCGAAGAAGATCGTGAAGCTCGCGCTTCCCGGCACGCCGGGGCGGCCCCCGGGCGCTACCGTGGATCCCGACCGGCAACTCCGAGCAGCCTAGGAACTCGCATGGTGGGTCAGTTCGAAAGCGGCAAGGACACGGTGCAGGAGCTCACGGAGTCCGCGGCCTCCCACATCGGCGCCATCGCCACCATCATCACCGGCGCGGTCCGCGACATCGCCCGCGAAACGGGCGACTGGTTCACCGACGTCATCGAAATGCGCGAAGCGGCACACCGCGCACGCGAAGACCAGCACCACCAGGACGACGCCGCGGAGTAATCCGCGCGAGGAATGCGGCCGGCCGCCTCAGCTCGCCGGCCGCAGCCGAACACAGCGACGCCCGCGACGGCCGGCCCGGCTGTCGCGGGCGTTCTGCTTGCCTCCCGACACGAGAATCCGGCTCCGGCGGCCGCCACAGCTGGCCGGCGGCAGCCGAACACGGCGATGGCCACCGGTCCTGCTGTCGCGGACGCGCCACTCCCTGCCTGTCTCAGCAGCGGAAACAGCCAGACCGGCTTCCCCAGCCCATTCCGTGCCGCGGGCGCAGGCCACCGCAGCCGGCCGCGCGGTGAACTCGGTGCGTCGCCGACGGCCCGGGCCGGCGCGACGCCGATCACCGCTCCCGGCGAAAACCCCGGGTTTTCCCCCATCGCGTCGCCGGGCGAACCCGGTGGTCGTCGAGTCGTGACGGGGGCAGACTTCGAAGCATGACGGGGCCGGTCGCGGGGGGTGGGGAGCCGAGGCGGCTGTGGTGGCCCGGTCCGCCGGGCGTGACGGGGCGCGAGGCCGGCTGGCTGGTGGTGGCGGGGGTGCTGTCGCCGGTCGCGCTGGCTGTCGTCGTGGTCGCGTTCGGGGTGGGCGTGGTGTTGAGCCCGCTGGGGCTCGGGGTGCTGGTGCTCGCCGGGGCCGTGCAGGGGATGCGGGCCGCCGGCGGACTGCACCGTCGTCTGACGGGTGTGCTGCTCGACTCGCCGCTGCGCGCTCCGGAGGCGGTGCAGTTGCGGCCGGGGCTCTGGCGCTGGCTGGTCGCGCGCGTGGGCGACCGCCACGCGTGGCGCGCCTTCGCGTACCTCGTGCTGCGGCTGCCGGTCGCGTTCGCCGGGTTCGCGGTGGCCGGGTCGCTCGCCGTGTTCGGGGTCGCGGCGACCGCCTACCCGGTGCTCTGGTTCTTCACCCACGGGCCGCTGCCGGTCTACGGCATCTACAGCCGCACCTGGCCGGGCACAGTGCTGTGGGCGCTCGCCGGGGTCATCGCTCTGAGCGCGCTGCCCTGGGTAGTGCACGCCCTGGCCATCGTCGACCGGCAGCTGGCGCGGCTGCTGCTGTCCGGGCCAGGACTGCTGCACCGCCTGAGGTTCCTCGAAGAAACCCGCGCGACCGCCCTCGAAGACGCCGACCAGCGGTTGCGGCGCATCGAACGCGACCTGCACGACGGCGCCCAGGCCCAGCTCGTCGCGATGGCCATGAAACTGGGGCTGGCCAAGGAAGAGCTCGCCACCGGCAACGACACCGACGTCGACCTCGACCAGGTGCGCACACTCGTCGACGCCGCCCACGGCAACGCGAAGCAGGCGCTCGTCGAACTGCGCGACCTCGCGCGCGGCATCCACCCGCCCGCGCTGGACAAGGGACTCGACGTGGCACTGTCCACTGTGGCCACTTCAGCCGGCATCGACGCCGCGGTGTCCGTGGACCTGCCGCGCCGCCCGCCGCCCTCACTGGAGACCATCGTGTACTTCGCCGCTGCGGAACTGATGACGAACGCCGCCAAGCACTCCGGAAAACCGTGCCTCGTCCGGGTCGACGAGCACGACGAGGTGCTGCGCCTCAGCGTCTCCGACCACGGGCCGGGCGGAGCGGTCGTCGTCCCCGGCGGCGGGCTCTCCGGAATCGCGGAGCGCCTGCGGCCGGTCGACGGTGAGCTGCGCGTGTCGAGCCCGCCCGGCGGCCCGACGCTCGTCACCGCCGAACTGCCGTTGCCCCGCTAAGGTCGGGACCAGGGGGTGCGCATGCGGATCGTGATCGCGGAGGACTCGACCATCCTGCGCCAGGGCCTGGTCGAGCTGCTGGGGCTTCGGGGCCACGAGGTCGTCTCGGCCGTGAAGGACGGTGAGGAGCTGCGCTCGGCCGTGCGAGCGCACCAGCCGGACGTGTCCGTGGTGGACATCCGCATGCCGCCGACGCACACCGACGAAGGCCTGCGCGCGGCGATCGAGCTGCGCGAAGAGCTGCCGGGCTGCGCGATCCTGCTGTTCTCGCAGTACGTGGAGACGAGGTACGCCAAGCAGCTGCTCGCCGATCAGGCCGGCGCCGTCGGCTACCTGCTCAAGGACCGCGTCGCCGAGGTGTCCGACTTCCTCGACGCGCTGCGCCGGGTCGCGGCCGGCGAGACGGTGCTCGACCCGGAGGTCGTGCGCCAGCTGTTCGCCGCCACGGGGCGGTCGGGCCCGCTCGCCGAGCTCACCGCACGCGAACGCGAAGTGCTGGACCTGATGGCACAGGGCCGGTCCAACTCGGCGATCGCGTCCGGCCTGTTCCTGTCCGCGGGTTCGGTGGAGAAGTACGTGACGAGCATCTTCACGAAACTCGGCCTGCCGCCCTCGGACGGGGACAACCGGCGGGTGCTCGCCGTGCTCCGCTACCTCGGACTCTGAAGACCCCTACGCTGGCGGGCATGTACTCCACCGAGATCGAGGTCCGCACCGGCGGCAGCGCCGTGGTGCACGACCTCACCCGCGAGGCCGAGACGTTCCTGCGCGACGCCGACGCCACCGACGGCCTGCTGCACGTGTGGGTGCCGCACGCCACCGCCGGTCTCGCGATCCTCGAAACGGGCGCGGGCAGCGACGACGACCTCCTGGCGGCCCTCGATGAGCTCCTCCCCCGCGACGGCCGCTGGAGCCACCGCCACGGGAGCCCGGGCCACGGCCGTGACCACGTGCTGCCCGCGCTGGTGCCGCCGTATGCGACGGTCCCCGTGCTCGGCGGTGTGCCGGCACTGGGCACCTGGCAGTCGATCTGCCTAGTGGACACCAACGTCGACAACCCGGTGCGGAAGGTCCGCTTCAGTTTCCTCGCGGGCTGAGCGGCCGGGCCGCCACACCACCACCAGGCCCGCGACGAGCAGCGCGGCGAGCACCCAACGCCCGTCGTCACGTCCGGCGCGCCGGGCACACCCTGCAGCAGGCTGCGCAGGCCTTCGGTCGAGAACCGGAACGGCGTCCACGACCACAACAGCGCGCGGTAGACCGGGTTGAGCAGCTCCGGCACCTGCCCGGCGGCCGCGGGCGCCACGAGGTAGAGCGGCGCGAGGATCGCCACGGCCTTCAGGCCCAGCAGCCGCAACAGGCCCGCGTGCAGCGCGGCGAACGCCGTGGCCGTCAGGAACAGAAGCCGAGCACGTCCCCGCTCAGCGGCAGTGCGGAATCCCAGTGCGGAATCCCAGTGCGGAATCCCACAGCGTCATGAACCCGGCGAGCACACCGGTGACCAGGACACCCACGCCGAGCACCTGCGCGAGCCGCACCGGGACGCTGATCCGGCGGCCGCCGCCGAGCCGTACGAGGACCGCGCCGGCGACCAGCTTGCCCAGCCCACGCGAGCGCGCTCGCGGCCAGCGGGACGATCCGGCCCGCCGGGCTCGCCGGGTGCAGCTGTCCGAGCCGCGGTTCGCCGGCAGGGCCTGGGCGGCACCGGCCAGCGCCTGCTGCGTGACCTGGGTGCCCGCCGGGTTCACCGCACCCGCGAGCACGACGGTGGCGGCGGGCCGCTCCCGCAGTTCGAGTACGCCGTAGACCTCCTTGTCCGCCAGCAGGTTCCGGGTCTGCCCCGGATCGGTGACGCGCCAGTCGAGCCGCGAGCCGCCGTGGCCGGCGATCTGGTATGCGAGCGCCTGCAGCGGCCCCGGAGGCGCCGAGACCGCGACGGGTACGTGATCGGGCGCGACCGTGGCCTGCGCGCCGAAAGTCAGGAACCCCAGCACCGCGGCGGCGAGCACCCCCCGCCAGCGCGGCGACCGGGACGAACACCGCCACGGGGCGCTTCGTGACAGCCGGCATGACGGCCTCCCAGCTTTATTCTCCACGTGTTGAATTACGCTCAAATCAGGCCTCGTCCGCCAAGAAGTCAACAGACGTTGAATAGTGTCACCGGTACCCTCACGGCCGTGACGACGACGCGCTCGCACCGGCTGGTGCTCTGGGACATCGACCACACGCTCGTGGACTACACGGGCGTCGGCAGCAGCTGGTACGCGGCCGCGCTGACGGCCATGGGCACGGAGCTGCGCGAGCACCCCGACTACGGCGGGCGCACCGAGCGCGCGATCACCACCGACATCCTCACGACCCACGGCATCGCGGCGACCGAGGAGAACATCCAGCGAATGTGGGCCGAGCTGATCGCGGTCGCCGAGGGGGCCAGCGCAACCCTGCACGAGGCCGGGCGCGCACTCGAGGGCGCCGCGGCCGCGCTGTCGGCGATGGCCGGCCACGGCGCCGTGCAGACGCTCGTGACCGGCAACCTGCCGGAGATCTCGGTGCACAAGCTCGCCGCGTTCGGCCTCGACGAACACCTGGAGCTGGAGATCGGCGGCTACGGCTCGCTCTCGGCACACCGGCCCGACCTCGTCCCGCACGCCGTCGCCGCCGCGGCGGCCAAGCACGGCACGGCGTTCGCGCCCGCCGACGTCGTCGTCATCGGCGACACCCCGAACGACGTCGAGGCAGCGCTCGACAACGGCGCCGTCGCGGTGGCCGTCGCGACCGGGCACTACAGCGCCGAGGAACTCGCGGCGGCCGGTGCCCACACCGTGCTGCCTGACCTCGCCGACCTCGAGTCGGTGCGCAAGGCCGTGCTCGGCTGACACCCGGTTTTCGGTTCCGCACGGCGATTCCCGCCGTGGGCAGGGGCGATCCGCCGGCGTCTCGCCCGGTCGGGTGGTGCTCCCTGAGTCCACAGCCGCCTTCGGCTCAGGGTTTCGTCCGACGGGGTAGCACTCCCTTGGGGGTGCAAGTCGCTCCCGAGAAGGGTGTCGGCTGCAGGTCCGGGCGCAAGACTCTGGACACCGCACCGGCGGGCGGCGGGGAGCGCCGGTGGGGCCGGCAAGGGGGGCGCGCGGCGGCGATGCCGGATCGCAGGCGGTTCGCCGCGCTGTGGCACCGGCTTCCGTTCACCACAACCGTCGTCGCCGGGATCGCGAGCGGCACGCTCTGGCACCACCAACGTTCGTTAACGTAGTACGCCTACGGTTTGCCTCCACTGGAGCACGGCCGCTGGTGGACGCTCGTGACCCCCGATGGCCGTGACGTTCGCGCTCCTGGGGTTCGCCGAGTGGCAGCTCGGCAGGCGGCGGACGATCGCCGTGACCTTGGGCGGGCAGGTGGCCGCGGCCGTGGCGGCGATCCAGTTCCTCGAGCTGTGCCGGCACTCCGGCCGGACGTGGGCCGGCCGGACCGCGGGCAGGCTCGACGTCACCTTCTCCGGCGGCACGCTCGCGGCGATCGCCGTGGCCGGCGCGACGCCGCAGGCGCCGTGGCGGCTCCGGGTACGGGCTGCGCTGTGCGGGTACGCGGCGGTCGCGATCGTCTACGTGGGCACACTCGCGGATCTCGCGCACTTCTTCCCGCTGGTGCCGGCGTTGCCGCTCGGCCAGCGGGCGGGCCCGGGTCCGGCCCGCATCGAAGCCGAGCGTGCGCGAGTGGCGGTTGCTGGTTTCCGCCGGGCCGCTGCTGCTCGTCGCCGCCGACGCCGTGATGTGGTTCGCTCCGAGCGACGGCCCCCTGGGCACGACCGCCGAGCTTTCCCCGTCCACCACCGAAATCCCCGTCCTGTGCGCTCGTGCTGCCGGTGCTCAACGGGCTGGGCCGCGGCTCGCGCGTGGCGTGGCGGTGGGCCGTGGGGCTGTGTGCGTTCGCCCCGGCACCGGTGCTCGTGTGGCCGCTCTGGCAGCCGTCGCCGAGCCGGCGGGCATCGGCTACGACGATCGCGGGCTCCCGGTGTTCGTCGTGGACAATCTCTTGTGGACGGTCGAGCTCGTCCTGCTCGTGGCGGCGCGCCGGGCGTTCCGGGTGCCCTCGCGCCGTGCGGCTGCGGCTGCTGCCGCACGGCGGTCCGGACCGTTCGTACGCGCGCGACCTGTTGGAACGCAACGGAGGCGCGCGAGGACGACGTCGAATTCCGGCTGGTGCGCTTGGTCGAGCAGCCGGCCGCGATCCGCGAGCAAATCCGTGCGCTGTCGGAGGAGTAAATCGGCGACAAGGGCCTGCTGGAGATGGGGTTCACGCTGGGCGGCGTGGCCGAGGTGATGGAGCCGCAGACGCGGGTGGGGCTCGTGCTCGACGCCGAGGGCACGGTGCACGGCGTCACGTCGTGGCTGCCGGTCCACACGGCGCGGTCGGCGGGTGGACGCTCGACGTGATGCGCCGCCGCGCGGACGAGTTCCGGTCGGTGCTGGAGTTCCTCATCGCGTCGGCGTGCCTGGCGTTCCGCGAGTAAGGCGCGCGGTTCGTGTCGCTGTCCGGCGCTCAGCCGCGACTCGGGGCCGGCGCGCGTCGTGGACTGGGTGCTCGACGGACTGGGCGGCGCACCGATGGAGCCCTACTTCGGATTCGGGTCGCTGGACGCGTTCAAGGCGAAATCCCCCGCGGCACGAACCGCCGTACCTCGCCTACCGCAGCGAGGCCGACCTGCTGTGCAGCGGGCGCGCGTACCTGCGGGGCGGCGGGCTGAAGGACTTCGCGAAGCTCGCGTTGCGGCGTCAGCGCGTGGTGGGCGGGGGCGTGGTCGTGGACCGGTCGGCAGCGGGGACGCCGCGGTAGCTCCGCAGGAGCCGGAGGACGTCGGCCTTGCCGGTGGTGTCGTCGGTGTAGGCGACGAGGACCACGGACTGGCTCGAGCCGGCCAGCGCGAGCGCGCCGACTGTCACGTGCTTGAGCGTGCACGGTTCGGTGCTGTCCGGCGTGACGTCGGCGACGACCACCTTCGCGGGCTTGGTGGTGTTGTCGAGCATCACCGTCGCGTCCTGCGCGGGCGCGTACGTCGCCTTCGCTCCGGGGTCGTAGGCGCTGCCGATGAGGTCCTGCACGGCCTTGCGCGCGGCGGCCGCGGCGTCGGTTCCGGCTTCCGTCGTGACGCCCGCGCCGCCGCGCTTGCTGTCCCGGTCGCCGTCGCAGTAGCCGCGGCCGGTGAAGGCCGAGGTGCTCAGCGTCAGCCCGGCTGAGGTGGCGCTCGGGTCCCAGCCGTGCACGACGCCGGGCTCGGGTGTCCAATTCGGCGGCACGTCGTAGGCGTACGTTCCGTCGCTCGAGGACACCGACGACCACCCGGGCACCACCGCCGGCACGACGACCCGCGGCTCGGGCTGGTACGTCACCGGCTGCCGCGGCGGCGCGCTCGGCGTCGAGTGGTGCCGGCCGCCGAAGAAGTTGAACCCGGCGGCACCCAGGCCGATCACCGCCACGAGAACCCACAGCGCCCGGGACGGCCGGGCCCTCAGCCGCGGTGCCGCGGCCGGCCGGATGCGCCGCGGCTCGGCTCTCGGCGCGTGGCCGGTGACGGCGGGATGCTCGACGTACCAAGGGGTCTCGCCGTGGTCGGACGAGCCGGACCCCTGGCCCGGCCCCGCAGTGCCCGGCTCCGCGCCGGCTCCGCTCGCCTGGACCGCCGGCCCGGCGGCGGGCTCGCCCTCGTCCGGGGAGCCCGGGCCGTAGCCGGCGGCCGGGAAGCGCGGAGTGCCTGCGGGTTCGTAACCGCCGAAACCCGTCAGGGCAGCATTGTCCTCGTAGCCGCCGTCGTCGCTGTCGCGCTTGCGGCCGAAGAGCCCCACCGAGAGGCGCCCGTCAGGAACGGACCAGCTTGACCAGGTGGCCGACGACCGAGTCGACCGGGATCTCCTCGCGCTCGCCGGACCGGCGGTCCTTCACCTCGACCAGGCCGTTGGCCAGGCCGCGCCCGACGACGAGGATCGTGGGCACGCCGACCAGCTCCGCGTCGGCGAACTTGACGCCCGGGGTGGCCTTGCGGTCGTCGAAGAGCACGTCGACGCCGGCGGCGTCGAGGTCGGCGACCAGCTTCTCGGCGCCGGCCGCGATGGACTCGTCCTTGCCGGCGACGACCACGTGCACGTCGTAGGGCGACACCTCTCGCGGCCACACCAGGCCGGACGCGTCGTGGTTCTGCTCGGCGAGCACGGCCACGAGCCGCGAGACGCCGACGCCGTAGGAACCCATCGTGATGCGGATCGGCTTCGAGTCGGGGCCGAGGGCGTCGAGCTCGAAGGCATTCGTGTACTTGCGGCCGAGCTGGAAGATGTGGCCGATCTCGATGCCACGCGCGGCCACGAGGGTGCCCTTGCCGTCGGGCGACGCGTCACCCTCGCGCACCTCGGCGGCCTCGATGGTGCCGTCCGGCGTGAAGTCGCGGCCCACGACGAGGTCGACCACGTGGTGGTCGGCCTGGTCCGCGCCGGTGACCCACGCCGTGCCGGTGACCACCCGGGGGTCGACGAGGTAGCGAACACCGTTCTCCTGCAGCGCCTTCGGGCCGATGTAGCCCTTGACGAGGAACGGGTTCTTGGCGAAGTCCGCCTCCTCGAGCAGCTCGACCTCGGCGGGTTCGAGCGACGCTTCGAGGCGCTTCATGTCGACCTCGCGGTCGCCCGGCACGCCGACGCCCAGGAGCTCCCACTCCTTCGCGCCCGGCTGCCGGATCTTCAGCAGCACGTTCTTCAGCGTGTCGGCGGCGGTGAACTCACGCCCAAGGCCGGCGGCGTTGAAGAACGCCACGAGCGTCTCGATGGTCGGCGTGTTCGGCGTGTGGTGCACCTGCGCCGCGGGCAGGCCCTCGAGGGGCCGCTCGGCGGGCGCGGGCGTGACCACGGCCTCGACGTTGGCCGCGTACCCGGACTCCGTGCTGCGCACGTAGGTGTCCTCACCCGTCTCGGCGACGGCGAGGAACTCCTCCGACGCCGAGCCGCCCATGGCGCCCGACGTCGCGGCCACGATCACGTACTCGAGGCCGAGGCGGTCGAAGAGCTTGGTGTAGGCCTGGCGGTGGGCCTGGTACGAACGCTCCAGGCCCTCGTCGTCGAGGTCGAACGAGTACGAGTCCTTCATCACGAACTCGCGACCGCGCAGGATGCCCGCGCGGGGGCGCGCTTCGTCGCGGTACTTGGTCTGGATCTGGTAGAGCGTGACCGGGTAGTCCTTGTACGAGCTGTACTCGCCCTTCACGGTGAGCGCGAACAGCTCCTCGTGCGTGGGGCCGAGCAGGTAGTCGGCGCCCTTGCGGTCCTTGAGCCGGAACAGGCTGTCGCCGTACTCGGTCCAGCGGCCGGTCGCCTCGTAGGGCTCGCGGGGCAGCAGCGCGGGGAACTGGATCTCCTGCGCGCCGATCGCGTTCATCTCCTCGCGCACGACCTGCTCGATGCGCCGCAGCACCCGCAGGCCCAGCGGCAGCCACGAGTAACCACCCGGGGCGACCCGGCGGACGTAGCCGGCGCGGACCAGCAGCCGGTGGCTGGGTACCTCGGCGTCCGCCGGATCCTCGCGCAAGGTGCGGAGGAACAACGACGACATCCTGGTGATCACTGCGGACTCCCTGCGCTGAGCGGGCCTAGATGGTGAGCGGTCGTTGGACGATTGGCACAGGGTAGTCAACCCGCTGGTCGCGGCTCCAACCGGTTATCGGCTCGACCGGTTTTGGCGGTGCCCCGCGCTAGCGTCCCGGCCATGGCACTCGCATTGGGCATGATCACCATCGACTGCGCGGACCCGCGGGTCCTCGCGGAGTTCTGGACGCAGGCGCTGGGCGTGGACGTCGAGGCGGACTACGGGCCGTTCGTGATGCTCACGCGGACCGGCAACGGCGGCCCTGCGCTGGCGTTCCAGCAGGTACCGGAACCGCGTGCGGGCAAGAACCGCGTGCACGTGGACTTCTCCGCACCCGATCGGGAGGCGGAGGTGAAGCGGCTGCTCGGGCTCGGGGCCAGCGAGCTGGCAAGGCACGCGCAGCCGGGCATCGCGGATCCGGAGGGCAACGAGTTCTGCGTCGCGCAGGCGGGAGCGCACTAGGGAGCAGACCCGATCGCACGGCGGCCGCGCCGGCGGCGAGCAGCACTAGGGTCGAGGGCATGACCGCGCGTGCTCTCCTGCCCTGGACCGACATCGACGTGCCGGACGGCCTGGCCGTGGCGTACTACGACGGGGTGACGCCGCCCGCGGACGAGCTGTCCGGGGTCGAGTTCTACGTGCTGCCCTACGACGCCGGGCCGGAGCCGCCGAAGCTGATCGGGAAGCTGCCGGCGTTGAAAGCCGTACAGGCGCTGTCGGCCGGGGTCGAGTCGCTCGTGCCGCTGGTGCCCGAGGGCGTGGCGCTGGCCAACGGCCGCGGCCTGCACGACCTCAGCGTCGCCGAGCACGCCCTGGCGCTGATCTACGCGTCGCAGCGGTTCCTGCCGCGCTGGTTCGCGCAGCAGGCCACCGGGTCGTGGGCGCGGGAGCACACGCTGTCGCTCGCCGACAGCCGGGTGCTGCTCGTCGGGTACGGGTCCATCGGGCACGCGATCGAGCGGCAGCTGCTGGCGGCCGAGTCGGTCGTCACGCGGGTTGCGAGCCGGGCGCGGCCGGACGAGGACGTGCACGGCGTCGCGGAGCTGCCGGCCCTGCTGCCGGCCGCCGACATCGTGGTGCTCGTGCTGCCCGAGACGCCCGAGACGAAGGGGCTGCTGGGCGCCCGCGAACTCGCGCTGCTGCCCGATCAGGCACTGGTGGTCAACGTCGGCCGCGGCTCCGCGATCGACACCGCCGCTCTGCTCGCGGAGGCGGAACGGGGCCGGCTGCGCGCCGCCCTCGACGTGGTGGACCCCGAACCGCTGCCGGCCGACCATCCACTGTGGAAGGTCCCGGGCGTGGTGATCACGCCCCACGTCGCGGGCGGTTCGGCGTCGTTCTACCCGCGCGCAAAGACGCTCGTCGCCGAGCAGCTGCGTCGCTTCGTGGCGGGCGAGCCGCTGCTGAACGTCGTGCGCTGAGTCAGCCGATCGGGAGCACGTACCCGTAGTAGGTGTCCGCGACGACGTAGCCGCACCGTTCGTAGACACCGACGGCGCTGTGCGCGTTGCCGGTGTCCACGAACCAGCCCGGACCGCTCGAACCCGGCTTCGTGGGCGCGCGCCAGTGTGTGGCCGAGCACCGCCGTCGCGACACCGCGGCCGCGCGGCACGGGTGCCGACGTAGTCCACGTACAACTCGCGCACGCCCGTGGCGGCGTGGGCCGCCGGGTGGAAAGAACTCAGCACGAACGCCACGACCCGGTCGTGCGCCGGCGTCAGCAGCACGAACGACAGGTCGGGCCGCAAATCATTCGCTCCGGTGATGCGGTGCCACCACGCCGCAGTCGACAGCACGGCGCTGCCCCAGTGCCCGGCGAAGGCCTCGTTGCGCGCGTCGCGGGTCGGCTCGACGTAGCGGTCGTCGAAGGGCACCAGCTCGTAGGCCTCGGGCGCCGGCCGCACCGGCGGCAGCGCGCCCAGGTCCGCGCGCATCTCCACGAACGTCCGCCGCCCGCCCGAACCAGGCCCGTGCCAGGGCGTCGGCGTACCACCGCTCGTTCTCGTGCACACCGGCGTGCAGTTCCAGCGGCGCGTCAGGGAACGCCCGCTCGTGCACGCGTTGGCCCGCGTCGAGGACCCAGGTGGTGACGTGAGCGCCGATGTCGGCCGTGCGGAAGTCCGGGCGCGTCACCGACTCGACGCGCGGCATGTGCACCGGGTCGGCGGAGTCGCGGCGGCGGATCACGGCGTAGCAGACCAGCCGCTCGCCCGCCCTGCCGCCGGTGCTGCCCAGCGCCAGGTCGACGTCCGGGCCCGCCACCTCCTCACGCAGGTCACCGGCGGTGCAGTGCTCGCCCGTGCGGTCCACCGCCTCGGCTGCCGCGAACAGGTCCGGCAGCGGCTCCGCGTCGCCGAGGGTGAGCGGCCGCCGGGTGAGCTCCATGCGCGCGAGCGCAGGCGTACCTGCGCGACCCGCGCCCCCGGATTACGCTCTGGGGGTGCTGGTGCTCCTCCCTCCTTCCGAGACGAAAGCCGCCGGTGGTCAGGGCGCGCCGCTCGACCTCGAAGCGCTGTCCTTCCCCGAGCTGAACCCCGTGCGGGCCAAGCTGGCCGACGCGCTCGTCGAGCTGGCCCGCGACGTTCCCGCGAGCCTCGCCGCGCTCGGCATCTCCGAGCGGCAAAGCCACGAGGTCGACCGCAACGCGACCCTGTGGACCTCACCGACGATGCCCGCCCTGCGCCGCTACACCGGCGTGCTCTACGACGCACTCGACCTCGGCAGCTTCACCCGCGCGGGCCTGGAGAAGGCGCACCGGCGCCTGGCCATCACGTCGTCGCTGTTCGGCGTGGTCTCGGCCACCGACCCGATCCCCGCGTACCGGCTCTCGGGCGGCAACAGCGTGCCCGAGCTCGGCACGGTGCGCGGCCTGTGGAAGCCGGCGCTCGAACCGGTGCTGCAGGCCATCGAAGGGCTCGTGGTCGACCTGCGCTCGGGCACGTACTCGGCGTTCGCGAAGCTGCGGCCCGGCGCGGTGACCGTGCGCGTGGTGACCGAAGACGCCAAGGGCAACCGCACCACGGTGAGCCACTTCAACAAGGCCTACAAGGGCCGGTTGGCCGCTGTGCTCGCGAAAACGCGCGCCGAGCCGTCCACTGTGGACGATCTGGTGAAGGTGATCACCAAGGCGGGCCTCACGGTGGAGCGCACCGGCGACCACGCTTTGGAACTGCTCACCGAAGACTGAGCCTCACGCGAAACGCGACGGGGAGCACGCCGTGAGCTGGTCGGCAGGCAGGTCCTCGCCGAGCACGAGCGCGGCGACGAGCTTGCCCGCGTACGGCGCGAGGGTCAGCCCGGCCGGCCCGAAGCCCGTGGCCAGGAACAGCCCCGGCGCCGCCTGGCCCAGCAGCGGCAGCGTGTCCGGCGTCGCCGGGCGGAAGCCGACGCGGGTCTCGGCGAGCGTCGCGTCGGCCAGTCCTGGCGCGACGGCGAGCGCTTGGTCCAGCACCTCGCGCTGGCCGGCGGCCGTCACGCGGTAGTCGAAGCCCGAACCCGTCTCGCGCGTCGCGCCCGCCACGACCCGGCCGCCGGCGAACGAGAGCAGGTAGTGGCCCGTGCGCGGCAGCACCACCGGCCACGCCGCGGTGTCCGTGTCCGGCAGGTCGAAGTGGCTGATCTGACCGCGCTGCGGCGCCACCGGCACGGGCACGCCGAGCGGCTCGGCCAGCGTCGCCGACCACGCGCCCGCCGCGACCACCACGGCGTCGCCGGTCAGCTCTTCGTCGCCCGCGCGCACCCGCGAACCGGGCAGCAGTGCCGCCTCCGCCGCGACGAACCGCGCGCCCCGCTCTTCCGCCGCCGCGACCAGCGCAGCGCGCATCACGCGCCCGTCGACCCGGCCGGCGCCGGAGACGTGCACGGCGGACAACTCCGGTGCCAGCGGCGGGAAGAGCTCCCGGGCCTGCGCGGGATCGAGCCGCCGCACCTCGCCGGCCTCCGGTGCGGCCACGGCCCGCTCGGCCAGCCGCTCGGACGCCTCGTCCAGCTCGGCCGGCTCGGCCGACACCACCATCCCGCCGACGACCTCGAACGACGCGTCGTGGCCCTGCTCGCGGAGCGCCGCCGCGAGCCGCGGGTAGTACGCACCGGCCGCGGCCGCGAGCGGGTAAATCGCGTTGTCCCACCGCGAAGTCCAGGGGCTGACGATGCCGGCACCCGCTTCCGTCGCGACCCCGGGCAGCCCGGCGTCGACCACGACGACGTCGGCTCCGCTGGTCACGAGGTGGTAGGCCGTCGAAGCTCCGGCGATCCCGCCGCCGATCACGATGACGCGCATGAGTTCACCCTGCCCGCGTTTCGCCGTGCCGTCGAGCGAGCACCGCCATGGCCGCGTTGTGGCCGGGGATCCCGCTCACGCCCCCGCCGCGCAGCGCGCCGGCCCCGCACAGCAGCACGCGTTCGTGGCCGGTCTCGACCCCCCACTTCCCGGCGTCGGCCGGGTCTTCCGCGAACGGCCAGGAGAGGTCGCGGTGGAAGATGTGCCCGCGCGGCAGGCCGAGTTCGGTCTCCAGGTCCAGCGGCGTCTTCGCCTCCACACAGGGGTTCCCGGCCGGATCGCGCAGCAGGCAGTCTTCGATCGGCTCGGCGAGCACGCTGTTCAGCGACGCGAGCGTCGCACGCAACGCGTCGGCTCGCGCGCGTTCGTTGTCGGCTTCGAACAACCGCGCGGGCATGTGCAGGCCGAAGAGCGTGAGCGTCTGCACCCCCGCCGCGCGCTCGGCCGGGCCGAGGATCGACGGGTCGGTGAGCGAGTGGCAGTAGATCTCGCACGGCGGCAGCGCCGGGATCGTGCCCGCGGCAGCCTCGGCGTAGGCCGTTTCGAGCTGCGAGAAGGTCTCGTTGACGTGGAAGGTCCCGCCGAACGCGTCGCGCGGGTCGAGCGACGCGTCGCGCAAGCGCGGCAGGCGGGACAGGACCATGTTCACCTTCAGCTGCGCACCTTCCGGCTGCACACCGGCATCCTCGCCGAGCAACCGGGCGAGCGTGTCCGGCGCGACGTTGGCCAGGACGTGGTGACCGGCGACGACGTGCTCGGCGCCTCCGGCGCCCTCGACGGTGTAGCGCACTTCGCCATCGGGTGTCACAGACCGGACTTCGGCGCCGGTCACGAGCGTGGCCCCGGCGCCGCGGGCCGCGGCGGCGAGCGCGCCCGTCACGGCGCCCATCCCGCCGACGGGCACGTCCCAGTCACCCGTGCCGTTGCCGATCAGGTGGTAGAGCAGGCAGCGGTTCTGCTTCAGGTCTTCGTCACCGGCGCCGGCGAACGTGCCGATCAGCGCGTCGGTGAGCACGACGCCGCGCACGGTGTCGTCGCCGAACAGCGCGGTCAGTGTCTCGCCAGCCGGACGCTCGAACAGTGTCGTCCAGGCTTCTTCGTCGCCGACGCGCCGCTTGAGCTCCGCGCGGCTGGGCAGCGGTTCGGTGAGCGTGTCGAACGTCGCCGCGGCCACGCGTGCCGCGCGGGCGTAGAACTCGCCCCACGCGTCGAAGTCCTTTGTGGACCCCGTGACGGCGCGGAAGGACGCGGCCGTGCGGGCGTCGTCGCCCGTGTCGACAAGGAGACCCGTGTCGCCAGCCGGGGTGTACGAGGACATCCGGCGGCGCCGCAGCTCCACGCCGAGCCCGCTGAGCCCGAGGTCGGCCACGATCTTCCGCGGCAGCAGGCTGACCAGGTACGAGTAGCGCGACAACCGCACGTCGACGCCGTCGAACGCGCGGAACGACACCGCCGCGCCCCCGATCTCGCCGCGCCGCTCCAGCACCAGGACCGAGCACCCGGCGCGGGCCAGGTAGGCCGCCGCGACCAGGCCGTTGTGCCCGCCGCCGACGATCACCGCGTCGTAGCTCCCACCGCTTGTCATGGCGCCGAGGCTAGGGCCCGGTAATTCGGTTGCGCGAGCCCCCGGGGGCAAGGCAGGCTGCTGCGCGAGCCGGCGGGGTGCCGGTGGCCGACGGAAGCGAGGAGGTGCGTCGTGGAGATCGCCTGGGCGCTGACCTGCCCACTTCCGTCCGCCTCACTCGGCTAGAGCCTCGTGCTCGCCCGGTGGGGCACCCCGATCGAGGAGAACCCACCAGTGCGCGAGCACGATCACGAAGACCTTCACGCGTCCGACTTCGACGAGCGTCCCCGCCGCGGGCGCCGCTTCGACGACGAACCCGAGCCGGCCCGCCGGGGCCGGCTCACCGAGGGTGAGCGCGTGCGCCTCGCCCGCCTGCGCGACGACGCCTACACCGAGACCGCGCTCCCGGACGGCGCCGACCGCTGGACCACCTGGGACGACGCCGAACACGGCCCCCACCCGAGGCCCGGCTGGGTGATCACGGAACTCGGCGCCGTCGACACCGACCTCGGTGTCCTCAAGACCGGCAAGGAAGCCGACGTCCACCTCCTGCGCCGCAACCTCCCCGGCGCGGACGGCGTGCTGCTCGCCGCGAAGCGCTACCGCAGCCCCGAACACCGGCAGTTCCACCGCGACTCGGGTTACCTCGAAGGCCGGCGCATGCGGCGTTCGCGTGAGAACCGCGCGATCGCCGGGCGCACGGCGTTCGGGCGCAACCTGATCGCCGAACAGTGGGCCGTGGCGGAGTTCACGGCGTTGAGTCGCTTGTGGACGATCGGCGCGCCGGTGCCCTATCCCCTGCAGCGCCACGGCACGGAGCTGCTGCTCGAGTTCCTCGGCGAACCCGACGGCACGGCCGCACCGCGCCTGGCCCAGCTGCGCCCTGAGCCCGACGAGCTGAAGGACCTGTGGGAGCAGGCCACCGCCGCGCTCGAGCTGTTCGCCACGGAGGGGCTCGGGCACGGCGACCTGTCGGCCTACAACCTGCTGGTGCACGAGGGGCACCTGATGGTGATCGACCTGCCGCAGGTCGTGGACCTCGTCGCGAACCCGCGCGGACGGGAGTTCCTGGGACGCGACGTGCGCAACCTCGCGGACTGGTTCCACGCCCGCGGCTTGCCCGAACACGTCACGGCCACCGCGGATCTCGTGGCGGAGCTGCTCTTCGCCGCTGGGCTGAGCTGATGTTCGGCGGCGTCGCACGAAGTGTGGTGCAGCACACGTCTGCGACGCCGCCCACAACCGGAGACCTGGGTGCGAAGCGAAAACCCCCGCTCCGGTACAGTGACCACAGACCGCAACCGGCGGCGTGGATGAGTTGGTGTCCGTCGCCTCCACAGCCCACTGACGGGCTCGCGGTGAAATCCGAAGCTACTTCCATCGGTGCTCGATGACGGCAACGTCGTGGTGCGCCGGGTCCGTCCCTGTGAACGCCCACCGCCACACCACCTTGCCCTGCCTGCGTGCGGGCAGCCCGGGCCTCCTTGTGACGTACCACGTCCGAGAGGCATAAGTGACAGTCACGTTCAACTCCGGCCACTCCGCTGGGTCCCACTCCTCCGGGCCCCACTCCGGGTCGCAGCGTCCGGGCCGTCCCGACCGCAAGCCGCGCCAGCGCCCGGCTCGGGGGGACTTCCTGCGCGACGACGCCGTGGAGACGGTGGCCACCAAGACCTGGGCCCAGCTGGGCCTGCCCGACGAGCTGCTGAACGCGCTCGCCGAGGCCGGGATCACCACGCCGTTCCCGATCCAGTCGGCGACGATCCCCGACGCGCTCGCGGGCCGCGACGTGCTGGGCCGCGCCCAGACCGGCTCCGGCAAGACGCTGGCGTTCGGCCTGGCCATCCTGGCCCGGCTCAACGGGGGCAAGGCCCGCCCGAAGCGCCCCCGCGCGCTCGTGCTGGTGCCGACCCGCGAGCTGGCCATGCAGGTGGCCGACTCGCTGACCCCGCTCGCGAAGGCGCTCGGCCTGTGGTGCCGCACCGCCGTCGGCGGCATGGCCTTCACCCGCCAGGCCGACGCGCTCGCCCGTGGTGTCGACCTGCTGATCGCCACGCCGGGCCGACTGTCGGACCATGTCCGGCAGGGCACCGCGTCGCTGTCCGACTGCAACTTCGTCGCGCTCGACGAGGCCGACCAGATGGCCGACATGGGCTTCATGCCGCAGGTGCGGGAGATCCTCGACCTCACCCCCGCTCGCGGCCAGCGGCTGCTGTTCTCGGCGACGCTCGACGGTGACGTGAACAAGCTGGTGCAGCAGTACCTCACCGACCCGGTCACGCACTCGGTCGCGCCGTCGACCGCGAGCGTGGACACCATGGACCACCACCTGTTCCAGGTGTCGCACGCCGACAAGCAGGACATCGTCACGCAGATCGGCGCCCGCGAGGGCCGCACGATCATGTTCGTGCGCACCAAGCACCACGTCGACCGCCTCACCGAGCGGCTGCGCGAGCAGGGCGTGCACGCGGCGGCGCTGCACGGCGGCAAGACGCAGGGCCAGCGCAACCGCGTGCTGGCCGACTTCAAGGACGGCCACACCCCGGTGCTGGTCGCCACCGACGTCGCCGCACGCGGCATCCACGTCGACGACATCTCTCTGGTGCTGCACGTGGATCCGGCCGCGGACCACAAGGACTACCTGCACCGCGCGGGCCGCACGGCCCGCGCCGGCGCGTCGGGCGTCGTCGTCACGCTGGTGACGCACGACCAGCGGCGCACCGTCCGCCGGATGACCGACCGGGCCGGCGTGCGCGCCGAGACCACGGTGATCCGCCCGGGCGACGCGGAGCTCTCGCGCATCACGGGTGCGCAGGAGCCGAGCGGCGAGCCGGTCGTGGAGCGGCGCCGGGAGACCCCGCGCCGCGGCGGCCGGGGCTTCGGCGGCGGCCGTGAACGCGGTGACCGCGGCTACGGTTCGCGCGAGGGCTACGGCTCGCGCGAGGGCTACGGCTCGCGCGAAGGTCGTCCGAGTTACGGCGGCCGCGGGCGGCAGCAGCGCTCGGGCTCGGGTTCGGGCCGGCCGCAGCGGCCGGGTCGCGGCACGCGCCGCAGCTACGACAGCTGAGTCCCGCTTCGGAAAAGCCCCGCCTCGTGCGGGGCTTTTTCGTTGTGTGGCAGGGCCCACGGTTTCCGGCGGGACCCGAGTGGGAGACTGCCGGGCGTGACTTCCTTCCCGCAGCTGCCGCCTGAGAACGTCTTCGACTGGCTCGACACGGAGGCCGAGAAGCGGGCGAACGCGGGACTGGTGCGGCAGCTGCGGCCCCGGCCGGCGCAGGCCGAAGAGCTCGACCTCGCCGGCAACGACTACCTCGGCCTGGCGCGCGACAAGCGCGTCGTCGGCGCCGCCGCGGCGGCCGCCATGCGCTGGGGCGCTGGTGCGACGGGCTCGCGGCTCGTCACCGGGTCGACCGAACTGCACGCAGAGCTTGAGCACGAGCTGGCCCGCTTTTGCGGCGCGCAGGCGGCGCTGGTGTTCTCGTCGGGCTTCGCCGCGAACGTGGGCGCGGTGACCGCGCTGTCCGGCGCGGAATCCGCGATCGTGACGGACAAGTACATCCACGCCTCGCTCATCGAAGGCTGCCGGCTCTCGCGGGCCGACGTCGCGGCCGTGGCACACGCGACGCCGTCGGCGATCCAGCACGCGCTCTCGACGCGCCGCAAGCCGCGCGCGCTGGTGGTCACGGACTCGGTGTTCTCCGTCGACGGCGACCTCGCGCCGCTGGGCGAGCTCGCGCAGATCTGCCGCGCCTCGGCCGCGGCTCTGCTCGTCGACGACGCCCACGGCTTCGGCGTCCTCGGCGAGGGCGGCCGGGGTGCCGTGCACGCGGCGGGCCTGTCTGCCGCGCCCGACGTGGTCACCACCGTGACGTTGTCCAAGTCCCTCGGCGCCCAGGGCGGCGCGGTTCTCGGCCCACGGCGGGTGATCAAGCACCTCGTCGACACGGCCCGCAGCTTCATCTTCGACACCGCCCTCGCGCCGGGCAGCGTCGCGGCCGCGCTGACCGCTCTGAACGTGCTGAAGTCGGAGCCGTCGCTACCCGAGAAGGTGATCGACAACGCGGGCGCCATCGCCGGGCACCTCAAGGCCGCCGGCCTGCGCGTCAGCCTCCCGGAGGCCGCGGTCATCTCCGTCCAGGCCCCGTCCGCGGACGCGGCCCTCGCCTGGGCGCAGGCCTGCGCGGACCAGGGTGTGCGCGTCGGCTGCTTCCGCCCGCCGTCGGTGCCGGACGGCATCTCGCGGCTGCGCCTCACGGCCCGCGCGGATCTGTCGGAAGCCGACGTGGATCGTGCGGTGAAGGTCATCACGGCCACCGCACCGAGGGGGGCCGCGGCCTAGTTCTTCGCCACCCGGCGCATGGTGATGTGCGGGATGCCGTCGTCCAGGAACTCGTCGCCTTCGGGGACGAAGCCGAAGCGGGCGTAGAGGGCTTGGGCGTAGGTCTGGGCGTCGAGGACGAACTCGCCGGGAGCGCCGTCCAGCGCGGCCTCCATCAACGACGCCGCCAAGCCATGGCCGCGCGCCGCAGCGGCGGTCACCACGCGGCCGATGCGCGAGATCCCACCGGGGTCGGCGAGGACACGCAGGTAGGCCAGGACCGAGCCGTCCGCGTCTTCGAGCCAGAGGTGGCGCGTGGAGGCCAGCAGGTCGCGGCCGTCGACGTCGCCGTAGGCGCACTCCTGCTCGACGACGAAGACGTCGGCGCGCAGGCGGAGGATGGCGTACAGCCGGTCGGCGGTGAGGTCGGGGCCGGCGGCGTCGTGCAGGGTGGTCACGAGCCCCTGCTTAACACAGGTCAGCCGATGATCCGCGGCTGGGACTGCTCGGCGATGTCGTCCGCGAACGCCGAAACCCGTGTGTAGACGCCGTACTTGCCGGCCTTGGCGCAACCGTCGCCGAAGGAGACGATGCCGATGAGGGTGTCGCCGACGACGAGCGGGCCGCCGGAGTCGCCCTGGCACGCGTCGATGCCGCCGTCGGGGTAACCGGCGCAGACCATGCTCGACGGGTCGTACGAGTCGTACGACGACTTGCACGTGCTGTCGCCGACGATCGGGACCACAGCGCTGCGCAGGTAGTCGGACCGGCTGCCGCCGTCGGCGATGCGGCCCCAGCCGAGCACGGTGGCCTGCGTACCCTCGGCGTACTCGGCGCGGTCGCCTGCCCCCGCGACCTTCGCCGGCCGGTACGGCAGCTGGCCGCGCACCGTCAGCACCGCGACGTCGTCGCCCTTCGTCGGGTCCGAGTAGTCCGGGTCGACCCACTCGCGGGACACGGCGAGCGTCACGCCGTCGCTGGTGCGCTTGTCCTGGCGGCCCGCGACCACGCGCACGTTGCTGCTCGGCAGCGCCGCGGCGCAGTGGGCGGCCGTCGCGACCGCCGTGGAGCTCACGATCACGGCGCCGCAGAACTGGTTGCCGTTCTGGTCGGTGAGGAACACCGCGTACGGGTGTTCGGACACCGAAGCCTCGTCGCCGCCGACGATCCGCGGCTGCGCGGCCTGCGGTGGGGTGGACGCCGCGTCCTGGGCCGACGCCGTGGTCACCGCGATCGGCACCGTCGCCGCGGTCACGAGCAGGGCCCCGGCCGCGAGGAGGAGCGAACGGCGGATCTTGGCGAGCATGGGAGTTCCCCTTCAACGACGGTGAGCGGAGATTGCGGCGCGTGAACGAGCGGGCGCGATTACCCTAATCGGAGCAGGCCCGAAATGGTGTCGCTGGAACGGGTGGAGTAAGTGCTCACCGAGCGCGTTTGATTTGCTGGTTGAATGCGACGGAGAGCGACGGCCGCGGCCGGCACCCTGATGGCGTTCCTGCTGGTCGGCTGCGGCACGTCGACACCGCCCGCGCCGTCCGGGACCCCCGCACCGGCGCCGGCGAGCCGGACGAGCCCGGCACTTCCGACAACGGGGACGGCGACGACCACACCGCCCGTCACCTGGCAGGTGGGTGCACATCCGCTCCCCCGCCGCCCCGACGGCTTCGGCGAGATCCTCCCGACTCCCCCCGAACTGGTGAACCGAGCGCTCCCGACGCGCGATTTCCTGCCGCCTCCGGTGGGGAACGCGTACGTGTCGAAGATCGAGACGGTGCCACCCGACGTGCTCGCACGCAGCACATGGCAAGCCGCGTGCCCGGTCAAGGCCACCGAGCTGCGCTACGTCACGCTGTCGTTCTGGGGTTTCGACGGCCGAGCGCACACCGGCGAGCTCCTCGTGAACCGCACCGGCGCGCGGGCGGTGGTCACCGCGTTCGGCAAGCTCTTCGCCGCACGGTTCCCCCTCGAGGAGGTGCGCGTGACGAGCCGCGGGGAGCTCGACGCACCGCCCACCGGCGACGGCAACGACACCAGCGCGTTCGTCTGCCGGCCCGTGCGGGGCCAGACCACGTGGTCTGCGCACGCCTACGGGCTCGCGGTGGACGTGAACCCGTTCTGCAACCCGTACTCGAAGGGCTCGCTGGTGCTGCCGGAATTGGCGTCGGCGTACCTGGACCGCTCACGCCTGCGGCCGGGCATGGTCGTCGCGGGCGGACCGGTCGTGCGCGACTTCGCGGCCGTCGGCTGGAGCTGGGGTGGCGCGTGGACTTCGCCGAAGGACCGGATGCACTTCACAGCGACCGGGGGCTGACCTCGGGAACACCGCGCCGCACGGCCAGGTTGACTAGGCTGGGAACGCTCGTTCTACGGCTTTCGGAGGACCACTGTGCCGCACTACGACCTCGTGATCGTCGGGACCGGATCGGGGAACTCGATCCTCGACCCGCGCTTCGCCGACCTGAAGACGGCGATCGTCGAGAAGGGGACGTTCGGCGGCACGTGCCTCAACGTGGGCTGCATCCCGACCAAGATGTTCGTGTACGCGGCCGACGTGGCGGCGACGCCTTCCCACAGCTCGCGCTACGGCGTGGACCAGGAGCTGAAGGGCGTGCGCTGGCCCGACATCCGCGATCGGATTTTCGGCCGCATCGACCCGATCTCCGCGGGCGGCGAGGAGTACCGCAAGCACCACGAGGACAACGAGAACGTCGACGTCTACCAGGGCGAAGGCCGGTTCACCGGGATGAAGGAGCTGCGCGTCAGCTTCACCGACGGGCGGCCTGACGAGGTGCTGACGGCCGACAAGTTCGTACTCGCCGCGGGCGGGCGCCCGGTGGTGCCGGACGTCCCGGGACTCGAAGAGACCGGCTACTACACCTCCGACACGATCATGCGGCTCGACGCCCTGCCGAAGCGCATCACCGTCCTGGGCGGCGGGTACATCGCGGCGGAGTTCGCGCACGTCTTCAAGTCCTTCGGCGTGGACGTGTCCGTGGTCCTGCGCTCGGACGCCATGCTGCGCGGCGAGGATGAAGAAGTGAGCGCCCGCTTCACCGAGCTGGCCGCCGAGCGCTTCGACCTGCGGCGCGACCGCAAGGTGCAGCGAGTGCGCAAGAACGGGACGGGTGCGGTGCTGGAACTCGACGGCCCGCAGGGTCCCGAGACGCTCGAAACCGACCTGATCCTCGTCGCCATCGGCCGCCACCCGAACACCGACCGGCTGAACGTCGCCGCCACCGGGGTGACCACGATGGACAGTGGCCACGTGATCGTCGACGACCACCAGGAGACGGTGGTGCCGGGCATCTACGCGCTCGGCGACATGTCGTCGCCGTACGAGCTGAAGCACGTCGCGAACCACGAAGGCCGCGTCGTGCAGCACAACCTGCTGCACCCGGACGACCGCATCAAGGCCGACCACCGTTTCGTCCCGCACGCGATCTTCACGTCTCCACAGGTCGCTTCGGTCGGCCTGACGGAGCAGGACGCGCGATCTCGTGGCGTCTCGTACGTCGTGTCCAAACAGGACTACGCCGGCATCGCGTACGGCTGGGCCATGGAGGACACCACGGGCTTCGCGAAGCTCCTCGCGGACCCCGCCACGGGGCAGCTCCTGGGCGCCCACATCATCGGCCCCCAGGCTTCCTCGGTGATCCAGCCGCTCATCCAGGCGATGAGCTTCGGCCTCGACGCGCGCTCCATGGCGCGCGACCAGTACTGGATCCACCCGGCGATGCCGGAGCTGATCGAGAACGCGCTGCTGAACCTGCCCCTGGACTGAACCGGACGTGGGAAGGCCTCCTCGCCGAGCCGGTGAGGAGGCCTTTTCCAGGTCGAGCGCGGAGGCGAGGCGCTTGTGGTGTGTCGATGGCTACGGTTCGGGCATGGCAGCACAGGCACCGGGCCGGGTCATCTTGCTCAACGGCCCGTCGAGTTCGGGCAAGACGAGCATCGGCCAGGCGATGCTGCCCCTGCTGCCCGACCCGTGGTTCTTGGTCCCGGTCGACGCGATCAGCGGGATGCGCTCGACACGGCACACTCGCTTCCTGGAGGACGCGGAAACCCGCGAGATGCTGCGTCGGACCCGGAGGGGATACCACCGGGTGATCGCGGCCCTCACCTCGGCGGGCAACGACGTGATCATGGATTACCCGCTCAGCGAGCCGTGGCGCCTGGACGACCTGCTCGACGTTCTCGATGGCTACGACGTCACCTTGATCGACGTTCGGTGCTCGGGCGAGGAGTTGACCCGGCGCGAGCGGTCGCGCGGCGATCGTCCCCACGGCTTGGCCGCGTCGCAGACCAGGGTCTACGCCCACGGGGACAACGACCTCGTCGTGGACACCACTCGTCGTGGCGCCGCTGACTGCGCCCGCGAGATCGTCGACCGATTCGTGACGATCAGCCACCCCAAGGCGTTCGCGCGCCTGCGCCGCGATCGGCGAATGCCGGCGCCGGTTCATCCGGACGCTTGAGACTGATCGTCCCCACACCCCGAACGGCAGGTCGGGAGCCAGCATCCGGGCGTCAGACGTAGCGCGGCCGCCCGGCGAAGAAGCCGACGGTCATCTGCACGCAGGTCACGACGCTGAGCACGATGAGTGACACCGTCCAGCCGCCCGTGGCGTCGTGCAAGAGGCCGAAGACGAAGGGGCCCACGGCGGCCAGCAGGTAGCCGAAGCCCTGGGCCATGCCGGAGAGGCGGGCGGTGTCGGCGCCGGTGCGGGCGCGCAGGGCGATCACGGTGAGGGCGAGCGAGAAGACGCTCATGCCGATGCCCACCAGCACGCTCCACAGCAGCGGCGACGCGCCCGGCGCCACCAGCAGGCCGATCATGCCGGCCAGACCCGCGAGGCCCATGCCGACGATCCACCAGCTCTGGTTGCCCTGCCGGGCCGCGACGGGCGGGATGACGAGGCTGATCGGCACGGCGATCACGGAGATCAGGCCCAGCAGCAGGCCCGCGTCGCCCTTGCTGACGCCGGAGTCGATGAACACCTGAGGGAGCCAGCCCATGATCACGTAGGCGATGAAGGACTGCAGGCCGAAGAAGAGGGTGACGATCCAGGCGAGCGGGCTGCGCATCAGGGACCGGCCGCCGCCCTGCGTCGTGGCGGGTGCGGGGGCGCGGCCGGTGCCGCGGGCGGCGACGAGCCAGACGACGAGCGCGAGCGCGGCGAGCACCGCCCACGAGCCGAGCGACTCGCGCCAGCCGCCCAGCGCCGTCTCGAGCGGCGGGCTCACCGCGGACCCCGCGGCACCGCCGCCCTGCAGCGCGGCGGTGTAGACGCCGGTCATCATGCCGACCTTCGCCGGGAAGGAGTCCTTGATGACCACGGGGATGAGGACGTTGACGAGGGCGATGCCGGCGGTCGCGACGAGGGTGCCGCCGAGAACCACGAACTGGCCGTCGGCGACGCGCAGGACCAGGCCGGCAGTGAGCACAGCCAGCGCGAACCCGATTGCCCGGCCGATGCCGAAGCGGCGAGACAGCAGGGGCGCCGCGAGGCCCGCACCCGCGAAGCACAGGCCGGGCAGCGTCGTCAGCACGCTCGCCCAGACCGCCGACGCGCCGAGGTCACCGCGCATCTCCGCGAGCAGTGGCCCGATGCTGGTGATCGCGGGACGCAGGTTCAGCGCGGTCAGCACCACCGCGATCGCGAGCAGCACCCCGCCGGCCACCACACCCGGCCGGCGCGCGGAGTCCTCCTCCAGGCGGCCCTCGAGTTCGAGCTCGAGGCGATCGGCGTAGGACCGGCGCGGCGTTGAATCCCAGGAATCGACGGACACGTCCGCTACTATCGCATACATAGGATGATTGGATGAAGGGATTATTCCTGTGCCTCTCGCCACCACCCGGCGCGCCGGCCTGGTCGACCAGGTCATCGAGCAGCTGCGCGAAGCGATCACGCAAGGGGAATGGCCGGTCGGGCAGCGCATCCCCACGGAGCCGGCCCTGGTCGCGCAGCTCGGGGTCGGGCGCAACACCGTCCGCGAGGCCGTGCGCGCGCTCGCGCACACCGGCATCCTCGAAGTCCGCCAGGGCGACGGCACCTACGTCCGCGCGACCAGCGAGGTGTCCGGCGCGCTGCGCCGCCTGTGCGGCAGCGAGCTGCGCGAGGTGCTTCAGGTCCGCCGCACGCTGGAGGTCGAAGGCGCCCGTCTGGCCGCCACCGCCCGCACCGACGCCGACCTCGTGCGCCTGCGCACCCTCCTGGAGCGTCGCGACGCCGACCACCGCGCAGGGCGCATCGAGGAGTTCGCCCGCACCGACGCGGAGTTCCACCTGGAGATCGTCCGGTGTGGACACAACAGCCTGCTGTTCGAGCTCTACCGCGGCCTGATGGAAGCCATCACCGCCAGCGTCGCCTCCACCTACGACGACCTGGAGCACGCCGAAATCCTCAAGCACCGCGGCCTCGTCGACGCCATCGAAGCCCGCGACGCCGACCGGGCCACCGCAGAAGCCGGCGGATTCCTGGACGAGCTGCTGGCGCGCGCCGGGCAAACCGACGCCTGACCGGCGACCCACCGCGTCGGACAACCCCGAACGGCCTCACCCGCCTGCGGACCCGTGAACGGAAAGACCACTCCGCAGTTCCACAAGTACCTGGCGCTCGGCGACTCGTACACCGCCGGGCCGCTGATCCCCGGGCAGCAGGCCGCCTGGTGTCTCCGCTCGAACATCAACTACCCGTCGTGGCTCGAGAAGCGGCTCGGCGTCGACGACGAGGACGGCGCGTTCACCGACGTCAGCTGCTCGTCGGCCGACACGTCGAACATGACGCAGCCCCAGGTCACACCCACGCCGAGCGTCCCACTCGCCACGCAGTGACCGCAGTTCGCCGCCGTGAGCCTCGGCACCGACCTGGTCCTCATCGGCATCGGCGACAACGACTACGGCGTCTTCGGCGACCTCGTCGGCACCTGCCCCACCGTGCGCGCGCAGGACCCGGCCGGCGCGCCGTGCAGGAGCACTTCACCGTCGGCGGGGTGGACACCATGGCGGCGGCGGTCCGGAACACCCGCCGCAAAATCACCCAGGTCGTGCGGGGCGTCGTGGAACGCTCCCCCGGGCGCCACGAGCGTCCTCGTGGGCTACCCGCGGCCGCGGCCGCCCACCGGCACATGCCTGAGCGTGATCCCGTTCGCCGACGGCGATTACGCGTGGGCCGACGGCGTCGAACGCGAGCTCAACGCCAGCATTGCCTAAGCCGCACGAACCACGGGCGCCCGCTTCGTGGACACCTACGGCCCCAGTTCTCGGCCACGACGCCTGTGCAGGCGCAGCCAAGTGGATCAACGGCCAGTACACGAACCTGTTCGAAGCCGTGTCCCACCACCCGTTCAAGGCGGGCATGGAGGCTGAAGCGGCCCTGATCGCGCAGGCTCTGGGCGTGACCGGCACCGGTGGCACACCGGCACCTCGCCAGAAGGCGAGCGGCGCGATCAGCTCACCCGCATGGCGCGCGGCGCGGGCCTCACGGGAGCGTCAGGATCTCCGCGCCGTCGGCCGTGACGACGAGGGTGTGCTCGAACTGGGCCGTCCACTTCTTGTCCTTCGTGGTCACGGTCCAGTCGTCGGCCCACAGGTCGTAGTCGATGGTGCCGAGCGTGATCATCGGCTCGATCGTGAAGGTCATGCCCTCTTCGATCAGCGTGTGCACCGACGGCTCTTCGTAGTGCAGCACGGTCGGCGCGGTGTGGAACGCCGGGCCGACGCCGTGGCCGGTGAAATCGCGCACCACGCCGTAGCCGAACCGCTTGGCGTACGCCTCGATCACCCGGCCGATCACGTTCAGCTGCCGCCCGGGCCGCACCGCCTTGATCGCGCGGGCGGTCGCTTCGCGCGTGCGCTCGACGAGCAGCTGCGCCTCCTCGGAGACGTCGCCGGCCAGAAACGTGGCGTTGGTGTCGCCGTGCACGCCGCCGATGAACGCGGTGACGTCGATGTTGCAGATGTCGCCGTCCTCGATCACGGTCGAGTCGGGGATGCCGTGGCAGATGACCTCGTTGAGCGAGGTGCAGCACGATTTCGGGAAGCCGCGGTAGCCGAGCGTCGACGGGTACGCGTGGTGGTCGAGCAGGAACTCGTGCACGACCTTGTCGATGTCGTCGGTGGTCGCGCCGGGCTTGACGGCCTTGCCGCCCTCCTCCAGCGCCTGCGCCGCGATCTTCGACGCCACTCGCATGGCTTCGATCACTTCGGGTGTGCGTACCCCGTTGCCGGTGTCCCGTTTGGGCGCCGGCCGGTCGACGTACTCGGGGCGGGCGATGTCGGCGGGAACGGAGCGGCGCGGCGTCTGGACACCGGGCGTCAAGGGGGCACGAACGGGCATGCGTCCAGCCTACGACGTCACTTCCCCGCGACGCCCGCGAGGAACCGGTGAGCGGCTTCCACGGCCGGTTTCGACGAGCCCGCGTCGGTGAGCAGCACCGCGAGCGCCAGGTCGCCCTGGTAGCCGACGAACCAGCCGTGGGAGTGCGTGCCGTCGCCGAACTGGGCCGTGCCCGTCTTGCCGCGCACGTCGGGCAGGTCGCGCAGGGCGGTGGCCGTGCCGTTGGTCACGACGTCGCGCATCATCGAGCGCACGGCGTCGAGCACCTCCGGCCGCGCAGGCGGGCCGAGGCCGGTGACCTTGGCCGTCGTCCCCTTCACGACCGTCGGCACCGGCACCTTCCCCGACTGCACGGCCGCGGCGGCGAGCGCCATCCCGAACGGGCTCGTGACCACGGTGCCCTGCCCGAACCCGTTCTCCGCGCGCTGCACCTCCGTATCGGCCTTCGGCACGGAGCCCGTCACGGTCGTGAGGCCCGGGATCACGAAGTCGGCGCCGACGCCGAGGGAGCGCGCGGCGTCCGTGAGCGCGGTCGGCGGCAGGCCGGCCGACAATTGGGCGAAGGTGGTGTTGCACGACTGGGCGAACGCCTTCGCCAGCGGCACCGTGGCCAGGTCGAAGCGGCCTTCGTTGGGGATCACACGGCCGGAGAACGTCACGGTGCCCGGGCACGCGACGGGCGAATCGGCCTTCACGCGCCCGGCCGACAGCGCGGCCGTGGCGGTGACGATCTTGAACGTCGAGCCCGGCGGGAAGCGGCCGGTGAGCGCGAGCGGTCCCTGCGCGTCGGCGGGCGGGTTCTGCGCGACGGCCAGCAGCTGGCCCGTCGAGGCCTGCAGCGCCACGATCGCCGCCGGTGCCGGCACCGGGGCCAGCGCCTGCTCGGCGGCCTGCTGGACGTGGCCGGACAGCGTGCTCGTCAGCGCCGGCGGCTCCTTCGGTGGCACGGCGAAGAGCTCGGCGGCCTCGCTGCCGGTCACGTCGAGCGACACGATCCGCCAGCCCGCGCCGTCCGCGGCCTGCTGCTCGACCATGGTCCGCAGCGCGGGCAGCACCTGGCGGCCCGTGTCGCGGTCGTCGGCCAGCAGGTGTTCCTGGCTGGTGAAGCGGACGCCGGGCAGGTCGTGGATGACGGGCTTGACCTGCTCGTAGTCGGTGTCGCGCAAGGACAGCACGGGGTAGGCGGAGCCGGGTTTGGTGGCCTTGATGCCGTCGAGCACGGAGCGGGCGGTCACCGTCGGGTCGAAGCGGTGCAACGCCGAGCCGAGCTGGTTCGCGACGGCCGCGGTGTCGCCCGTTTTGGCGGGGTCGACGACAACGCCGATCACCGTCTGCGGGCGCAGCAGCGGGAATCCGTCCCGGTCGAGGACGGGTGGCGGCTGGGCGGGGTCGGCGACGAGCGCGAGGCTCTGCTGCTCCGTGAGCTGCGGGTGCACGACGGTGGGTTGCCAGTGCACCTGCCAGCCGTCCTCGGCCGAGCGCAGCTGGGCATCGGCGGTGTAGGTCCAGGTGCGGCCCTTGGGAAGGTGCCACGTCAGGCGGTAGCGGCCGGTGGCGGTGTCCCCGGACTGCTTCACGGACTCGTCGGCGGCTTCGACGGAATCGGGCTTGAGGGCCGAGCGGATCTGCGTGAGCGTGGCCTTGGCGGCGTCGGGCGAGTCGGTCTTCGCGGCGGCCGCGGCGACGTCACCCGAGCCGAGGGCGGTGAGGAAGGCGGCGAGCGTGTCCTCTGGCCCGTCCGCGGAGCACGCGGCGAGCGGGAGAACGGTCAGCAGGGCGGCGGCGAGCGCGGCACCACGACGTCGGGCCATGCTCCGGATCGAACCAGCCCGCGGCGCGCATCAACAGGTGCAACGCCGATCCCGGAAGAGCGACCCCGATTCAGAACAGGACGGTCGCGTACTGCCCGACCTGCTGGAACCCGACCCGGCGGTACGCGGCGAGCGCGGGGGTGTTGAAAGCGTTCACATACAGGCTCGCGGTGCGGCCGAGGCCGTGCACGAGCCGGTTCACGACCGCCGCGGTGCCCGACGTGCCGAGGCCGCTGCCGCGCCGTTCGGGATGCACCCACACGCCCTGGATCTGGCCGACGCCCGACGACATGGCGCCGATCTCGGCCTTGAACACGACCTCGCCGTCCTCGAAGCGGGCGAACGCGCGGCCGGTGGCGATCAGCTCGCTCACGCGGGCTCGGTAACTGGCACCGCCGTCCCCCGCGCGCGGGTCGACGCCCACTTCCTCGATGAACATCGCGACGGCCGCGGGCAGGTAGCGCTCGAGCTCGTCCGGGCGCACCGCGCGCACATACGGGTCGGCTTTCACGTGCGGGCTGCCATCGAGCGCCATCAGCGGCTGATCACCGCGCACCTCGCGCGCCGGCCCCCACTCGCCGGACAGCTCGTCCCACAACCCCAGCACCTGCTCCGCCGGCCCGACGAGCGACGAGCACGTGCGCTGCCGGCGCAGGGCCCGGTCGGCGAACGAGCGCAACGCCGAGGCGTTGCCGCGCAAGGGAATCAGGTTCGGGCCCGCGAAGCACAACCCCTGGTACCGTCCGGACCGCCCCGGACGTCCTTCGGCGGCCCAGAGCTCGCCACCGAGCCGCCACGGGTCGAGGCCCGCGGCCTCGACCCGGGCGCTGACCATGCAGCTGCTCACGGGGTCGGCGGCCAGCGCAGCGCGCACCGCTGGGTAGTCCCGATCGTCGAGCAGCCGTGCACCTGCAAGCCGCAACACAGCGTCCAGAGTGCCAGATGAAGCGGGTGAACGGAACGCAAGCCCGCCGACACGCTGAGATGAACGGCACAATCGGACGCATGCAGCGCTACACGTACAAGGTCGTCGAACTCCGCGAGAAGCTCATGGGCGGCAAGATGTCGGGCGACCGGCTCGAACGCGTCCTGAACGACCACGCCCGCGACGGCTGGCAACTCAAGACGATCACCGCGGCGGACGTGAAGGGACGCCTCGGACCGGCCGGGGTGGAGGGGCTGTTGGTTACCTTCGAACGACCACTCCAGTAGCCCCGCCGGCCGGCAGGCAAGCCTCTGCCCTTCTGCGGTTTCCAGCGGTGGTTGCCTCGCTGCCGGTGAGTATTGGTGGGTACCAGTGTCACGGGTTCGGCTGGGGCGTCCCGGTCGAGGGTCATGCATTTGCCAGAGGGCGTGGGGATCGCAGATAGACCGGCACGCCGCCGGTTCGGGGTGAGCTGGGCGTGCCGGTGCATCTCGCCGACCTGGTCCCGGGTCGACGACCACCACGGCTGGACGGGCAATGTCGCGATCTTCGCGGTGAGAGTGTCACGGACCTGGTTCGGGGACACAGCCTTCGGACAGGGGAGGCAGCGTTACCCGCCGGGTGACGCGTTCGACCAGGGTGCCGATCGCAGCGGGTTGAACTCGCCCATGATCAGGTCACTTTCCTGGGGCCCGGACATCACTCGGCCCGCCCCTTCGGCAGGACGGCCTCTGATCATCAGGATCTCGGGGCCATCGACGGGCTCTGATCCGGGCCGACATGGGGCCGCCGGTCGACGCGGCCGGTGCGCTGACGGGGCGATCAGCGATCACGATCGCTCAGCCAGGATCGACAACCGCGACACCACCGAAAGAATCCTCGGCGCCGCCTCGGCTGCCCGCGCCGCACTCCGCCAAGGTTCGCGGTGCGATCGTTGATGGCCACCCGCCGGGCGGCTGCCGTGGTTCCCCAGACCTGCTCAGACCAGTGCGAACAGGCCGCCCGCTGCCCAGAGAAGGCCCCGCCACGCCGACCAGGCCCACGCCACCAGCGCACCCTATGCGCGGTCTCGTTGCGCTCTGGACATCCGCAACTCCTGACCACATCAGGTGTTGCAAGCACCCCTGGAAACCGCCGTCCAAGGGAGCGTCGCTGCTCCAGTCCGTCGGCTGCCCCGGCAAAACGCTTGGTCAAGCCCGGCAGGAGGCCAGCCTGTCCACAACTCGGCGAAGCGGTGGACAAATGCCCGGGCAGCGCGCTGCGGCGCGGCCGCTGCGGCGACCGGCCGGCTCTGGGCGGCCCACGGCGTCATGGCCGACCCGCACAGCGCGGCCCATCCCGGCGACCGGCGCGCGACCGCGGCCCGGACGCCCCGGCACGAGCGGCGCGCACCAGACCACTGCCTAGGCGCCGCGGTAAGAGCCGATCGTCCACGAGTTCCCCTCGGCGTCGCGCAGGCTGAAGGTGTGCGATCCGTAGTCGGTGTCGTGGAGGGCGAGGGTGATGTCCGCGCCCGAGGCCGCCACGCGGGCGTGGATGGCGTCCACGTGGTCGGAAACCACGTACACCGCGCCGGTGCCGGGTTTCATGGTGTCGTGGACGGCGTCGGCGGGGCCGCCGGTGCTGCCGAGCATCACGCCGCCGCCTTCGGGCCAGCGGAGTTCCGCGTGGGCGATCGCGCGCTCGTCGCCTGGGACGACGAGAGTTTCGGTGAAGCCGAGGACGTCGACGAGGAATCGGATGGCAGCCGGGGCATCGTCGTAGCTCAGAGCCGGCCAAACCGTCGGTGAAGGTGTCATGCGGGCGAGTCTGGCGAAGCCGCCGACTCGTCGTCTTGGAGGAACGGGAGCTCTTCCGCGATCCACGTCCGCGGCGAGCAGCCCGCCAGCGCGCGCCATTCGTTCGACAGGTGCGCCTGGTCGTAGTACCCCGCCGTGACGGCGACCGAAGCCAGGTCGAACGAACGCGCACGCAACAGCCGGCCCGCCCGCTCGAAGCGCAGCACCCGCGCGGCCTGCTTCGGGGCGAGGCCCACCTCCGCGCGGAAGCGCTCGCCGAAGTGGCGGCGGCTCCAGCCGATCTCGGAGGCCAGCTCCCCGACCCGCACGCAACCCCAGCTGCCCCGCAGCAGCCGCCACGCCTCCCCCAGCTCCGGGGCCGGCGGAGCACCCGAAGAGACGTGCGCGGCCAGGGCCGAGTCCAGGATCGCGAACCGCGCGGGCCAATCCGCGGCCTCGTGCAGCCGCGCCGGCAGCTCACCCCACGACCGGCCGAAGTCCGCCAAGTCGACGACCCGGCCGCTCAGCTCGGCCGCGGTCACCCCCAGCAACGCCCGCACACCGAGCGGGTCCAGCTCCAGGTGCAGGCCCCGCTGCACGCGGTCTTGCGTGATGAACGCCGGCGACGTGTGCAGCCCGCCGACGAGAGCCTGCAGCGAACCCTCCCCCGGCAGGCCGGCGAAGCGGATCGGCTCTTCGAGGCTCACGATCAGCGTCACGTGCCGCGAGGGCAGGCCGCGGTGGACGGCGAGGGTGACGTCGTCCTGCGAGTAGCCGATGTAGCGCGTCACGAGCCCCCGCAGCGCGGGGTGCGGTGCACGCGTCGCCCAGCTGTGACTCACCTGACCAGCGTAGGCCGCGGCAGCCCGGTTTCTGCTACCACGGACGGCGGGGGTCGCCGAGGAAAGGACGCGCATCCGTCATGACGATCCAGGAGCAGGCCCAGCAGCTCGAACTGCTGGCCGACCAGGTGCCCACCGGCATCGCCCTCGCGACGAAGGGCGAGCTGGAGGACCTGCAGGCCCAGGTGCTCGGGCTGCTCGGCGAGACGTCGACCGCCACGACCATCCAGGGCGCCATCCTCGAAGCCGGCCGGCAGATCGACGACGTCGCCGCCGCGCTCGAGAACGTGCGGATGCAGATCAAGGACGCCGCCCGCCACCACTTGCAGGGCTGAAACGCGCTGAGCCGGCCCCGCAGCGCGGGGCCGGCTCAGCGAAGCGCAACCGTCAGCCGACGGTGACGCTCGGTGAACCCTCACCGATGCCGTCACCGGCTTCTTCGGCGATCCGCATGGCCTCTTCGATCAGGGTCTCGACGATCGCGTGCTCGGGCACGGTCTTGATCACCTCGCCCTTCACGAAGATCTGGCCCTTGCCGTTGCCGGACGCCACACCCAGGTCGGCCTCGCGGGCCTCGCCGGGGCCGTTCACGACGCATCCCATGACCGCGACGCGCAGCGGCACCTCCATGCCCTCCAGACCGGCCGTGACCTGGTCGGCGAGCGTGTAGACGTCCACCTGCGCGCGCCCGCACGACGGGCACGACACGATCTCGAGCTTGCGCGGCCGCAGGTTCAGCGACTGCAGGATCTGCGCGCCGACCTTGACCTCTTCGACCGGCGGCGCGGACAGCGACACGCGAATGGTGTCACCGATGCCCTGGCGCAGCAGCGCGCCGAACGCGACGGCCGACTTGATCGTGCCCTGGAACGCGGGCCCGGCCTCGGTGACGCCCAGGTGCAGCGGGTAATCGCACTGCTCGGCGAGCAGCTCGTACGCGCGCACCATCACGACCGGGTCGTTGTGCTTGACCGAGATCTTGATGTCGTGGAAGTCGTGCTCGGCGAAGAGCGACGCCTCCCACATGGCCGACTCGGCCAGCGCCTCGGGCGTGGCCTTGCCGTACTTCTCCAGCAGACGCTTGTCGAGCGAACCGGCGTTGACGCCGATCCGGATCGGCGTGCCGTGGTCCTTCGCGGCCTGCGCGATCTCCTTGACCTGGTCGTCGAACTTGCGGATGTTCCCCGGGTTCACGCGCACTGCGGCGCAGCCCGCCTCGATGGCGGCGAACACGTACTTCGGCTGGAAGTGGATGTCGGCGATCACGGGGATCTTCGACTTCTTCGCGATGGCGGGCAGCGCCTCGGCGTCGTCGGCGGACGGGCACGCGACACGGACGATGTCGCAGCCGGCCGCGGTGAGCTCGGCGATCTGCTGGAGGGTGGCGTTGACGTCAGCGGTCAGCGTCGTCGTCATCGACTGCACGGAGATCGGGAAGTCGCTGCCGACGCCCACGGAACCCACGTGGAGCTGGCGGGTTTTGCGGCGCTCGGCGAGGACGGGGGGCGGCAGAGCTGGCATACCTAGCGCGACGGTCACGTCTCCAGCGTACCTACACCGTCCGGAGCAGTTTCAACGAAGTCAACCATCACGGTGAGCAGCGTTACCCCCGGTCGGGGGCCCACCGGCCGGGTCGTGACCCGACCGGTGGGAGCGCCTACTGCAAGCGAATCGGGTTTACGATGTCCGCGGTGACCGTCAGTAGAGTGATGCCGCCGCCGATCACGACCAGCACCATCGTGATCGCCGACAGCTTCGTGTAGTCGACCGGTCCCCCCGCGGCCTTGCCGCGCAGGCCGCGCAGCCAGTCGCGGACGCGCTCGTACCAGACCACCGCGATGTGCCCGCCGTCGAGCGGCAGCAGCGGCAGCAGGTTGAACACGCCGATGAAGAAGTTCAGGCTGGCCAGCAGGAAGAAGAAGATCTGCCACAGCCCCTGCTCCACGGCCTCCCCGCCGATCCGGCTGGCGCCGACGACGCTGACCGGCCCGTTCGGGTCGCGATCGCCGCCGAAGATGGCGTCGACGATGCCCGGCACGCGCTGCGGGAACTGCAGGAGCCGCTCGCCGGTCTCGGCGAACAGGTCGCCGGTGAAGACGAACGTCGCCGGCACCGCGTCCAGGCCGTTGTAGTGCAGCATGCCCGGCGGGCCCTGCGGGATGATCCCGATCATGCCGATGGTGGTGACCTGGTTGTCCGTGCCCAGCCGGGCCAGCCGCGGCACGTCGATGGTCAGGGTCAGCTGCCGGCCACCACGCTCCACGACGAACTTCGTCGGCCCGCCCGCGGCCTTGATCTGCTGCTGCAGCCCGGTCCAGCTGGTGGCGGGCTGACCGGCGACCGAGAGGACCTTGTCCCCCGCCTTCAAGCCGCCCGCGTCGGCCGGCCGGAGCGAGCCGGGCGGGCAGGAGTCGTCGTTCACCTGCTGCAGCGTGGTGGCCGCGTGGGCGCACGACGTGCCGGCGACGACCGGGGCGAGCTTGCTGTAGTCGACGTTGTTCGCCGCCAGGTTCGGCAGGCCGAACGTGATCGCCATCAGGTAGAGCACGATAAAACCGAGGATGAAGTGCGTGATCGAGCCCGCCGACATCACGACGGTGCGCTTCCACGTCTTGAACCGCCACATCGCGCGTGGCGCCTCGTCGGGCGTCACCTCGTCGAGTGCCGTCATGCCCGCGATGTCGCAGAACCCGCCGAGGGGGATCCACTTGAGGCCGTACTCGGTCTCGCCGCGCTTGAAGGAGAAGATCGTGGGGCCGAAGCCGATGAAGTAGCGGCGCACCTTCATGCCGAACGCCTTGGCCGTGACCATGTGGCCGGCTTCGTGGAGGGCGACGGAGATGCAGATGCCCAGGGCGAACAGCACCACCCCGATGATGTAGGCGAGCACGCGCTACTTCCCCTTACCCAGCATCGTTGCGGCACGCGCTCGAGCCCAGCGCTCGGCCGCGAGTACGTCCTCGACGTCGCGCGGCTCGCGACGCCATTCGTCGGCGGCTTCCACCACCTGCGAAACAGTGTCCACAATCGACGTGAAGCCGGTGTTCTGCGCCAGGAAGGCGGCCACGGCCTCCTCGTTGGCGGCGTTGTAGACGGCCGGCAGGCAGCCACCGATCGTGCCCACGTGGCGCGCGAGCTCCACCGACGGGAAGGCCTCGTTGTCGAGTGGTTCGAACGTCCAGCTCGCGGCCGTGTCCCACGTGCACGGGGTCGCGGCGCCGGGCACGCGCTCGGGCCAGTGCAACGCGAGCGCGATCGGCAGCCGCATGTCCGGTGGGCTGGCCTGGGCGATCGTCGACCCGTCGGTGAAGGTGACCATGGAGTGCACGATCGACTGCGGGTGCACGGTCACGTCGACGCGCGCCGGCTCGATGCCGAACAGCAGCGCGGCCTCGATCAGTTCCAGACCCTTGTTGACCAGGGTGGCCGAGTTGATCGTGATCAGCGGCCCCATGGACCACGTCGGGTGCGCCATGGCCTGCTCGACGGTCACGTCGGCGAGGTCCTCGCGCTTGCGCCCGCGGAACGGCCCGCCCGACGCCGTGAGCACGAGCCGCGCGACCTCGTTCTCACGCCCCGCGCGCAGAGCCTGCGCGATGGCCGAGTGCTCTGAGTCGACGGGCACGAGCTGGCCCGGTTTGGCGGCCGCGAGCACGAGCGGTCCGCCCGCGATGAGCGACTCCTTGTTGGCCAGCGCGAGCGTCGAGCCGGTCGCGAGTGCTCTGAGCGTCGGTTCGAGGCCCTGCGACCCGGGCAGGGCGTTGAGCACGACGTCGACGTTCACCGCGTCGATGAGTTCCGTCACGGCGTCGGCGCCCGCGAAGATGCGCGGGATGCGGAACTCGCCCTTCGCGTAGCCGCGGCGCTGGGCCTCGGCGTACAGGGCGAGCTGCAGGTCTTCGACCACCGTCGGCTTGCTGACGGCCACGGCCGCCACGCCGTGGGCCAGCGCTTGCGCGGCGAGCGCCTGCGGGTCGGAACCGCCGGCGGCGATGCCCGCGACGGTGAACAGGTGGGGGTAACGGGCGGCGACGTCGAGGGCCTGGGCTCCGACGGACCCGGTCGAACCGAGCACGAGGACGCTTCGCGAGGTAGTCATCGCGTGTCATTATCGCCCGCCGAGGCGCGGCCCGTCTCCGCGGAGCACTCGGGGGTGTGGGATCATCTGTACGTACGAGTTCAGCGGTCCGTCCGCGGGTCAGAAGGAGTGATCGTGGCAGGCAAGGCGATCGAGAAGCGCCCCGAGGTGGACCCGCGCGACGAGCCGTCCGCGCGCTGGGGCTGGCACGGCTCGTTCCCGAAGGCCACCCGCATCGCCGGCTGGGTCACCGTTGTCATCCTGCTGCTCATGCTCAAGGGCAACCACGAGAACAACACCGAGAACGTGTGGCTCGTCGGGCTCGCCGCGTTCATCGCGCTGCTCCTGGTGCTCGACTTCCGCAAGAGCCGCACGGCCTGGCGCAAGTAGCACGATCTTCGCTACCTGGCGGGGCCATGAAGGCACGTTGGGTGGCAGTGGTTCTTTCAGTCGTGGCCGGCCTGAGCTTGTGCTCGGTGCCGGCCACTGCCGCGTCCGCACCCGTTGTCCGCTGTGAGTTCACGCCGACCCCGGACAACCCCGCGGCCCGTCCGGTGGTGCGTCCGCTTCCGTTCGCGTTGACGCGCGGAACCGTCGACGTGACGTTCCGCTTCAACTACGGCCCGGTCACCGTGCGCCTCGACCGCGCGGGTGCCGCCCCGTGCGCGGTGGCGCCGGTCGACGCGGCCGGTGCGCTGACGGGGCGATCAGCGATCACGATCGCTCAGCCGGGATCGAAAACCGCGACACCACCGAAAGAATCCTCGGCGCCGCCTCGGCTGCCCGCGCCGCACTCCGCCAAGGTTCGCGGTGTGATCGTTGATGGCCACCCGCGAACCTGGCGAGCCTCGTTCTGCGGCACTTCTACGACCGCTCCCGGTGCCGGCGCCTGACCGATTCCCCACGCCTCGGCGTGCTGCAGTGCGGCGCCCTCTACGAGGTCGAAAAGGACGGCCCGGGCTGCCGCTTCCCGGACGAGGTTTCCGGCGCGGAGACCTACGAGCGCGGCACCGTCGCGATGGGCAACCAGGGTCCGGGGACGAACGGGTCGGAGTTCTTCATCGTCCATTCGTTCGCCCACATCCCGGCGCAGTATTCGGTGCTGGGGAAGGTGGTGCGCGGCATGGCCGCCCTCGACCGGATGGTGGCCGACGGCATCGTCCCGAGCGATCCGGACGGGCCGCTGGACGGCGCGCCGAAGCATCCGGTGAAGATCGAGCGGGCCTCCTTCGGCTGGTAGGTCGGTCTGCCTTTTGCCGCCGAGGCGCTTTCGCGCCGAACGCCGTGCTCAGCCGGGACAGGTCCGGGGTCAGGAACAGCGGGAAGTGGTACCCGCCGCGCGTTGATGTGGCCGAGGGCGCCGACCCGGGCCGTGGTAGGCGGCCGGCTCACGAGTTCCCCCGGCGAACCCGGCCGAGGCCAGTTCGGCTTGCTGCGACGTGCTCTTCCACCGCGCGAAACTGCCCCTCATCTGCGGCGTCGCGACCGGGCCCTCGACCTCACCCGGCGCTCCCGCCTCCAACGCGGCACCGGCCAACGCCGGGATTTCCGCCGGACGCAGTGGAGCGAGCACCGCGACGAGACGCTCCCGATCCGCGGCCGGTCTCACCTGCGGCTCCCGTCCCCAGAGGCGGTGACGATCCGGCATATGGTCGGCCGATCATCCGACCGGCCTCACGCGGGAAGACGGCTTGACTCCGAAGCAGGCGACCAGCCGGGACAGGTCCGGGGTCAGGAACAGCTGGAAGTAATAGCCGCCGCGCGGCCGATCGTCCACGTGCCCCAGGACGAGGTGCGCGCCCTCGTAGGCGTCAAGGTCGCGAAGGCCCTGGTCGAACCCGATCGACGGCTGGCCGGCGCGGAGGGCGCTTCGTTGCCGACGGCGGAACACCGATCTGAACGCGGCGGCACTCGACGCCCCCAGCCACAACTCGAACTTCGCCCCCGCCAGCAGGGGCCGCCCGAGCCGGCGCGGCGCACTCGCACGAATGCGCGGCCAAGAGCACTTCGGCCAGATCTTCACGATCCACCAGCCCACTCCCTCCAGGAAGGGCCACCCTAAAGAGTGATCGTCACCCAGATTCGATTACAGTTCGCCAGCACTCGGGCGGCGGATGGGGGACCTCACAGTGATGACCCACGAAAGCTACCTCGCCGCCAGGCGGTTTCCGGCGCTGGATGGCGTGCGGGCCATCGCCGCGGTGCTGGTGGTGCTCTTCCACTTCGGCGGCGGAGCGTGGGTGCGCGCGAACGGGTGGATCGGCGTGCACGTGTTCTTCGTGCTCTCCGGGTTCCTGATCACGACGCTGGCGCTGCGCGAAGAAGACCGCAACGGCAGCGTCTCGTTCAGGAACTTCTACCTGCGCCGGGCCTGCCGGATCCTGCCGGTGTACTACGTGGTGCTCGGGATCTTCGTCGTGGTCACGTTCGCGCGCGGGGAGCTTCGATCGAGCGGGCTGTTCGGTGCGCTGCCCTGGTTCGCCACCTTCCTGAACGAGTTCCACGTCGTCGGGGTGTTCGGGGTGGCGTGGACACTGGGGGTGGAGCAGAAGTTCTACCTGCTCTGGCCGGTGCTGGCGTTCGGCGTGGCGGGGCTGGGGTTCGCCAGGAGATTCGGCCTGGCCGTGGGCCTGACAGTTGCCCTCGTGTCGCTGGTGCCGGTGCTGCCGTACTCCGGCGCATACGCGTCGATCGTCATCGGGTGCACGGTGGCGATCGTGCTGCACCACCGGACGGGGTTCGCGGTCCTCAAACCCTTCACGCACCCGTTGGCGGGCCTCGCGACGGCCGCCGCGGTCGTCGTGGTGCAGGTGTTCTTCAGCGACATCACCACGGCGAGCCACGACGAAGGCGGGGTCGCGCTCGGCACGGTCTACGCGGTGCTCGTGGGTCTGCTGCTACCCTCGCTGGTCGCGGGCGGGCCGCTGGCCCGGCTGCTGACCCTGGAGCCGCTGCGGTTCGTCGGTGAGCGGTCGTACTCGCTCTACCTCATCCAGTCCATCGCCGGCTGGACGCTCGCGGGGCTCGTGCCGCAGCTGGCGCACCCGCGCACGCTCACCGCCGTCGGCGTCACCGCCGTCGCGCTGTTGATGGCCGATCTCCTCTACCGCTGGGTCGAGCTGCCGATGATCGCGCTCGGCCGCAGAGTCACGGCGAGACGGGTCGAACCGACTACGGTCACAGAACCCGTTCCCGCGTGAGAAGGCCGCCCCGGGAACGAGTCCCGGGGCGGCCGATGCACCCAAGAGGGTCTGAGGGTTACCGCTCGCTGGTCGGAGCCACCAGCTCGCTCGGACCGGTGCCCGATTCGCCGGCCACCGCGGCCAGTTCCTCGCCCACCGACTCCGGCGCCTTGCCCTTGTCCTTCGTCAGCAGCGACGCGACGGCGCCGATCAGGCAGACGACGATCGCGAAGCCGAACGCCACGGCGAGACCGTCCTGGAACGGGCCCGAGATGAGGTTCGGGAAGAAGCTGCGGCCTGTGAGGAACGACGCCTGGTCCGGCGGCAGGTTCGACAGCTGACCGCCCAGCAATTGCTGGATCGGGTTGTAGCCGAGGAACGCCGCGAAGAGCACGGCGACCGCGGGCAGGTGCGCGATCTGGTCGGCCGACGCCGCCGGCACGCCGTGGGCGGTGAGGCCCTGCGACATCGCCGTCGGGAGGTTGTCGGACAGGCCCGCGATGATCAGGCTGAAGAAGAAGCCGATCGAGAGCACCATGGCCGCGTTCTGGAACGTGGTCATCATGCCCGCGCCGGAGCCACGAGCGTCGGCGGGCAGGCTGTTCATGACCTCCGCGCGGTTCGGCGAGGAGAACATGCCCATGCCGATTCCGTTGATCAGCAGGATCGCCGCGAACGCCCAGTAGTTGAAGTTCACCGGCAGGATCATCAGCAGCAGGAACGTCACCGCGGTGATGCCGAGGCCGCTCGACGCGAGCAGCCGGCTGCCGATGCGGTCGGACAGGATGCCGGCCGTCGGCGCGGACACCAGGAAGCCGATGGTCAGCGGAAGCATGTAGATGCCGGCCCACAGCGGTGTCTGCTCGAAGGTGTAGCCGTGTTGCGGCAGCCAGATGCCCTGCAGCCAGATGATCAGGATGAACTGCAGGCCACCGCGACCGAGCGAAGCGGTCAGGTTGGCCACGTTGCCCCAGGTGAACGAGCGGATCCGAAACAGCGAGAGCCGGAACAGCGGGTTGGCCACCTTGGTTTCGATCACCACGAACGCGATGAGCACGGCGATGCCGCCGATCAGGCACGACAGCACCATCGGGCTGCCCCAGCCGGTGGGCGAGGAGCCGTAGGGCTGGATGCCGTAGGTGATGCCCACGAGCACCGCGATGAGGCCCACCGCGAACGTGATGTTGCCCCACCAGTCCATCTTCGCGTGCTTGCGCACGCCCGTGTCGTGCAGCTTCACGTACGCCCAGATCGTGCCGATCACGCCGAACGGCACCGACACCAGGAAGATCAGGTTCCAGTCGACGGGTGCGAGCACGCCGCCGACGACCAGCCCGAGGAACGAGCCGGCGATGGCGGCGACACCGTTCATGCCCAGCGCGAGCCCGCGCTGGTTGGCCGGGAAGGCGTCGGTCAGGATGGCCGACGAGTTGGCCATCAGGAACGCACCGCCGATGCCCTGCACGATGCGCCAGCCGATCAGCCAGATCGCAGCGGCGTCACCGTCGAACCAGGTGACGGCAAGCAGGATGGACGACACGGTGAACACCGCGAAGCCCAAGTTGTACATCCTGGCCCGGCCGTACATGTCCCCCAGGCGCCCGAAGCTCACCACCAGTACGGCGGTCACCACCAGGAAGCCCATGATCATCCACAGCAGGTAGCTGGTGTTCGCCGGCTCCAGCGGGTTGATCCCGATGCCCTTGAAGATGTCGGGCAGCGCGATGAGCACGATCGACGAGTTGATCGTCGCGATCAGCATGCCCAGCGTCGTGTTGGACAACGCGATCCACTTGTATCGCGGTCCCAGTTCCGCGAGCGAATACGTTCTGCGCTCGGCCACAGTGAAAGACCCTCTCTCTGTCGTTCCCTTAGCTAGGCTAAGCAAGTTGCTTGCCTGTGGCAACCAACTTCGTAAAACGGTTACGAGAGACCGGTCACAAGTAGTCGATCGTCCTTTGAGGACTATTTACTTTCACTCGACCGAGTGAAAAGCGATCACCTTCCCCGGATTGAGGATTCCGTGGGGGTCGAGCGCGTTTTTCACCGCCCGGTGCATCGCGAGGACAGCAGGTCCGAGCTCGTTTTCCAGGCCCGGCCGCTTCAGCAGCCCGACGCCGTGCTCACCCGTGACGGTGCCGCCGAGCGCGAGCGCGTCGGCCACGATGTCGTCGAACGCGGCCTGCGCGCGCCGCCGCGCGTCCTCGTCGCCCAGCGGCGTGCTCAGCAGCGGGTGGAGGTTGCCGTCGCCGATGTGCGCGATGTTCGCGATCAGGGTGTTGTGGCGCTTGGCCGCGAGCTCGATGCGGGCGAGCATCTCGGGCACGAGATGCGTGGGCACGCAGACGTCTTCGGTGAGCAGCGGGCCGAGCCGCTCCAGCGCCGGGTACGCGAGGCGCCGGGCGGCGAACAGCGCGTCGGCCTCCTCCTGGTCCGTCGACTGCGCCGCCCAGGTGGCGCCGGCCTTCTCGAAGCACTCGAGCATCACGGCCGTCTCGTGCTCCCGCGCCGCGCCCGGCGCGTCGCTTCGGCCCAGCAGCACGACCTCCGCGTCGGCCGACAACCCCATGTTCTTCCAGTCGTCCACGGCCTCGAGGCAGTGGCGGTCGACGAGCTCCAGCGCCGAGGGCACCACGCCGGCGGCGACGATCGCGGCGGCCGCCTGCCCCGCGGCGACGGTGGAGTCGAAGTAGCCGGCGACGGTGGCTTCGGCCGCGCGCTGCGCCTTCAGCCGCACGGTGATCTCGGTGATCACGCCGAGCGTGCCCTCGGAGCCGACCATGAGCCCGGCGAGGTCGTAGCCCGCCACGCCCTTCGCAGTGCGGCGGCCGAGGCGCACGAGCTCCCCCGTGCCCGTGACGACCTGCAGCCCGAGCACGTAATCGCGGGTCACGCCGTACTTCACGCAGCACACGCCGCCCGCGTTGGTGGCCACGTTGCCGCCGATCGTCGACCACGGGGAGCTCGCCGGGTCGGGCGGGTACCAGAGGCCGTGCTCGGCGCACGCGGCGCGCAGGTCGTCGTTGACGACCCCGGGTTCGACGACCGCGAGCCGCACGACGGGGTCGATCTCCTTGATCGCCGTCATGCGGTCGGTGACGAGCACGACGCAGCCCGCCACCGCGTTCGCGCCACCGGACAACCCGGTTCCGGCTCCGCGCGTGACCAGCGGGGTGCCGTGCTTGAGGCAGACCTTGACGGTCTGCTGAACGTGTTCGGCCGACCGTGGCCGGACGAGGACCTCGGGCAGTGCCCAGGGCGCCCACTCGGCCTCGTCGTGGGCGAAGCCGCGCAGCACGTCGGGATCGCGGACGAGGACCTCTCCCGGCAGTACGGCTTGCAGGTCGTCGATCAGCATGGGCGCTCCCGTTCCGTCGCGGCTTCTCCCGCCAGATTAGGGCGCGGCGATGTCGAAACGGCGCCTCCTGCTTCGACGTAGGAGTGAGAGCGACTTGAGGAGGCAGCCATGGGAACCACCACCAGCCCACGCGGGATCGCGATGCTGCGCGCCGTCGCCGCCGGTCGCGCGCAGCTCACCTGCAGCGCCGAGCCGGACCTGTTCGTCGACGGCCTGCCGTGCTGCGACCAGTTCACCGCCCACGCCCTGGCCCACGAAGGTCTGGTGCGCCCGGCGCGGCTGGGACTCGTCGGGCAGCAGGTGCCGGCGGAACTGACTGCGGCGGGGCTGTCCCTGCTCACGACGACGGCCACCGCCGCATGAGGGCAGGGCCTCGTCGTCCCGCCCGAGCGCGAGACGACGAGGCCCTGGTCAGAGGGGCGCTCAGGTGTTGAGCGTGCCGTAGACGATGATGTTGTCGAGGTAGCTGTGCGCGGCGGCGTCGAACGCCCCGCCGCACGTGATGAGGCGGATCTGCGGGTCGGTCGTGTTGCCGTACACCGCTTCCGTCGGGAACGACTTCTTGGCGATCTGGTCGACCTTCGTGACGGTGAACGTGGCCTTCGACCCGTCCTGCCTGCCGATCACGACCTGGTCGCCTTTCTTCACCTCGTGCAGCCGCCAGAAGATGCCCTTCTGGTGGTTGCCGTCGATGTGGCCGAGCACCACGGCCGGGCCGACCTGCCCGGGCGTCGGGCTGTTGGAGTACCAGCCGGCCTGCAGCGGCTCGGTCACCGGCGGGACCTGCACGGTCTTGTCGGGGTTGAGGCCGAGGGGGACCAGCGACGAGTGGGCGTCGATGCTCGGCACGTCGAGCGAGACCGGCACCGAGCGCACCAGCCCGACGGCGGGCGCGGCGGAGCTCGCGGGCGCGGTCGGCTGCTGCGCCGGCGTCGGCGAACCGCAGCCGATCAGCGCGAAGTTCGCGACGAGGGCCAGCAGCAGCCCGAAGAGTCCGAACCGGCGACGGGTCACTGAACGGTCACCGCGGCGAGCGAGCCGTCACCGGTCTCCGGCGCACCGGCCGGGATGACCGAGACCTGGCCGGGGCCTTCGGCGGGCGGCTTGGCGGGCGCGGTGGGCGTGCTCGGGGTGCCCGGCGTCGTCGTGGCGGCGACCTTCGCGCAGGTCGAGGAGGCGAGCACGATGTCGCCGCTGCCCAGCGCACCAGTGGCCTTGCCGTCGAGGAGCTTGATGTGCAGCGCGTTGACGGTGACGCTGCCGTCCTCGTGCTTGATCTGCTCGTTGACGATCACCTGCACCACGCCGGGCACACCGATCTTCTGGTTGGGCGCGGTGCCCACGGGCAGCTTGCCGATGCGGCCGAGGTCGAGGCCGGCGAGCTCGGACGACGCCTTGATGCCGTCGGGCGTCGACGTGCACTCGGAGCTGATCACGCGTGCCTTCGGCGTCGAGCCCGCGAGCGGGGCGAGCACGGGCAGCTTGGCGTCGACGATCGCGGCCTTCGCTGTGACGTCCGGGTCACCCCGCTTGGCCGAGCTGGTGATCGCCTTCGCCGTGACCAGGCCCTTGAGCGGCGCGTCGACCACCGACGCGGACGTGGGCCCGTCCGTGTTCGACGGCGAGATCTTGCCCGTCTCCACCGAGATCCCCTTGTCCCCCAGCACTCCCGCCAGCAGCGAGACCGAAGCGGAAGCGCCGTAGGCCGACCCCGCGGGCGCGTCGGCGGCGACCGCGGCCGGGGCGGCGGCGAGGAGGGCGAGAGCGGGGGCAGCGACCGCGAGGGTCCGTCCGCGCAGCAGGGCAGAACGCATGAATTGTCCTTTCGAACACCAAAAAATTGACCCGCCGACGGACCCCCGAATCCGCGTGTGAGGCGACGCAACTGTCGATCACCGGCGAGGCCGTGACGCTATCAAGAGGGCTCGGAATGACAAAGCAAGATCCTCTGCACAGTGCGCCGATCAAGCCGGGTCAGTGACCACATTTCTCGCAGTTTCACCACTAACGTGTGATGTAACACGGTGCGGCCGCACCGTTTCCCTACTCAGCGCTCTGCGGCCCCGGCGCCCACCGGCGGGTTTCCGATTCCGCCACTCTTGCGGGTGATCCTGAGGGCGGGTGCTACGCGGGTACCGACCGTGATGTGACCGCTACGAGGTTCTGTGTGTTTCCCATCAATTTTTGCGCCGGAAGCAACTTTTCCACGATGGGCGAAATCGTCCACTATGGAGCGTGGAACGGCATTCACCGCCACCTCCGGCAGCCCCCAGAGTCACCGCCCGGCGGATCTGTTCACCGGACCGAGGAACGACAGTCGAGGGCTTGGACGGCGGCCGGCCACCGCCATCGAGGGGAGCGGGACCCTCCTCGAGGGCGGTGGCCCGGCCTCACTTCAGGTGCCGGGCGAAGAACCGGTTCCCGTCCTCCCCCTCGAACTGCGGGACGCCGGTGTGCCCGCCCAGGTTGGCGTGCAGCGTCTTCTCCCGGGAGCCGAAGGCGTCGAACACGTGCAGGGCCCGCTGCCGGTCGTTTCCTTCGTCGTCCCACTGCAGCAGGACGTGCAGCGGAATTTTGACCTGCCGGGCCTCCTCGAGCATGGAGCGGGGCACGAAACTCCCGGCGAACAGCACGGCGGCCGAGATGCGCGGCTCGACCACCGCCAGCCGGATACCGATGGCGATCACCCCTCCCGCATACCCGACCGGTCCACCGATCTCGGGGAGCGTGAGGAGCGCGTCCACGGCGGCCCGCCATTCCGGGACCGCCTTTTCGACCAGCGGAAGGACCAGTCGGTCGATGATGCCGTCGTCGACCGGCTCGCCGGCCTCCAGCACGCGGCGCAGGTCGGCGCGGGCCTCCTCGGCGGCGGCGGACCGGGGCCGGTCACCGCTCCCGGGGAGCTCGATGGTGGCCGCGGCGTAGCCCTCCGCCGCGCAGTGCCGGGCCCTGGCCACCAGCCGGGGGTACATCTTGCGCAGTCCGCCGGGGTGGCCGAGCAGGATCAGCGGGGCCGGTGCGGATGCGGATCCGGGCGTCCACAGGATGCCGGGGATCTCGCCGAGGGTGAATTCGCGCTCGAGGACACTGTCGTCGAGGCGTTGTCCGGAAGTGAACCGCATGGTCGTGCCTTTCGGGAGTGCTCGTGAACGGCGCTCCCGGACGACTATCGCCCGGCCGTGACCCCGGAGGGGAGCACCCCTGTCGAAACGTTCACGGGTACCACCTCCTCGTTCTCTCGCACGGCCTCCGGGAAGTTAGCAGCGGCCGCCGTGGTCCGCCAACACGTTTTTCGCCGGCTCCGTGGCCGGATGCCACAGAGCCGGATCCGGGTTCGTCACTTCGCGGTGCGAGCGAGGAGTTTGCCCGCCTCCCACAGCAGCAACAGCGCGAGCGCCGGCACCAGCGCCCAGAAGAACTGGAACAGGTCGAGGTCCGTGGTGCCCAGCAGCTTGTTGAACACGTCCATCTTGATGACCAGCACCGCGAGCACGAACTCGCCCAGCATCGCCCAGTTCATCTGCTTGCTGTCGAACGTGGCGGTGGTGAACGCGGTGCCCGGTTCGCTGCGGCACTCGACCGCGGCGACGATCAGGCACAGGGCGAAGGCCGTGAAGGCGATCGTGGTGGCGATCTCCGCGCTGCCGTAGTGCGACCGGCCGAACGACAGCAGCAGGAGCAGGCCGACGGTGATCGCGAGCCCGGAGAGCCCGACGGTGACGAACACCGGCAGCGTGAGCACGGACGCGCCCCGCGGCCGCGGCCGGAGGTTCATCAGGCCCGGCGTTTCGCGGTCGAAGCCGAGCGCGAAGCCGAAGGGCGCGTTGACGATGAAGTGGATCCACAGCACCTGCGCGGGCGAGAACGGTTCGCCCGCGGCGATGTTGAACAGGCTGGCGCCCAGGAAGGTCAGGACGAACACGACCAGCAGCACCAGGACGAAACGGATGTACTTGGTGAGGTTGTCGTAGATCTTGCGGCCCTGTTCGACGGCGAACACGATCGTCGCGAAGTTGTCGTCGGAGAGGATCATCCGGCTGGCGTTCTTCGCGACGTCGGTGCCGCTGCCCATCGCGATCCCGAGGTCGGCCGCTTTGATGGCGGGCGCGTCGTTGACGCCGTCGCCGGTCATGGCGACGACGTCGCCCTTCTTCTTGAGCGTGTCGGCGAGGATCACCTTGTGCTCGGGCGACACGCGGCCGACCACGCATCGGTGGTTCGGACCACACCGGTAGATCGGCGAAGCACGGCCGACCTCGCCGTCGGCGCGGCCGTGATCGACGTCGTCCCGCGTCCGGCCCAGCTACGAGCCGCCCTTTGCGGGGTTCGCGGCGAGGCCGGTGCGCTGAAGCTTCTGCCACGGCAGCTGCGCCCCCGCGATCGCGGTCACCACTGACTGCACGACAACGAGGTACATCAGCTGCCGGTACACGAACTGCTGCAACGGGAGCAGGAGCAGCGAACGCAGCCGCTCACCGTCGAGCCGGAAGGCGATCACCGCGGGAATCGCTTGCAGCACCAGGAAAACCAGCCAGTACGCGCACACCGTGAGCGCGTCGCTGGTGAGGATCCCGAAGAGCGCCGCGGCGTCGACGAGCGGCGCCAGGACCGGAAGCAGCACCTGGAACAGCAGCAGGTACGGCAAGCCACGCCGGCCGAGGCGGCCGGCGGCGCCACGTTCGAACACGGCGCGGCGGTGCTTCCACACGGCCTGCAGAGTGCCGTAGCACCACCGGTACCGCTGCTTCCACAGCTGGCCGAGCGTGGCCGGCGCTTCGGTCCAGGCGCGTGCTTCCTGCTCGTAGACGACCCGCCAGCCGGCGCGTTCCATGGCCATGGTCAGATCCGTGTCTTCGGCCAGCGTGTCGACGGGAATGCCGCCGAGCCGCAGCACCGCGGACCGGCGGAAGGCGCCGATCGCACCCGGCACGGTCGGCATGCACTGCAGGACGTCGTAGAACCGGCGGTCGAGGTTGAAACCGATCACGTACTCGATGTGCTGCCACTGCCCGAGCAGGCCACGGCGGTTGCCGACCTTCGCGTTGCCGGACACCGCCCCGACGTCGGGGTCGGCGAAGTGCTGGACCAAAGTGCGCACGGTACCGGGTTCCAGCACCGTGTCGCCGTCGACGAGCACCACGAGCTCGGTGGGCGCCGCGGCGATGCCGGTGTTGAGCGCCGCGGCCTTCCCCGCGTTCGCCTGCCGGATCAACCGGACGCGCCGGCCCACGTACTTCTCGACGAGTTCGGCGGTGCCGTCGGTCGATCCGTCGTCGACGACGATCACCACGACGCGGTGGTCGGAAGCCAGGACCGAACGGATCGTGGCCTCGATCCCGGCGCGCTCGTTGTAGGCGGGAACGATGACCGTGACCGCAGCGGTGACGGCGCGCAGCCGCATCGACCGTCGCCGCCGCACGTGCACCGCGGTGGTGATCAGCGTGACCAAGGTGCGCAACGCGGCGAGCACGCTGGCGACGATCAGCAGCACGATCAGCGAGCTCGCGACCACGCCGCTGGCCTGCACGGCCCCGATCAGCAGCCAGCCGGCCGCCCGTTGGCCGAACCCGGCGGGGGCGCCGGCCGAGCCGAGCCCGACGGCGGCGCTCACCGGACCCAGCCGCCACCCCTTGGCCTGCAACGCCGGGATCAACCGCTCCAGCGCCGCCACCGTCTGCGAACGGTCACCACCCGCGTCGTGCATCAGCAGGACGGTTCCCCGATCGTCCTTCGGGGTCGCGTTCGCCACGATCGAGGCGACCCCGGGCCGTTGCCAGTCTTCGGAGTCGGTGTCGGAGAGCACGGCGATCTTGCCGTCGGCGCCGATCCGCTGGATCGAGGTCCAGGCCGGATCGTCGATCGATGCGGGGGTGGCGGAGTACGGCGGCCGGACCAGCGCCGGGGACACTCCTGCCGCGCCTGCCACGGCGAGATCGGTGAAGCGCAGTTCGAGCTGCGTGCGCAGCTCGCCCACCGAACGGAGATCGACGTGGGTGGCCGTGTGGTTGCCGATGTCGTGGCCGTGGGCCGCGATGTCGCGCACCAGCCCCGGGTACTCCGCCGCATGCGCGCCCGTGACGAAGAACGTGGCCTTGACGTGGTAGCGGTCGAGCACGGCGAGGATCGCCGGGGTCCAGGTCGGGTCGGGCCCGTCGTCGAAGGTGAGGGCCAGGGTCTTGTCCTGCGGGCGCCGTACGTCCGGCGAGCCGGTGCGGGCGTCGATCAGGGACCCACCGGTCCGCACCTCGGTGGGCACTCCTGATGCGGTGGTCTGGGGCGCGTTCTCATCACTGGAGAACTCACCCAGAACCACGGCGTGCAGCCCGAGCAGGCCGACGACGGCCGCCAGCACCACGATCAGCAGGAACCAGTGCGCACGCGGGGCCGGAGCGCCTCTCCGGGGCCGGTGGCGGCCGGTGGCCATCACGGCCGCGGCTTCTTGCTGGTGTCGTCCTTGCCCGGGGGCGTGTCCGGGGCGTGGGTACTGCGGTGGTCGACGCCCGGAGCTGTCTTGGTGGTCGTGGCGGGCGGCTGCACGGCGGTGGCGGCCACCGATCGCTCGGGGGCGCCGCCTGCCTCACCGGGCGTCGTGTCAGCGCTGGATTCCGGTGTCGGAGGTGCCTCGCTCGTGGCGCTGCGATCCGGCGGGTCCGCAGGCGTTGTGGCGACGTCGGTGTGGCCGGGTCCCAGCTGGGTGATCGGCACGAGGAGGGGCGACGGAACCGGGGCACCGAGCAACGCGGCGACCAGAACAGCGACGTACCCGACGGTCAGGACACCGCCACCGATCGCCACCCGCCGGAAGATCTTCCGCCGCCGCCCCGTCGTGTCCACGAACACCGGTGGCTCCGTTGCCGATTCGGCAGCGTCGTCTTCCACGAGATCAACAGGGTCGGGCATGTGTCACTCCATCGGCGGGGACGCCCACCTAAACACACCACGATCCGTGACCGAACCCCCGATCCGCTTTGCGGCAGGCAATCTCACACACCGATCAAGCCGAAACCTTGGTACAGGGCAACTCCAGGGGTTCGCGCCTCACAGCGAGCTACCGCAGTGCTACGCCTCGGTTCCGGCAGGTGGCACGGACAGCCGCCGCGCCATCAGCAGTATTCGGCCGTTGTGCGGAGCCGAAACCCACGCCTCAGCGGCTGGCGAGCCAGGGCGCGAGCAGCGCTTCCAGATCCGCATCCGACAACTGCCGCGGGCCCTCGCCGAATCCCTGCCACCGGGAAGCGTCACGGGCGGCGTGGAAGTCCACGGAGTACGCGCGCATCAGCACGTACATGAACGACACCGGATCGAACCGCTCGCCCAGCAGCGTGCGAGCCGTACGGGCCACATCGGTGGCCGTGCGCCCGCCGGTCAGTTTGAGTTCCTCGGCAGCCGGATCGAGCAGGCTGGGGGTCGACATCAAGGCAACTTCTCCATCACTGAAACGAAAACTCAGCCCTCGGCGGCCAGCTGGCCGCACGCGGCGGCGATGTCCTGACCACGGGTGTCGCGCACGGTGCACGCAACGCCACCCGCGTTGACCAGGCGCACGAACTCGCGCTCGACGGGCTTCGGGGAGGCGTCCCACTTCGAACCCGGCGTCGGGTTCAGCGGGATCACGTTCACGTGCACCAGCTGGCCCAGGTGCTTGCGCAGGCGACGGGCCAGCAGCTCCGCCCGCCACGGCTGGTCGTTGATGTCCCGGATCAACGCGTACTCGATCGACACCCGCCGGCCCGACGTGTCCGCGTAGTACCGCGCAGCCGAGAGCACCTCGTCGACCGACCACCGGTTGTTCACCGGCACCAGCGTGTCCCGCAACTCGTCGTCCGGCGTGTGCAGCGAGACAGCCAGCCGCACCTGCATCTTCTCGTCCGCCAGCTTCCGGATCGCCGGCGCCAGACCCACGGTCGACACCGTCACCGAACGCTGCGAAATCCCCAGACCCGACGGAGCCGGCTCCGTGATCCGCCGAACCGCCGCCACCACGCGCTTGTAGTTCGCCAGTGGTTCGCCCATGCCCATGAACACGATGTTCGACAGGCGTCCGGGACCACCGGGCATCGCGCCGTCGCGCATGACCGCGGCGGCCGAGCGGACCTGGTCCACGATCTCGGCCGTCGACAGGTTGCGGTCGAGACCGCCCTGGCCGGTGGCGCAGAACGGGCACGCCATGCCGCAACCGGCCTGGCTCGAAATGCACAGCGTCGCGCGATCCGGGTAGCGCATGAGCACGCTTTCGAGCAGCGTGCCGTCGTGGGCGCGCCACAGCGTTTTGCGCGTGGCCCCGGCGTCAGCCGACAGCGCGCGGACCTCGGTGAGCAGCGGCGGCATCAGCTCCGCGACGAGCCGCTCGCGCGACGCGGCCGGGATGTCGGTCATGTCCGCCGGGTCGACGGTCAGCCGCGAGAAGTAGTGGTTCGACAACTGCTTGGCGCGGAACGCCTTCTCCCCCAGTCCGACCACGGCCTCGGCACGCTCGGCGGACGAGAGGTCGGCGAGGTGGCGCGGCGGCAGGCCGCGCTTGGGCGCGTCGAAAACAAGGGGGAGCGCAGTCATGACCGATCCAGTATTCCACGTCCACCGGACACGCCGGTCAGCACTCCCCCGGCCCTGTGCGGCCCGTCACGAAACGAGCGGGCCGAACCTGCGCAGGGTCTCGTCGCGGCCCAGCGCCTGCGTGATCGAGTGCAGGTCCGGGCTGCGCGTGGACCCGGTGATCGTGACACGGATGATCTGCGAGGCCTCGCGGATCGAACCCGGGAACGCGTCGGGGTCCTTCTTGAACTCCTTGGCGTTGCGGGCGAAACCGTGCTTCGCCGCGACGTCGCGGATCTGCTGGAACCACTCCTGCCCGTCGTCGAGCTGCTGGTAGTTCTCGACGAAGTCCGAGGCGACCGCGCGCACGACGTCCGGCGCGACGCCGAGCGCGGCGATGCGCTCGTCGTCCGGCCCGGTCACAGGTGCGAGCAGCTGCGGGAAGAAGAACCCGTAGACCGCGCGGAACTCGCTCCACTTCTTGAGGTCCTTGCGCGGGTTCTCGACCCCGACGCGCTCGACGGACAGCGCCCGCAGCGCCAGTTCCTCAGACGAGTCGAGCACGGAGTCCAGCTCCGGGTCGAACTGCTGCGCCCACGTGCGCACTGCCGCGAGGATGTCCTCACCCGACAGCGTCGCGACGTGGTCGGCGGAGATGTCGTCGAGCTTCACCAGGTCCACGAGCGGTCCCGCGACACCGCACTCGTCGAGGTTGATCGGTTCCCGCAGCGCCTGCTCGAGAGGCAACTCGGCGAGCCGGCCGTTCGCGAGCCCGCGCAGGTAGTACAGGACGGCCTCGGTCGGGTAGCCGGCCTCGATGTAGAAGTCGACCGACGCCTCGGGGTCCTTGCGCTTCGACAGCTTGCGCTTGCTGCCGCCCTCCTGCTTCATCAGCGGGGCGATGTGCGCGTAGGTGATCGGCTCGAACCCGAGCGCCTCGAACAGCTGCTGGTGCACCGGCACCGACGAGATCCACTCGTCGCCGCGGATCACGAGGTTCACGCGCATCAGGTGATCGTCCACGGCGTGCGCGAAGTGATAGGTGGGCAGCCGCGGGCTCTGCTCGGAGCTCTTGAGGATCACCACGTCGTTGCGGTTGGCCTCGGCTTCGATCGTGCCGCGGATGGCGTCGGTGAAGCGTACGCGCTGACCGCTGTCGTCGGGCGCGCGGAACCGCACGACCCACGGCTCGCCGGCGTCGAGCTTCGCCTGCACGTCGGCCGGGTCGGCGTCGCGCCAGATCGCCCACGAGCCGTAGTAGCCGGTGGGCAGCTTGGTCGCCTGCTGGCGCGCGGTGATGGACGCGAGCTCGTCCTTCGTCGCGAAGTCGATGTACGCGCGGCCTTCGCGCAGCAGGTGGCGCACGTAGGTGAGGTAGATCTGCTCGCGCTCCGACTGGCGGTACGGGCCGTAGTCACCACCGCGCAGCGAGTCCTCGTCGGCGGCGAGGTGGAAGTAGGAGAAGCCGCGCTCGAACTGCTCCAGCGCGCCCTCGACCTCGCGCGACTGGTCGGTGTCCTCCACGCGCACCAGGTAGCGGCCGCCCGAGCGGCGCGCGACGTCCTGGTCGATGGTGGCCACGTAGATGCCGCCGATGTGCACGAAGCCCGTCGGGGACGGGCCGAACCGGGTCACCTTCGCGCCGTCGGGCAACGGCCGCGCCGGGTAGCGCTGTTCCCAGTGCTCCGGCTCGGGCAGATCCGCGGGGAACAGGGCGTCGATGACCGCTCGGTCCAGCATGGGGGGTCGGGTCTCCCAGGTCGTTTCAGGCGTCTTCCTACTCCTTCGAGTATCTCCGACCACCGGAAACGGGCCTCGCGCAGGTCCCTGGAGACGAGCGGGTTGCTCGACGACCGTTTCCGATATATCGTGAACGTGTCGCAACCGTTCGAGAAAGGAACACTGATCATGAGACGACATCCCTTCCCCGGTGCGCGAGGCGCGCACTTCGAGCACGGTGAACACGGCCGTCCGGCGTTCGGCCCTTGGGCCCGCGAGTTCGGCGAGTTCGGGTTCGGTCCCGGCGGTCCTCGCGGCCGGCGCGGACACGGTCCGGGCGGGCGGCGGGGGCACGGCCCGCGTCGCGGCCGACGCGGCGACGTCCGCGCGGCGATCCTGGTCCTGCTGGCGGAGCAGCCGCGGCACGGCTACGAGATCATCCGCGAGATCGGCGAGCGCAGCGGCGGCTTCTGGAAGCCCAGCCCCGGCTCGATCTACCCGACGCTGCAGATGCTGGCCGACGAGGGCCTGGTCGTGAGCAACGACGAGAACGGCAAGAAGCTGTTCCAGCTCACCGACGAAGGCCGCGCGGCGGCGGAGCAGCAGACCGGTACCCCGCCGTGGGAGCACTTCGCCGAGGAGGTCGACCCCGTCGAGGTCGACCTGCGCAAGGCGGGCGCCACGCTCGCGGCGGCGGTGGTGCAGGTGATGCGCGCCGGCTCCCCGGGCCAGCAGGCCCGCGTGGTCGACGTGCTCAACGAGGCACGCCGCTCGATCTACACGATCCTCGGTGAGGTCGAAGACGATTCCGCCGAAGACGGCTCGCCGGAGACGGCCGAGTGACCCGGCAGGACGAGGCCGGTGGGCTTGCCGCGCGTGTGAACGCGGTAGCCCACCGGCAGCGTCACGCCGGCGGCCAGCCCGCTGCCGGTGCCGCGAAGCACCTCGGCGACGGCTCGTTCGGCCACCTTCGGACTGAACTCGATCTTCAGCACTGACTCCAGTGACGCGTGATCGGCGAACTGCCAGCGCGTCGCGACCCGCCGGAGGCGGAAGCCCTCGGCCGCGAAGAACCGTTCCACGGCAACCGGGTCGTAGTGCGGCAGATCCGCTCGCATCCATCCGCCGTAGGGTTCGCTCGTCGCGTCGAGGTCGACGATCACGATCGACCCGCCGGGCCGCAGCACGCGCTCCGCTTCGCGCAGCCCCGGTTCGCAGCCCGGCCCGAAGAAGTACGCCGTGCGCGCGTGGACCACGTCGACGCTCGCGTCGGCGACCGGCAGCCGTTGCGCGCGGCCTTCCTTCACCGACACGTTCGGCAATTCCGCCACGCGCTTCGCCGCGTCGCGTGCCAGCGGTGCGTGCGGCTCGACGCCGAGCACCGAGCGCGCCTCGCGGGCGAAGTACGGCAAGTGGAATCCGTCACCACAGCCGATGTCCAGGACGTCGCGACCTGCCCACTCGCACTCTTCGCGCAGCGCGCGCCAGATCTCACCGCCGGCGTCCTGCGCGCGGTTCTCCAGCTCGTAAGCCCGCTGGTAGTACCAGATGTTGGGGCTCGGCAGGACCTCGGCCGAGTGGGACGACGCGGCGGAGCGGGAGAACCATCGCACGAACGACTCCAACGTCCTCGGCCGCGACCCGGTTCCGGGTTCCCAGCTCAGAGCGAAAAAATCACGGGCACCGCATAAACTTCTCCCTCAACCGGGGAGGAGATCACCATGTCGGTCGGCTCGGCCAGTGCCAGTGCGATTCCGGCCGGGCTCCCGTGCTGGATCGAGGTGGCCTGTCGCGACGAAGCGGTGACGCAACAGTTCTACACCGGGCTTTTCGGCTGGGAGTACGAAGTCCACCGCGACCCCGCGACGCCCACGGGGCGCTACTGGATCTCGTCGCTCGCGGGCGAGCCGACGGGCGGGCTCTACCAAGCGGGTGCGCAGAGCGCGCCCGGCTGGACGCTGCACATCTCGGTGCCGCACACCGCGAGCGCGGCCGAATGGGTGGAATACCTGGGCGGCCAGGTGACTCTCGGCCCCGTCGCGATCCCCGACCGCGGCAGCATCGTGCACGCGGTCGACGCTTCGGGCGCGCCCGTCGTGTTCTGGGAAGCGCCGCCGAATTGGCGGTTCGTCACCGGCGTCCCCAACACCTTCAGCGGCGCCGACCTCAACGCCCACGACGGCGCGGCGGCCGACCACTTCTACACGAAGCTCTTCAACTACGCGAGCCACCAGATCGGCGACGGCGACGCGTTCGACTACGTGGAATACCTCATCGAGCACACGCCCGTGCTCTACCGGTACGTGATGGGTTCCGAGTACAGCCGCGACACTCCCCCGCACTGGCTCGTGTACTTCGAGGTCGACCCGGCGCGCGGCACCGACGCGACGGCCGGCCAGGCGTTGATGCTCGGCGGGACCGTGGTGATCCAGCCGTACGACACCGCATACGGCCGCATGGCGATCCTCGCCGACCCCGACGGCGCGGTGTTCGCGGTCATCGACCACTCGCGCACGCTCGACGACATCGGCCGCGCCGAGGTCGACGACCCCTACGACGACTGACCCACCGGCTGACGCCTCAGCAGGCCCGTGAGCAGCACGATCCCGGCGTAACCACCGGCGACGACCCAGAGCGCCGTGCCCGGCAGCAGCCCGCCGACGAGCGCGACGCCCACCGCGCCGCCGGTTTGCCGCGCCGCGTTGAGCACGCCCGCGGCGAGCCCTGCCTTACCGGGCAACGCGTTCATGGCCAGCGACGTCATCGCGGGCATCGCGAGCGAGCAGCAGCCGAAGACCAGCGAGAACACGATCAGCGGCACCGGCGCCCGGTCGTGCGGCAGCAGCGCCAGGCCCGCCGAACCGGCCAGCGCCGTGAGCCCGCCGGCGATGATCGGCACGCGCGAGCCGAACCGGTGGGTGAGACCACCGCTGAAGAACGCGTTGAGCCCCACCGCGAGCGTCAGCGGCACGAGCGCCAGGCCCGCGGTGAGCGCGCCGAGGTGCCACACCCGTTGCAAGAACAGGGCGAGGCAGAACAGGGTGCCGTAGAGGCAGAAGTTGAACAGGCCACCGATGGCCGTCGCGACGGCGAAGTCGCGAACCTTGAGCACGCCCAGCGGCAGCACCGGCGCGGTGATCACCTTTTCGGCGACCACGAACGCGATCCCGGCGACCACACCGGCGACGATCAGCACGAGGGTCGTCGCGTCCGTCCAGCCCGCGTGGCCGGCCTCGATGAACCCCGCGACGACGCACGCCAGCGCCGCGGTGCCGAGGACTTGGCCGACGACGTCGAGGCGGGTCCGCTGGTGCGGCGTGGTCTCCGTGACGCACCGGCGCGTCAGCACGATCGCGATGAGCCCGATGGGCACGTTCACCGCGAACACGAGCCGCCAGTCGGCCAGCCCGACGGCGAGCCCGCCGAGCATCGGGCCGGCCGCGAGCCCGACACCGCTGAGGCCGCCCCACACGCCGAGCGCGCGGGCGCGGGCACCCGGGTCGGGGAACTGGTGGACGATCAGCGCGAGCGACGACGGCAGCAGCGCGGCCGCGCCGGCGCCTTGCACGGCCCGGGCGGCAACCAGCCACGGCAGGGAACCCGCTGCCGCACAGGCGATCGAGGCGACGACGAACACCGCGGTGCCGACTTCGAAGACGCGCCGCGAACCCCACCGGTCTCCCGCTGCACCCCAAGTGAGCAGGAACGCGGCCAGTGCGACGGTGTAGGAGTCGACGACCCACTGCAGCGCGGCCGTCGAGAGTTCGGCGAATTCGGCGCCGATGGCCGGCAGTGCGAGGTTCACGATGGTCGCGTCGAGCGTGATCATCACGAACCCGAGGCACACCGCGGTGAGCGCGAGCCGAGCCGGAGCCCGTTCCTGTGTCGAGGCGATCATGCCTCCGAGTGAACCCCGCGGACACTTCGGCGGTCCACGAACGGTTCGCTCACCGCTGGGAGGCACGGCCTCCCACCGCAGGTCAGGCGGGGACGAACGCGGAGAGCAGCAGCCAGGAGACGACGGCCGAGGGCAGCAGCGAGTCGAGGCGGTCCATGATGCCGCCGTGGCCCGGCAGGAGCGTGCCCATGTCCTTGATGCCGAGGTCGCGCTTGATCAGCGACTCGACGAGGTCGCCGAGCGTGGCCGTGAGCACGATCGCGGCCCCGAACACGGCGCCCTGCCAGGTGTGGCCGTGGAGCATCAGGCTGATCGTGAGGATGCCGGCGACGATGCCCGCGACCATCGACCCCGCGAAGCCCTCCCAGGACTTCTTGGGGCTGATCGTGGGCGCCATCGGGTGCTTGCCGCCGAGGACGCCGGCGATGTAGCCGCCCGTGTCGGAGGCGACGACGGCGATGAGGAACGTGAGCACTCGGCCGACTCCGTCGTCGGGCGGGACGAGCATCGCGGCGAACGCCCCGAACAGCGGCAGGTACGCGCTCGCGAACACCGACGCCGAGATGTCGCGGAGGTAACCATCGGCACCGCCGGGCAGCCGCCACAGCAGGCAGGCGAGCACCGTGATCACGAACGCCGTGAGGGCCCCCGCGCGGCCGAACGGCCAGGCCAGCCAGATCATCGCCTGGCCGCCGACGAGCACGGGGATCATCGCGACCTTGATGTTCGCGACACGGCGGAGCACGCCGGCGAACTCGAACGTGCCGACCCCGATCGCGATCGCGATGACCCCGATGAAGATGAAGCGGACGGTGAGCAGGGAAACGATGATGGCCGCGCCGAGCACCAGGCCCACCCCGATGGCGGCCGGGAGGTTCCGGCCGGCCCGGGAGGCCTTCTTCGCCGGTTCCGGCTCCTTCGCCGGCTCCGGCGGCGGGGTGTGCTCCACCCGCTCTTCTCGTTCCTCACTCACCTGGCTCATCAGACCTCGAGCAGCTCGGCTTCCTTGTGCTTCACCAGCTCGTCGACCTGGTGCACGTAGGTGTCGGTGAGGTTCTGCAGTTCCTTCTCGGCGCGCACGACCTCGTCTTCACCCGCCTCGCCGTCCTTGGCGATCCGGTCGAGCTCTTCCTTCGCCTTGCGGCGGATGCTGCGGATCGACACGCGGGCGTCCTCGCCCTTGCCCTTCGCGACCTTCACCATCTCCTTCCGCCGCTCCTCGGTGAGCTGCGGGATGACGATGCGGATGACGTTGCCGTCGTTGCTCGGGTTCACACCGAGGTCCGACTCGCGGATCGCCTTCTCGATGGCGCCGATCTGGGTCTGGTCGTAGGGCTTGATCAGCGCCATCCGCGCCTCGGGCACGTTGACGCTCGCCAGCTGGTTCAGCGGGGTCGGCGCGCCGTAGTACTCGACGACGATGCGCGAGAACATCGATGGGGTGGCCCGGCCGGTGCGCACCGACGTCAGGTCCTCCTTCGCGACGGACACCGCTTTTTCCATCTTCTCCTCGGCGTCGAGGAGGGTCTCGTCGATCACGGCTACTCCCGGTGTTGTGATTGTCGATCCAGTGCTGATCCCAGCAGGTCTACGCCGACGCCCCGTCGGCGGGGGTGCTGACCAGCGTCCCGATCCTCTCACCACTCACCGCACGGGCGATGTTCCCCTCGGTGAGGAGGTTGAACACGATGATCGGCATGTTGTTGTCCATGCACAGGCTGAACGCGGTGGCGTCGGCGACCTTGAGGTCCCGTTCGAGCACCTCGCGGTGGGTGATCTCGTGGAACATCTTCGCGTCCGGGTCGGTCTTCGGGTCCGCGGTGTAGACACCGTCCACGGCCTTGGCCATGAGCACGGCCTCGCAGCCGAGCTCCAGCGCGCGCTGCGCGGCGGCGGTGTCGGTGGAGAAGTACGGCATGCCGACCCCGGCGCCGAAGATGACCACGCGACCCTTCTCCAGGTGCCGCTCGGCGCGGCGCGGGATGTACGGCTCGGCGACCTGGCCCATCGTGATGGCGGTCTGCACGCGCGTGGGCAGGCCTTCCTTCTCCAGGAAGTCCTGCAGAGCCAGGCAGTTCATCACGGTGCCCAGCATGGCCATGTAGTCCGCGCGGTCACGGTCCATCCCCCGCTGGGAGAGCTCCGCGCCGCGGAAGTAGTTGCCGCCGCCGATCACCACCGCCACCTGGACGCCGGTGCGCGCGACCGCGGCGATCTGCCGCGCGACGGAGTGGACGACATCGGGGTCGACCCCGATCGAGCCGCCACCGAACATCTCGCCGCCCAGCTTCAGCAGCACCCTCCGGTAGCCACCGTCGACCCGGTCACCCATCTGTGTGTCGCCTCCTGTGTTCGATGGCCGCGCCGCCCCTTCGTGAGGGGTTGTGCGGCTAAACCCGACTGTGCCCCGTCCCCGCACCGCGGAGACGGGGCACAGTGGCAGAACCTAGTCCCAGTACCTCTGTCAGGCCTGGCCGACCTCGAACCGGGCGAACCGGGTCAGGGTCACGCCGGCCTCGTCGAGCAGGGCCTTGACGGTCTTCTTGTTGTCCTTGACCGACGGCTGCTCGAGCAGGACGTTGTCCTTGTAGTACGCGTTGACCTTGCCCTCGATGATCTTCGGCAAGGCCTGCTCCGGCTTGCCCTCTTCGCGAGCGGTCTGCTCGGCGATGCGGCGCTCGTTCTCGACGATCTCGGCCGGCACCTCGTCACGGGTCAGGTACTTCGCGCGCAGCGCGGCGACCTGCATGGCGGCACCGCGGGCCGCCTCGCTGTCGTCGCCGGTGAACTCGACGAGCACACCCACGGCCGGCGGCAGGTCCGAGCCGCGGCGGTGCAGGTAGGTCGCGGTCTGGCCCTCGAACGACACGACGCGGCGCAGCTCCAGCTTCTCGCCGATGCGGGCCGACAGCTCCTGGATGGCCTCACTGACCGGCTTGCCACCGAGGTCGGCGGCCTTGAGGGCCTCGACGTCGCTGGTCTTGAGGGTCTTCGCGGCCTCGACGATCTTGGCGGCGAGCTGCTGGAAGTCGTCGTTCTTGGCGACGAAGTCGGTCTCGGAGTCGAGTTCGATGAGCACGCCGCCGTCACCGGTGACGAGGCCCTCGGCAGTGGCGCGCTCGGCGCGCTTGCCGACGTCCTTGGCACCCTTGATGCGCAGGAACTCGACGGCCTTGTCGAAGTCGCCGGCGTTCTCCTCGAGGGCCTTCTTGCAGTCCATCATGCCCGCGCCGGTCAGCTCGCGCAGGCGCTTCACGTCAGCGGCGGTGTAGTTCGCCATCGTGTTGAATCCGTCCGTTTCAGGTACGTGTGGTGAGCGGTGCCCGGGCGGCCCTGCGGACCACCCGGGCACGGTCGAATCAGGAGTTGGCCGGGGCCTGCTCGCTCGCGGCCTCGGTCGCGGCTTCCGTCGCGGCGGCGGCCTCGGAGGCGTCGGCCGCGGCGGTGTCCGAACCGGCGAGCAGCTCCTTCTCCCACTCGGCCAGCGGCTCGTCCGACGCGACGCCCGGCTCCGGCTTGGCGTCGGCCGATGCGCCACCACGGCTCGAGCGCGCCATCAGGCCGGCGGCGGCGGCCTCGGCCACCACCTTGGTCAGCAGCGCGGCCGAGCGGATCGCGTCGTCGTTGCCCGGGATCGGGTAGTCGACCTCGTCCGGGTCGCAGTTGGTGTCGAGGATCGCGACGACCGGGATGTTGAGCTTCCGAGCCTCGCCGACGGCGATGTGCTCCTTCTTGGTGTCGACGATCCACACCGCGCTCGGCACCTTGGCCATGTCGCGGATACCGCCGAGGGTCTTCTCGAGCTTGTCCTTCTCGCGGGTCAGCGTGAGGATCTCGCGCTTGGTCAGCCCCTGGAAGCCACCGGTCTGCTCCTGAGCCTCGAGCTCCTTGAGGCGCAGGAGGCGCTTGTGCACGGTCTGGAAGTTGGTCAGCATGCCGCCGAGCCAGCGCTGGTTGACGTAGGGCATGCCCACGCGCGCGGCCTCGTTGGCGATCGCTTCCTGCGCCTGCTTCTTCGTGCCGACGAACATGATGGTGCCGCCGTGCGCGACGGTTTCCTTGATGAACTCGAACGCACGGTCGATGTACGTCAGCGTCTGCTGCAGGTCGATGATGTAGATGCCGTTGCGCTCGGTGAAGATGTAGCGCTTCATCTTCGGGTTCCACCGACGGGTCTGGTGCCCGAAGTGCACGCCGCTGTCGAGCAGCTGCTTCATGGTGACGACGGCCATTGCCGGAATCACACCTTCTCTGTGGTCGCGCACCCCCGCGGTTTTCGCCGCCGCGGACGTGCTTGTTCGGTTGTCGCTCGCGGCCGGGTGACCGCTCGCCCTGGTGCCGTGCCGGTGCCCGGACCCTGATGCTTTTCCTTCGAAGAACCCCAGGGACCGCCGAGCCCCGTGCGACCCTCCGTCCGGCGCTCCGCGGTGCGGAACCGGCCGGGGATGCGCGCACGAGCACGCGAAGTCAGCCCAGCTGGTGGGCTGCGCAAAAGATTCTACCTCCTGTCACCAGGGGTGGCCCCACCGGCAGCGTTCCCGGACCCGTCAGTTGTCCACAACTCGCTCGCCCTGTGGACAACTCCCCTTGTCGGCACCGTGCTCACCGGCCGTGGCCCCATCATGAAACCCGTGACGACGACTTCGTGTTCCTCTCCGCCGCGGCTGCGGTTTTCGATGGGGAGTGGTGTGGTTCGCGTGCCCCGGATCGGGCGGGGTGCTGGGCCGCCAGATTCCGCGAGCCGGCCGGGCCGGACCCCTCAGCCGACCCGGGGCGGCCGGCATCGGCGGCCCACCGAGCCGCTGGCGGCGCGCGTTGTGGCGCTCGTGCGCCGCGCGGCGTGGCGGCGGGCGCCGGGGTGGGCGAGGTTCGTGCTGGTGGCAGCGTTGGTGCTGGTGGTGGCGCTGCCGGGCGCGCCGGCCGGGCGCGCGCTGGCCGATCAGCTGCTGACGCCGGCGCCGAGCGGGACGGCTGGACCTCCTGTGTCCGGCGCACCCGCGGAACCGGCGGGACAGCAAGCGCCCGTGGCGCAACGGGGCCGGCTGGCGTGGCCGTTGACACCGCGGCCGAAGGTCACGCGGTACTTCGAGCCGCCGGCGACCGTGTACGGGCCGGGGCACCGGGGCGTCGACCTGGAGGCGGCCGTGGGACAGCAGGTGCTGGCCGCCGACGTGGGTGTGGTGGTGTTCTCGGGTGACGTCGGCGGGCACGGCGTGGTGGCGGTGGACCACGATGGCGGACTGCGGACGACGTACCTGCCGCTCACGCCGTCCGTCGCCGCCGGGGATCAGGTGTACCGGGGGCAGCCGCTGGGGACGGTGACGGCGGGCCATCCGGGCTGCCCGAGCGCGGCGTGCCTGCACTGGGGCGCGCGCCGGGGAGAGGAGTACATCGATCCGCTGGCCCTGACCGGCACGCCGAGCCGGGTGCGGCTGAAGCCGTGGGACGGGACGGGGTGAGGCGGCTCAGCTGGTGAGCTGCTCCGTGAGCTTGGCGCGCAGCCGCATCACGGCGCGGGTGTGGAGCTGGCTCACGCGCGACTCCGTGACGCCCAGGACCTTGCCGATCTCGGCCAGCGTGAGGCTTTCGAAGTAGTAGAGGCTGACCACGATCTTGTCGCGCTCGGTGAGCTGGGCGATGGCCTCCGCGAGCTGGCGGCGGTTGTCCTGGTCGACGAGGACCGCGACCGGGTCGACGGCGCCGTCGTCGGGGAGGGTGTCGACGAGGGAGCCGCTGTCCTTGCCGGCCGTGACGAGGTCCTCGAGCGCGACAACGCTGGTGAGCTGGAGCTGGCCGTAGAAGTCGCGCAGCTCGTCGACGCCGATGTTGAGCTCGCGGGCGAGCTCGGCGTCCGTGGGCGTGCGGTGCAGGCGCGCGCCCAGCCGTTCCAGCGCGCGCTCCGCCTCCTTCGCCTTGCTGCGCACGGCGCGGGGCACCCAGTCTTGCGAACGCAGATCGTCGAGGATGGCGCCGCGGATGCGCTGCATGGCGTAGGTCTCGAACCGCAGCCCGCGCGCGGGCTCGAACTTCTCGATGGCGTCGACGAGGCCGAAGATGCCGGACTGCACGAGGTCGCCGACGTCGACGTGCGTCGGCAGGCCCGTGCCGACGCGGCCCGCGACGTACTTCACCAGCGGCGCGTAGTGCAGCACGAGGCGGTCGCGCGAGGTCTGGTCCGCCTTGTCGGCGAACTGCTGCCACAACGCCTGGATGCCCGCGTCGACGTCGTGCCCGGGCCGGCCGTCTTCGCTGACGGCGTCCCGGTCGCCGGAGGCGCTCGCCCCGGCATCCGTGACTTGTGGCGTGGAGGTCATTGCACGGTGGTTCTCGGCATGCGGCTCAGTATGGTCTCCGTGCTCGTGCGGATGCGCGTGCGCCGGCGGCGCGGCCCGACGGTTTTCAGCCGAGCCGCCACCGGCCTCGTCAGGCCCGTGGATGTGCTCGGTCATGGATCGCCTTCAGCCGATCGACGGTCACGTGAGTGTAGAGCTGGGTCGTGGCAAGCGTAGCGTGACCGAGCAGTTCCTGAACGCTCCTGAGATCGGCACCTCCTTCCAGCAGATGGGTCGCGGCAGAGTGCCGGAGTCCGTGTGGCCCCATGTCGAGTGCTCCGGGCACCGCGGCCACCGCCTCGTGCACGACGCGGCGCGCCGCCCGCGGGTCGAGCCGATTGCCGCGAACGCCCAGGAAGAGGGCCTGTCCCGACTTCGCGCCGAGCAGTTCGGGACGCCCCGCGTCGAGCCACGCGGTGAGCGCGTCGGCCGCCGGGACGCCGAACGGCACCGTCCGCTCCTTGTCGCCCTTCCCGATCACCGACACGACACGCCGCTCGAAGTCGACGGCGCCGACATCCAGACCACACAGCTCCGAAACCCGGATGCCCGTCGCGTACAGCAGCTCGACAACAGCACGGTCACGCAGCGCGACCGGGTCTCGCTGCTCGGCTCCCGCTGCGGCCGCCTGCATCAACTGGCCGGCCTGCTCGGCCCGCAGCACACCCGGCAGCGTCCGGTGGGCTCGCGGCGCCGCGAGCCGGCCACCGGGGTCCGCCTTCAGCACGCCCTGACGATGGGCCCAAGCCGTGAAGGTTCTCGCCGCGGCGGCGCGCCGCGCCAGCGTGGTCCGGCCCGCACCGCCGCCGCGCTGCCCGGCGAGCCACGCGCGCAGGTGCCCGACGTTCAGCTCGGCGAGCGCGCGCGCCGGGCCGTCCTCCTCCGCCGCGGTCAGGAATGCCAGCAGCGAGACGACGTCGCCCACGTACGCGCGCACCGTGTGCGGCGACAGGCCGCGCTCGAGCGACAGATGCCGTTCGTAATCGGCCACCACGGCCCGCTCCGAAGCGGGCAACGCCTCGCGAAGTGCGCGGAAATCGGGACGCGGCGGGCTTTTCCGGTGCCCCGCGGGGCGCGCGGCTGTGTCCCGGCGGGCGCTCGCTGACGGCATGCCGATCACGCTGCGCGAACCACCGCCCGAGGTCAAGCATCGCCACGCCGTTCACCGCGCAGCCGAGCGCACGATCCGGCGCCACCCGGTGTCGCCGCGCACGGCGAAGCCGTCGATCTCCAGCTCGGGCAGCAGCGCGCGCACCCGGTCCACCGGCACGCCCGACTCGGTCGCGACCTGGTCCGCCCAGCGTCCGGCTCGCGGTACGAGCGCTTCGTAGACGCGCAGCGCTTCGGGGGCGAGGCCATCGGTGGGCCGCTTGGTCCGCGGGCGATCCTCCTCCGGTCTCGGCCCGAACCGGCCGACGGTCTCGACCACCTCCTCGACGGACGTGACCAGCGTGGCTTTGCAGTCGCGGATCAGCGCATGGCACCCGGCGGAGTTGCCGGACTGCACCGGGCCGGGCAGCGCCATGACGACCTTGCCGAGCGCGCCCGCGGTCGTGGCGGTGTTGCGCGCGCCGCTGCGGATGCCCGCCTCGATGACGACCGTGCCGTCCGTGAGCCCGGCGATGAGCCGGTTCCGGACCAGGAACCGGTGCCTCGCCGGCGGCGTGCCGGGCGCGTACTCGCTGATGACCGCGCCTCCGTTGCCCGCGATGCGTTTCAACAGGTCGACGTGGCCGGCCGGGTATGCGACGTCGACGGCGCACCCCAGCGCGGCGACGGTCACGCCGTCCGCGCTGAGCGCACCGCGGTGGGCCGCGCCGTCGATGCCCATCGCGGCTCCGGAGAACACGGGCACGCCCTGAACGGCCAGGCCGTGCGCGAGCTCCGCGGCGTTGTGCACGCCGTAGTTCGTCGCCATCCGCGCCCCGACGACGGCGACCGCACGATCGGCGGCCTCCACGAGGCTCGCCTCGCCACGCACCCACAACGCGAGCGGCGCGGCGACGTTCTCGACCCCTCGCCCGCTCGCGACGGCCAGCGACAGCAACGGCCAGGCCGGCCACTCGTGGTCCTCGGGCACCACCAGCCGCGCCCCGGTTTTCGCCGCTGCTTCGAGGTCCTCCTCGGCTTTGTCCACTTCACGGCGCGCCGCGGTCTCGCGCCGGACCTTCTCCGGGCAGTCGCCACTGCGCACCCGCGCCGCCGCCTCCACCGGCCCCCGCTCCCCCACGAACGCGACCAACGCAGCCGCCGGCGGCTCGGCGACACGCACCAGGTAAGCCCGAGCGAGGCGCTCTTCGTCTGTCGCGGTGGCCGGCTGCTGCTCCGCGGGCAGAAGCGTCATGCCGCACCTCCCGGTCTGAGCACCGACAACCGCCGCGGCTCGAGGCAGGCGCGCACCCGAGCGGGGTCGCGCACGGGCGGATCGGGGCGCTTCGGGACGAGCCGCAGGTGGCGTTTCGCGGATCGCGTGGCGGTTGCTGGCGTGGGGCTTTTCACGGGGTTTCCTTTCGTACGTGGGTCATTGCGGCGGTCCTTTCACGGAAACGGGAAATGGCAGGGACAGCTGGGGCCGCGCTTGGTCTGCGGAGGCCGGGCAATGCGGAGCCGGTGGCCGGCGCGACGACGCCACAGCGGTCGAGCGGGCTGGTTTTTGCCGGAGAAGCCCCATCCGCAGACCGACCGCAGCCGGTGAGCGGCGCGGCGCCGCTGAGGAGGAGCTCACGCGCCGGACGATGTGGAACGCGGCGCAGCACGAGGTGATCGGGCCTCGGGAGTTCCGGGCGAAGTCGCGGCGCGCGTAACTTTCGCAGTCCTGCCCGGCAGCGGCGGCCGTTGAGTGCCTGGCGGGTGGCCCCGCCGCGCTGGGCGCCGATACGGCCGTAGCTCGATGGTCATGCAGCGGACCGTCCGTGGAAATCCAGCGCCGCGGACACGACATCGGCATCGGCATCGGCGAGACCCCAGGCGAAGCGCCACGGCCCACCGCGCGGGGCGGTTGTGCCGAGCGACAGACGGGCTCCCGACGTAGGCACCGGTGACGCCCGGTCGGCGCAGATCACCGCGAACGCGGCGACGCAGCCGCACAGGAGCCTGCCCAGGCGCTCACCGAAGTGGACGGTGTCGAAGCGGGCGAGCGTCGGGCGCTGGACCGGACCTTCCCGACCGGCACAGCAGCCCAGCACCGGTCGCGGCGATCAGCACCCACACGAACCCCGCGAGTGCCAGCGAACCGCCTGCGAGACCCAGGGCGGCCGGGATGGCCAGGCCCGGCACGACCGTCACCAGCGCTCACCGCGGTCTGCGGCGAAGCCCGCGAGGGACCCGACGAGGACTTGGGGCTCACGCGGCGGACCGTTCGCGGAAGTCCAGGGCGGCGGAGACGTGGTCCGGTGTCGGGTGGGCGACTCCGGCGAGGTCGGCGAGGGTCCAGGCGATGCGGAGGCAGCGGTCAGCGCCGCGGGCGGTGAGGAGGCCGCGGTGGAGGGCTCGGTCGAGGAGGGCGGTGGTTGCCGATGGCAAAGCGAATTCACGGCGGAGGGTGGGGCCGGGGACGTCGGAGTTGGCGCGCCAGCCGTGGGTGCGGAAGCGGTGGGCGGCGCGGTCGCGCGCGGCGAGGACGCGGGTGCGGACCACCTCCGACGACTCGGGCGCCGTGGACTGGTGGGCGGAGATCGCGGTGAGCGGGCGGAGGCGCACGCGGAGGTCGACGCGGTCGAGCAGCGGGCCCGACAGCCGGCCGAGGTAGCGGCGGCGGACGACCGGGGAGCAGATGCAGTCCGTTTCCCGGGCGGGAGCGCAGGGGCACGGGTTCGTCGCGAGGATGAGCTGGAACCGGGCCGGGTACTGCACAGAGCCTTTCGCTCGGGCGATGCGGACCTCGCCTTCTTCGAGAACGGTGCGCAGCGAATCGAGACGGTGGCCGGTGAACTCGCAGACCTCGTCGAGGAACAGGACGCCGCGGTGGGCACGGCTGATGGCGCCGGGCACGGCGATGCCCGTACCACCCCCGATGAGGGCAGCAGTGGAGATCGAGTGGTGAGGCGCGACGAACGGCGGCACGGTCACCAGCGGCGACGCTTTCGACAGCGAGCCTTCGACGGAGTGGATGGCGGTGACCTGCAGGGATTCGTCCGGGGAGAGGGGTGGGAGCAGGCCGGGGAGGCGTTTGGCCAGCATGGTCTTGCCGACGCCCGGTGGGCCGGTCAGCAGGAGGTGGTGGCCGCCCGCGGCGGCGACTTCGAGGGCCCAGCGGGCTTCGGGCTGGCCGACGACGTCGGCGAGGTCGGGGACGTCGGGTGCGGCAGCGGTGGTCGGCTCGGGGCTGGGTTCGAGGTCGCCTTCGTCCTTGAGCCACGCGACGAGGTCGGTGAGTCGCGAGACGCCCGAGACTTCGATGCCGTCGACGAGGGCGGCTTCGAAGAGGGACTCCGTGGGGACGAGGGCGCGTTCGTAACCGGCGGCGCGGGCGGCGAGCAGGCCGGGCAGCACACCGCGGACGGGCCGGATGCGGCCGTCGAGGGCGAGTTCGCCGAGCAGGACGGTGCGCAGCAGCTTGGTGGCCGGGACGGCGCCGTTCGCGGCGAGGACGGCGGCGGCGATCCCTAGGTCGTAGCCGGAGCCGACCTTGGGCAGGTTGGCGGGCGACAAGCCAAGGGTGACCTTGCCGTCGGGCCAGGGCTGGCCGGAGTTGCGGACGGCCGAGCGCACGCGATCCTTCGCCTCACGCAGGCCGGCGTCCGGCAGGCCGACGAGGGTGACACGGCTGAGCCCGCCGCCGAGGTCGGCTTCGATCTCGATCACGCGGCCTTCGATGCCAAGCAGTGCCACGGACCAGGCTTTGGCGATCGGCATCAGAACACCTCCGCAAGGCGCCCAAAGCAGAAGGCACCCGACTGCGCGCGGACGTGGAAGCCGGGCGCCGCGGTGAGCCGCTTCGCGCCACGCCTCACCACACCTCCGCAATGCTCTGAAGCGTGCGATAGCAGCAGGCAGACGACCGCGCGCGGACTTCGAGGTCGAACGCTGCGGTCAACCACTTCGCGACGGACCTCAGAGCAACCCCGCGTGGTGCCGAAACGTGCGGCGGCAGCAGGCAGCCACCGCATGCGGGCGTCGACATCCGACACGAACCATTTCGGGCCGGGCATCAGAACCCCTCCGCAAGTCGCCCGAAGCACAAGGCACCCGAGTGGGCGCGGACGTGGAAGCCGGGCGCCGCGGTGAGCCGCTTCGTGAGAGCCATCAGAACGCTCCCGCGATGTGGTGGACCTCGGGGTGCGCGCCGGCCGGGGCGAGGACCGTGACGACGTCATAGCGGGTGCGGCACCAGCCGACGCGGTGGGCCTGCAGCCAGCGCTGCGCGGCGCGCCGGATGCGGTCGATCTTCTCGTCCGTGACGGATTCCTTGGGCGTGCCGAAGCCGGTGCCCGTGCGGGTTTTGACCTCACAGAAGACGACCTTGTCGCCGTCCGACAGGACGAGGTCGAGTTCACCCTCGCGGCACAGCCAGTTGCGGCTGAGCACCACGAGGCCGGCGCTCTGCAGGTGCCGGGCCGCCAGGTCCTCGCCCCAGCGGCCGACCGCGCGGCGCCACAGCGCGCCCGGGTTCGGGCCGTCGTTCATCGCTCCCCCTCGGCCGCACCGCCGCCGGCCCGTCGCCGGCTGTCACGGTGCGTGTGCGAACAACCTTCGCAGAGTGACGGAGGTCGTGACCAGGGGCGAAGTGGCGGGCTGTGGACAAGTGGGGTGCTGTGGATCGTTGACGCGGAGAGCGAAGGGAACGCAGCGGAAATGTCGGTGGTGGGTGCTACCGCGCCCGGCACCAACCCCGGATAGCCCGAACGCCACCCCGGCAGGACCGAGGTGGCGTTCGACGAGAACGGGAGAAGCGTCAGCCGCTGAAGGGACCGTCTTCCGGGAGGCGCAGGTCGGGCTTGTCGAGTTCCTCGACGTTGACGTCCTTGAACGTGATGACCCGCACGTGCTTCACGAACCGGGCCGGGCGGTACATGTCCCAGACCCAGGCGTCGGACATGCGCACTTCGAAGTACACCTCACCGCCGCCGTCCCGCACTTGCACGTCGACGGCGTTGGCGAGGTAGAACCGCCGCTCGGTCTCCACCACGTACGAGAACTGGCCGACGATGTCGCGGTACTCGCGGTACAGCGAGAGCTCCATCTCGGTCTCGTACTTCTCGAGATCCTCAGCGCTCATGAAATCCGCGCCCCTCCTCGCGATCGTCCGGCTGCTCCGGCGGCGGAGCGTTCATTCTTACCCACCGAGCGGGCCAGGGCACGGACCGGCACGCTCGGGTTCTCTTCGGAAACACCCTCGAGAACGTCCTCGACCGCACCTTCGGCCAAGGCGTTCTCCAGAGCAGCGTAGGTGAGCACGACCGGATGCGGTGGAGTGAGTCCGTGCGCGAGGGCCGCGGTGGCCACGTTCGTGTAAGACCACCGGTGCACCGCGCTCGGCCCGTGCTCGGCGAGGGCCGCCAGGTGGTCACTGGTGCTGTAGCCCTTGTGCACGTCGAAGCCGTAGTCCGGCAGCTCCTCGTGCAGGCCGGCCATGATCCGGTCACGCGTCACCTTCGCGAGCACCGACGCCGCGGCGATGCTGGCGACGCTGCGGTCACCCTTGATGACCGCGACGTTCGGCGCCGGGATGCCGGGCACTCGGAAGCCGTCGGTGAGCACGTACCCCGGGTGTTCGCGCAGCGCCGCGACCGCGCGCCGCATCCCCTCGAGGTTCATCACCCGGATGCCGAGCAAGTCGACTTGTTCGGACGGGATCACGATCACCGCGTAGTCGAGTGCGCGCTTCAGCACCAGGTCGTAGACGCGATCGCGGGCTTTGGCCGTGAGCATCTTCGAGTCCGTGAGCTCCGGCAGCCGCGCGCCGTCGCCGGGGCGCAGCACGCACGAAGCGACCACGAGCGGGCCCGCGCACGCACCGGCGCCGGCCTCGTCGACGCCCGCGACGGGCCCCAGGCCACGACGTTCGAGGGCACCCTGCAAGCCCCAGAAGAGCTCGCCGCGCACGACGGCGCGCGGCGGCCGCAGGGGTTCGGCCGGGATTCGGGGAACGGGAACGGTCACAGCTGCACTCAACCTTTTCGCAGAGCGTGCCGTCTGACGGAGCTTCTCAGGCGAGGCACCCTAACGTCTCCGGCCGGCCGCCTTGCGCAGCCGTGCCTTGAAACGCCGGCCGAGGAACAGCGTGGGCACGGCCGAGGCGAACCCGAGACCGAGGGGGATGCTCTCCTGCCACGCCGGGGCCCCGAGGGCCACCGGCTGGGCGTCGGCCTGCGGGTTGTGGTCCGACACGCCACCCCACCGGCTCGGCGGGAAGACGATGATGCGGGCCTTGCCGATCACATCGCTCACGGGCACGGCGCCGTTGGCACCGCCCTGGCCCTGGTAGCGGGAGTCGGCGGAGTTGTTGCGGTTGTCGCCCATCACCCACAGGGTGCCCTGCGGCACCTTGACCGGCGCGAACGAGTCCTGCACCGCGTGGTCGGGGTTTTCCCAGTGGATGTACGGCTCGTCGAGCGCCTTGCCGTCGACGATCACGCGGTTCTGCGGATCGCAGCACGACACGGTCTGGCCGCCGACGGCGATCACCCGCTTGACGAAGTCGCGCTCGTCCGGCGGCGCGAAGCCCACCAGGGAACCCAAGCCGCGCAGGCCGCGGACGACGATGTTGCTGGACTCCTGCGGGGCGATCTCGTTCTCGGTCCAGGCCGGCGGGCCCTTGAACACGACGACGTCGCCCGGCGAAGGGTCGGTGAAGTCGTACGTGACGCGGTCGACCAGAATCCGGTCGCCTGTGCAGCCGGGGCAGCCGTGAAGCGTGGCCTCCATCGACCCCGAGGGGATCATGAAGACCTTCGCCAGAAAGGCCTGGATCAGGATCGTGAGCACCAGGGCGATCGCGATCAGGATCGGCAGTTCCTTCCAGAACGACCGCTTCTTCTGAGGCTTGCCCCGCCGGTGGGAGCCCCGACGCTGCTCGGAACGAGTCTCTTCCGAGCCGTCGGGGTCATCCTCAGCGGCGTTCTGGGGCACGGGTTCGACCACGTCGCCAGGCTACCGGGAACCGCCCTGCCACTCAGGAGGCAGAGGTGGTCTCGCGGCTGTCGCGGCGCTCCTTGATCTTCGCCTTCTTGCCGCGCAGGTCGCGCAGGTAGTACAGCTTGGCGCGCCGCACGTCACCGCGCTTGAAGACCTCGATCTGGGCGACGTTCGGCGAGTGCACCGGGAAGGTGCGCTCGACGCCCACGCCGAACGAGACCTTGCGGACGGTGAAGGTCTCCCGCACGCCACCGCCCTGCCGGCGGATGACGACGCCCTGGAAGACCTGGTTGCGCTCGCGGTTGCCCTCGATGACGCGGACGTGGACCTTGAGCGTGTCGCCCGGGCGGAAATCCGGGATGTCGGAACGCAGTGACTGCGCGTCCAGCGCGTCCAGGGTGTTCATCGTGGTCCGTCCTCGTCGATTCGTATTGCTTGCGTACTTCTCCCCAGGGCGCACAGGCGCGCAGCAGTGCTGCTTGCGACCACACCAGGGGCTGATGGCGGGCTCGTGAACGAGGCGGTCCACTCACGCCAACCTGTCGATTATGGCAGAGGCGCACGTGCTCGCTTCGCACGGGGTCTAGCCGGGGTTCTCGCCGAGCCGGTCGAGGACCTCGTGATCTCGTCGGTCGAGACTACCTTCCGGCAACTTGGCCAGGAGATCCGGGCGGCGCCGGGCGGTGCGCTCCAGCGCCTGGTCGCGCCGCCAGCGGTCGACGAGCGCGTGGTTGCCGGAGCGCAGCACGTCCGGCACCGCCAGGTCGCGCCACACCTCCGGACGGGTGTAGCTGGGGCCTTCGAGCAGCCCATCGGAGAACGAGTCCTCGGCCGCCGAGCGCGCGTTGCCGAGCACCCCCGGCAGCAGCCGGACGACGGCCTCGACGATCACCAGCACCGCTGCTTCACCGCCGACGAGCACGTAGTCGCCGATCGACACCTCGTCGACGGGCATCCGCCGCGCGGCGTCGTCGACCACGCGCTGGTCGATGCCCTCGTAGCGGCCGCACGCGAAGACCAGGTGCTGTTCCTCGGCGTACGCGTGGGCCATGGCCTGCGTGAACGGGCGGCCGGCGGGCGTCGGGACCACGAGCCGGGTCTCCGGGCGGCACACCTCGTCGAGGGCCGGGCCCCAGATCTGGGGCTTCATGACCATGCCGGGACCACCGCCGTAGGGTGCGTCGTCGACGGCGCGGTGGACGTCGTGGGTCCAGTCGCGCAGGTCGTGGACACCGACCTCGATGAGGCCGCGGTCGATGGCCCGGCCCAGCAGCGCGGCGCGCAGCGGATCGAGGTACTCGGGGAAGATCGTGACGACGTCGATGCGCATCTAGGCGTCCAGCAGACCTTCGGGCGGGTCCAGCACGACGCGGCCGCCCGCCACGTCGACGGTGGGCACGATCGCCTTGACGAATGGAACGAGCACGTCGCGACCGTCGACGTCCAGTTCGAGCAGCTCGCCCGCCGGAGAGTGGACGACCTCGGCCACCTTGCCGACCACGGTGCCGTCGGCGAGCTCGGCGCGCAGGCCCGCCAGCTCGTGGTCGTAGAACTCGTCCGGGTCGGCCGTGGGCGGCAGCGAACCGGTGTCGATGAGCAGGAGCGCGCCGCGCAGGGTCTCGGCGACGTCGCGGGTCAGCACCTGCTCGAAACGCACCAGCAGCCGCCCGCTGTGTTCGCGGGCGGCTGCCACGGTGAGATCCCTCTTGCTGCCGTCGCGCAGCTTCGTCGTGACGACCGCACCGACGGCGAACCGCTCTTCCGGCGAGTCCGTGCGCACGTCCACGGCGAGTTCGCCGCGGATGCCGTGCGCCTTCGCGATGCGGCCGACTACGACGTCCATCCTGACCGTCCGGGTTTCCGGTGCGGGTCAGCGATCGGTGTCGACGACGTCCACGCGGACGCCGCGGCCACCGATGCCACCCATCACGGTGCGCAGGGCGGTCGCCGTGCGGCCGCCCCGGCCGATCACCTTGCCGAGGTCGTCGGGGTGCACGTGCACCTCGAGCGTGCGGCCACGGCGCGTGGTCAGCAGCTCGACCCGGACCTCGTCCGGGTTGTCGACGATCCCGCGCACCAGGTGCTCGAGGGAGTCAGCGAGAAAACTCACTCGGACTTCTCGCCCTCAGCGGCTTCGGCCTTGTCGGCCTCGGCCTTCTTCGGGGCGGACTTCTTCTTCGGCGTGGTCGCCTCGGCGACCGGCTCCTCGCCGGCCGCGGCCAGCGCCGCGTTGAACAGGTCCTGCTTGGACGGCTTCGGCTCGGCCACCTTCAGGGTGCCCTCGGCGCCGGGCAGGCCCTTGAACTTCTGCCAGTCGCCGGTGATCTCGAGCAGGCGCTGGACCGGCTCGGTCGGCTGGGCGCCGACGGACAGCCAGTGCTGGGCGCGCTCGGAGTCGACCTGGATCAGGCTCGGCTCTTCCTTCGGGTGGTACTTGCCGATCGTCTCGATGGCCTTGCCGTCCCGGCGGGTGCGCGCGTCGGCGACGATGATGCGGTAGTACGGCGCACGGATCTTGCCGAGGCGCTGCAGCTTGATCTTGACGGCCACGGGTGTGGGTACTCCTCGTTGCTCTCTGGTGCAGGTGGGCGCACGTCGGCCGCGTGGGGACACGGTCTCGGGCACCCGAAGGTCAGGAGCTCCCGAACGGTGAGAGGGTCCGGACGGAAGCGGGCAAGCGAACATTCTGCCAGACGGGCCCGAAGTCCCTGAACAGGGCCTCAGAAGGAAGCGATTCCGAGTGCACCGAGCAGGATCGCGGCCGACGGCAGGAAGTTGTTCATCGAGTGTGCCACGACGCTGCCGGCGAGCCGCCCCGTCGCGAAGCGGGCCAAGCCGATGGGCACGGCGATGACCAGCAGCAGCGTCGTGCGCAGGGGTTCGAGGTGGCTCGCGGCGAACACGGCCGTGGACAGCAGGAACGCCGCCACCCGGCCCCAGCGCTCGGTGCGCCACTGCAGCCGCTCCACGGCGCCCCAGAGCAGGCCGCGGTAGATGATCTCCTCGCAGATCGGCCCGACGAGCCAGAGGTAGACGAACGTCACGACCGCCGCCGGCACCGACATCTTCCGGTCGTCCACGAGCGCGCTGATCGTCGACGTCGCGTTGGCCGAGCCCACGACCTCGGTCCACACGTACGCGCTCAGTGACGTGAGGACCAGCCCGAGCAGCCCGAACTTCAAGCCCACCTTGACGTCGGCCCAGCGCCACTGCAGCCGCAGATCGAGCTTGGGACCGTTGCCTCGCACGACCGTGGCCAGCAGCGCCACCCCCGCGGCGATCATCGCGGGCAGCATCGTGCCGAGCAGCACCGTGCGGATCGGCAGCGGCTGCCCCGGCGGCGGATCGCCCAGCACGGCGCTCACGAACGCCGCGGACGCGATGAGGACGGCCTCCACGAGCAGGAAGGCGCCGAACCCCCAGCGGTGCGGCGGGAACTGCGGCGGGGCGCTCACCAAGTCCTCCGGACTGATCGGCGTGGCACCCGGGAGGTTCTCCCGGGGCTGCGAAGTGGTCACGCCGCCCCTCCGGTGATCGCTCGGCTCACCGACCGAGCCTAACCGTCGAGAGGACTTCGCACAGTACTCGATCGATCACCGATGATGCTGCGCTGTTGATGACCAATCCGCCCCGGTCACGGCGGACACGCCCCGCCAAACACCGCACGTGTCCGCCTACTTGGGTCGGATCGGTAATGGTTCAGGCGAAGACGACACCGCCCAGGACGATGTGCTCCGGATGGCGCAGCACAGCCAGGTCCTCCCGCGGATCGGCCGCGTAGACGATCAAGTCGGCCGGTGCGCCGTTCTCGATGCCGGGGTGGCCGAGCCACTCGCGGGCCGCCCACGACGCGCTCGCGAGCGCCTGCTCGCGCGACATTCCGGCGCGGTGGAGCGCTTCGACCTCGTCCGCGATGAGGCCGTGGGCGACCATGCCGCCGGCGTCCGTGCCCGCGAAGACCCGCACGCCCGCTTCGACGGCCGCGGACACCATGTCACCGACACCGGCGTGCAACGCCCGCATGTGCGCCGCGTACGTCGGGTACTTGCCGGCTTTGTCGGCGATGCCCGGGAAGTTCTCGATGTTGATCAGCGTGGGCACGAGCGCCACCTCGCGCCGGGCGAGCTGGGCGAGCTGGTCCGGGTCGAGCGCGGTGCCGTGTTCGAGACAGTCGATGCCGGCGTCGATGAGCCCCGGCAGCGCGGCCTCGCCGAAGACGTGGGCGGTGACGCGGGCGCCGAGGTCGTGCGCCACGCGAATGGCCTCGGTGAGCACGTCCTGCGGCCACAGCGGGGCGAGGTCGCCGGCGCCGCGGTCGATCCAGTCGCCGACGAGCTTCACCCAGCCGTCGCCGTCGCGGGCCTGCTCGGCGACGGCCTCGGGCAGCAGCTCGGGGTCGTCCAGCTCGATGGCCAGGCCCGGGACGTACCGCTTGGGCAGGGCGAGGTGCCGGCCGCAGCGGATGATCGTCGGCAGGTCGGCGCGCTCCTGCAGCGGCCGGACGTCGATCGGCAGGCCGCAGTCACGGATCAGCAGCGTGCCCGCGGCGCGGTCGGTCTCGGCCTGCTCGATCGCCACGTCGACCGGCACGGGGCCCTCGGGCGCGATGCCGGGGTGGCAATGGGCGTCGACGAGGCCGGGCACGAGGAACCCGCCCGTGGAGAGCGTTTCGGCGCCCGGCACCGGCTCGACCGAGATGCGGCCGTCGACGAGCCACAGATCGCGCGGCTCACCGTCCGGCAGCACTGTGCCGGAGACGTGCAGCGCGCTCAATTGCTGCCCGGGTTCTTCGGGAGCTTGAACTTCGACGGGTCGAAGCCCGGCACGTCGTTCATCCCGCCGAGCTGCGAGAGGTCGGGCATCCCGCCTCCGCCCGGCATGCCACCCGGTGGCAGCATCGGCATGCCGCCGGGGAAGCCGCCGCGCACCTTGGGCTGCGTGGGGCCGCGTCCCTTGCCCTTCTTCCCCTTCTTGCCCTTGCGCGTCTTGCTCCCGCCCGCGCCGCCGAAGCCGAAGCGCCCGGCCATCTGCGACATCATCTTGCGCGCTTCGAAGAAGCGGTTGACCAGGTCGTTGACCTCGCGGACGGTGACACCCGAGCCGTTCGCGATACGCAGCCGGCGTGAGCCGTTGATCAGCTTCGGGTCGGCGCGCTCGGCCGGCGTCATGCCGCGGATGATCGCCTGCAGCCGGTCGAGGTGCTTGTCGTCGACCTGCGCGAGCTGGTCCTTCATCTGGCCCGCACCGGGCAGCATGCCGAGCAGGTTGCCGATCGGGCCCATCTTGCGGACGGCGAGCATCTGTTCGAGGAAGTCTTCCAGCGTCAGCTGGCCGCTGGTCAGCTTCTGCGCGGCCTTCTCGGCCTGCTCCTGGTCGAAGTGCTGCTCAGCCTGCTCGATGAGCGTGAGCACGTCGCCCATCCCGAGGATGCGCGAGGCCATCCGGTCGGGGTGGAAGGTGTCGAAGTCCTCGAGCTTCTCGCCGTTGGACGCGAAGAGGATCGGCTGGCCGGTGACCTCGCGGACCGACAGGGCCGCACCACCGCGGGCGTCGCCGTCGAGCTTGGTGAGCACGACGCCGGTAAAGCCGACGCCGTCGCGGAACGCTTCGGCCGTGGTCACGGCGTCCTGACCGATCATCGCGTCGACGACGAACAGGACCTCGTCGGGCTGCACGGCGTCGCGGATGTCCGCGGCTTGCTTCATCAGCTCTTCGTCGACACCGAGACGACCCGCGGTGTCGACCACGACCACGTCGTGCTGCGCGTGCTTGGCCTCGTCGATGGCGCGGCGGGCGACATCGACCGGGTCGCCGACGCCGTTTCCGGGCTCCGGCGCGAACGTGACCACCCCGGCGCGCTCGCCGACGACCTGCAGCTGCGTGACCGCGTTCGGGCGCTGGAGGTCACACGCGACCAGCATCGGCGCGTGGCCCTGCTTCTTCAGCCACATCGCGAGCTTGCCGGCGAGCGTCGTCTTACCGGCACCCTGCAGACCGGCGAGCATGATCACCGTCGGCGGGTTCTTGGCGAGGTTCAGCCGGCGCGTCTCGCCGCCGAGGATCGCGACGAGCTCCTCGTTGACGATCTTGATGACCTGCTGCGCGGGGTTCAGGGCCTGCGAGACCTCGGCGCCCTTCGCCCGTTCCTTGATCCGGGCGATGAACTCCTTGACCACCGGCAGCGCGACGTCGGCCTCCAGCAACGCGATGCGGATCTCGCGCGCGGTGGCGTCGATGTCGGCGTCGGACAGCCTGCCCTTGCGCGACAGCGTCTGCAGGGCGGCGGTGAGCCGATCGGAGAGGGTGTCGAACACGGGTGTGCACGCTCCAGCTGGGTCGTCGTTCGAGTACCGGGCACCGCTCGGCGACCCCGGCAACCTCCCAGGGTAGCGGTCCGTGCCGGTCCGCCTCGCGGGTGCGCGAACCTTCGACACTAGGTTAGTACGCACATGCGTAATAACTTGATCACGACAATCCTGTGCAAGCAAGAAAAACTCTCGACGACGGACCCGAAATCGGTAAACATCTGCGTATGACTTCAGCGACGAGACCTCGTCCGACGCTGGCCGAGCCGACGGCCGACACCGACGAGAAAGTGCCGTTCAGGCGCATCGCGGCCCTGTTCCGGCCCCACCGCGGGGCGATGGCGGCGCTGTGCGCGCTGCTCGTGCTGCAGGCCGCGCTCGGCGTCACCTCGCCCTTCCTGCTGCGGGCGATCCTCGACGACGCGCTCCCCCACCGCGACGCGCTGCTGGTGAGCGTGCTGGCGATGGGAATGATCGGCGCGGCGCTGGGCTCGGGCGCGCTGGGCGTGGCGACGACCGGGCTGTCGAACACGATCGGGCAGCGCGTGATGAACGAGCTGCGCGTGTCGGTCTACGGCCACCTGCAGCGCATGTCGCTCGGCTTCTTCACCCGCACCAAGACCGGCGAGATCCTTTCGCGGGTCTTCAACGACATCGGCGGCGTCGACAACGTGGTCACGACCACCGCCGCATCGATCGTGCAGAACGGCACCACGGCGCTGGCGATCACCGTCGCGATCCTGATCATGGACTGGCAGCTGGCGCTGCTCACGCTCGTGGTGGTGCCGCTGTTCCTGCTGTTCACGCTGCGGCTGGGCGGCAAGCAGCGCAAGCTCGCCCGCGGCCGGACCCGCCGGATGGCGCGGCTGACGACGATCGTCGAGGAGTCCCTGTCGGTCACGGGCGTGCTGCTGAGCAAGACCATGGGCAACGAGCGCGCGATGCGGGAGCGCTTCGCCGAGGAGTCGCGTGAGGTCGCCGCGCTCGAGCGCAGCACGGCGCTGGCCGGCCGCTGGCAGCGGGCCTCGCGGACGATGAGCCTGACGATCATCCCCGCGCTCGTGTACTGGGTGGCCGGGCTCGAGCTGGCGGGCGGCGCGGCGCCGGTCTCGCTGGGCACGGTCGTGGCGTTCACCAGCATGCTCAACCGCCTGCTCGCGCCGGCGACGGCCATGCAGACCGTGAGCCAGAGCGTGGCGTCGGCGAAGGCGCTGTTCGGGCGGATCTTCGAGGTTCTCGACCTGCCGGTGGAAATCGGCGACCGGCCCGGTGCCCGCGAGCTGGCCGTGCGCGAGGGTGCGGTCGCGATGCGGGGCGTCTCGTTCCGCTACGACGACGACGGGCCGTGGACCCTGCACGACATCGACCTCGACGTGCCACCGGGGACGACGACCGCGCTGGTGGGGTCGACGGGCTCGGGCAAGACGACGCTCGCGTACCTCGTGGCCCGCCTGTACGAGGTGACCGACGGGCGCGTCTGCATCGACGAGACCGACGTCCGCGACGTCACGCTCGCGTCGCTGGCCGCCGGGGTCGGGCTGGTTTCGCAGGAGACGTACCTGTTCCACGCGACGGTGCGGGAGAACCTGCGGTTCGCGAAGCCGGACGCTACGGACGCGGAGATCGAGGAAGCCGCGAAGGCCGCGCACATCCACGACACGCTGGCGAAGCTGCCCGAGGGCTACGACACCGTCGTGGGCCAGCGCGGCTACCGGTTCTCGGGCGGCGAGAAGCAGCGGATGGCGATCGCGCGGATCCTGCTGCGCAACCCGCCCGTGCTGATCCTCGACGAAGCCACGAGCGCGCTCGACACCCGCACCGAACGTTCCGTGCAGGCGGAGCTCGACCGGCTCGCCGCGGGCCGCACGACGCTCACCATCGCGCACCGGTTGTCCACTGTGGAGAACGCGGACCAGATCGTGGTGCTCGACGAGGGCCGGATCGTCGAGCGGGGCACGCACGCGGAACTGCTGGCCCTCGACGGCCGGTACGCGCGGCTGGTGCGCGGGGAAACCGCCTAATGTGGCGGTATGCAGACCGAAGCCGACACCCGCCGCGCCGACGAGCTGGCCGAGCTGGCCCGCCACGTCCGGGAAGGTGTCGGCCGGCTCAACTGGCGCTTGCGCTCGGAGGCGGACTCTCCGTCGCCGGGGCCGACAGTGCTGGCCGTGCTGTCGCGTCTCTACCGCGCCGGGACGCACACGCCGGGCGAGCTGGCCGAGACCGAGCGGATCCACCCGCAGTCGCTGACGCGCGTGCTGTCTTCGCTGACTTCGCGCGGGCTGATCACGCGCACGGCGGACCCGTCGGACGGGCGGCGGTCGCTGATCGACATCACGCACGCCGGGCGGATCGTGCTGCGGGACTACTCGATCTCGCGCGAACAGTGGCTCGCGGCGGCGGTGGAGCGCGCGTTGAGCCCGACCGAGCAACAGCTGCTGCGCCTGGCGGCGGATCTGCTGCTGCGGATCGCGGATTCCTGACGGGGCGGGAAACCGGCGCCCTCCCCGACGCCGGCCCACCCCAGGAGTTCTCCCGCCCGCCCAGGGGTTCCGGGACGCGGCCGCTCCCCACAGCCGGCCCCGGAACCTTGGCGGAAGGACTCACCTCCCCGGGAGCCTTCCGCCGCGTGCACGCCAGGCGGGTGCCCCGTCGCCCGCTCGCCAGACCCCCGGTACCGGGCGGCCGGTTTCCGCCTTGCGTTGGGGAGAAGTCTGCCGGGTGACGGGCGGGGCGGGGCAGTGTGAAGACCCCCAACCGGGGCTGCGTAGAACTACTCAAGCCGCGGTGGTTCGCCGGCTGCCGGTGATCACCAGGGTGCTCCGGTGGAGGCGGTTTCGGCAACTCCCCGGGATTTCTGTGGCAGTGCCGCTACAAACGCGTGTCGGGTCCGGCGGATTCACTCACGCACTGGAACGACGGCTGCGCCTCGGCCAGCGCTTCGGCTGAACAGCCCACCGCGCACGCCGCCGCTTGGAGCACTTCGGTGACCACCTCGACGTCCACCGACGGAGCGGCCGCGAGGGCCCCGTTGCGGACGTCCACGCGGTGCGCGAGGCCCGCCAGCGCGTGCGCCAACGCGTGCTGTCCCGCGACGAGCTGCGTGACGACTTCGCTGAGTTCGCCGAGCGTGGCGGCTTGTCCGTCGCCGCGCAGGGCTCCCGCCAGCTCCTCAGCGCATGCCCTCAGGTGCGACGCGACCACGGTCGGCGGCAGGGAAACCCTCGGCAGGTTCTGCTCGTGATCCAGCATCGCTCCGCCCGTCCTTCCGCACCCCACAGCCGCCGGACCAGCGCCATATTGCCACCGGGGCACGCCACCGCTAGTCCGACACCCCGATCGTGTGATGCGACAAATCGGTAACCGGGCAGGTCAGGCCGGTACGGCGGTCTGGGGTGATCGAACGGGGTGGTTGGGGCCGGGGACAGTTCACGACGTCGTGGTCACCCTCCCGAACCAGCCGGCGAGGCTGGTGAAGTCGGCCGGCGCCAAGCCCACGCGGGGGTCGACGCGGTGGAGCAGGGCGGGGCCGGGGTGGTGGGCGGCCACCCACGCGCGGTCGGCAGAGGAGATTTCGTCGTCGAGCCAGGCGAACGGGCGGCCGGCGGCCCACATCACCAGGGGCCGGGTTTTCCAGTGCCCTTCGTCGGGATCAGGCGCGTCGGGCCAGTCGACGACGGGCAGCGGCGGCAAGCCGAGGCGGGGACACAGGACGGCGTTGGCATCGGCTCCCCACGTGGTCGCCCACACGAGGTCGCACGGGAGGGCGGCAGGACGAGTGCCGTGCGCGGGGTCCAGGCGAGCCAGGAGCGGGTGGCCGGCCGGGCCGGGATCGGGCGGGAACCGCGGGTGGTCCGAGCCGCCGAACGGGATAAGGGGACCGTCGACGTCGAGGAAGAGGAACGGGCGGGCCACGGTGGAACCGTAGCCCGCCCGTGAGGTCACGAGGCGGCGGTGAGCACGGCCTCCTCCACCTTCGCCCGCCAGGCCGCGTCGACACGGCCCGTGCGGGGGGAGACGGCGAAGGAGTCCACCACGGCGCCGCCCAGGGTGGTCGCTTTGGCCCAGTGGACGGAGGCTTCCGAGCGGCTCAGGGCGCGCGCCACGCGGAAGAGCAGGCCGATGCGGTCGGCGGCGCGCAGTTCGAGCACAACGGTGTTCGAGCCGCTCGTTTCGTCGTCGAACCACAGGACCTTGGGCGCGACGGTGAACGCGGACGCGCTCGCGTAGTCGCGTTCCTTGGCGGCCAGGCGCTGGGTCAGGGGCAACGTCCCGGCCACGGCGCGGGAGAACTGTTCGCGCAGCAGCGTCGGCTCGGGCAGGGAGCCGAACTTCGGGGAGGCGGTGAACACGCCGACACGGTCGCGCAGGACAGCGGCGTGGACTTCCAGCGAGTTGAGCGCCAGGACACCCGCGGCGGGCGCCAGCAGTTCCACGCGCGCCGGGGCGGCCAGCACGACCGTGACGACCTTGCCGTGGGCGGTGATGCGGACCTCGCCGATGCCGGAGCGGACGGCGTCGGACAGGAGTTCGCGCTGGGTGGCGTCCAGAGGTTCCGGCGCGGTGAAACCCTTGCCGTGCAAGGCTTCTTCGCACGAGCTCACCAGGTCGGCCAGCAGCCGGGCCTTCCAGTCCGTCCAGACGCCCGGGCCGGTGGCCAGCGAATCGGCCCGGGTCAGCGCGTGCAGCAGGTCGATCAGCACGACGTCGCCATCGAGCGTTTTGACCACGCGGGACACCGTGGCCGGGTCGGCGATGTCGCGGCGGGTCGCGGTGTGGGGCAGGAGCAGGTGGTGGCGGACCATCGCCGAGACGGTGGCGACGTCGGCCCGCGGCAGGCCGACGCGCGCGGCGACCTGGGCGGCGATGTCGGCGCCCAGCTCGGAGTGGTCGGCGTCGCGGCCCTTGCCGATGTCGTGCAGGAGCGCCCCGAGGAGCAGGAGGTCCGGGCGGGCGACCGTGGTCGTCAGCCTGGCCGCCTCGACGCACGCCTGCACGAGGTGCCGGTCGACGGTCCACTGGTGCACGGGCGAACGGGGCGGCAGGTCTCGCACCGCGCCCCACTCCGGGAACAGCCGCGCCCACAACCCCGTGCGGTCCAGCGCCTCGACGGCGTCGACGAGCCCCTCCCCCGCGCCGAGCAGCTCGACCAGCGCGTTGCGAGCGTCGTCCGGCCACGGGGCGCGCAGTTCGGGCGCGGAGTCAGCCAGCGTGCGCAAGGTGCCGTGCGCGATCGGTTTCCCGGTGCGCGCCGAGGCAGCCGCGACGCGCAGCAGCAGCGCTGGGTCCTTGGCCGGCACGGCGTCGCGCGCCAGCGACACCTCGTCGCCGTGGAGCACAACACCCTCGGCGAGCGGCGTGCGCGAGGGGCGCCGGCCGAAGCGGGAGCGCGGCGGCTCCACAGTGGACCGGAGAGCGACGTCCACGGCGTACGCGATCGTCCGGCCGGCGCCGGAAAGCTTGCGGGCCAGCGCGAACCGATCGGCAAGGCCCAGCTCCGTTGCCACCGCTTCGGCTTCGGGCGCGCTCAGCACATCGCGTTCCCGGCGCAGTTCACGCCGCAACTCCGTGCGCACGTCGAGCAGCAACGCCTTGGCCGCCACCAGCTCCTCAACCGGCCGGGCCGTGAGCTGGGCCAGCGCCAGCGCCTCCAGCACGGCGAAATCACGCAACCCGCCGCGCCCGTGTTTCAAGTCGGGCTCGGCCGACTGCGCGATCTCCCCGCTGCGCCGCCAGCGCGTGCGCACGGCGTCGGCCAGCTCGCCCAGCCGCTTGCGAGCCGTGCGCCGCCACTGCTCGCGGGCGGCGGCCGCCAGGCGCTCGGTCAGCTCGGCGTCGCCCGCGAGGTGGCGTGCGTCGAGCAACCCGAGTTGCGTACGCAGGTCTTCCGTGGCCACCTTGAGCGCTTCCCCCGGCGTCCGCACGGAGTGGTCGAGCCCGAGTTTGGCGTCCCACAGCGGGTACCACAACGCGTCGGCGATCTCGCCGACGCTCGGGTTGCCGTTGTGCACCAGCACCAGGTCGAGGTCCGAGAACGGCACCAGCTCGCGCCGCCCGAGGCCGCCGACGGCGACCAGCGCGACACCGGGATCGGCGGTGTCCACGCCGGCCGCCGAAGCGCCCTTCGCGAGCCAGAACTCGAAGAGATCGACCAGTGCCGCCCGCAGCGCGGACGGTCCGTGCCGGCCCTCGAGCAGGCGCTCGAGGGCCCGGACCAGTTCACCCCCGTCGGTCATCACCTAGAGCGCATCCGCTCCGCGCTCGCCGGTGCGCACCCGGATCACGGTCTCGACCGGCGTCACCCACACCTTGCCGTCACCGATCTTGCCGGTGTGCGCGGCTGAGGTGATGGCGTCGAGGACCTTCTCGACGTTCGCGTCGTCGGTCACGACCTCGAGCTTCAGCTTGGCCACGAAATCCACGGAGTACTCGGCACCGCGGTAGACCTCGGTGTGGCCCTTCTGGCGGCCGTAGCCCTGGACCTCGCTGACGGTCATGCCGAGCACACCCAGCTGCTCCAGCCCGGAACGGATGTCGTCGAGCGTGAACGGCTTGACGATCGCGGTGATGAGCTTCATGCCTTGGTCTCCTCGAGCTTCGTGGGGGCGGTGGCGGACTTGACCGGGATGGTGGTGGGCTGGCCGAGACCGCCGCCCATGCCGGTGAAGTCGTATGCGCTCTCCGCGTGCTGGGCCTCGTCGATCCCGCTGACCTCTTGCTCGGTGCTGACGCGGAAACCGCCCAGCTTCTTGATCACGAACCCGATGATGAAGGACAGGATGAACGAGTACCCGAGCACCGCGCCAGCCGCGGCCGCCTGGCGGCCCAGCTGGGTGAAACCGCCGCCGTAGAAGAGACCGTCGGCGCCCAGGGAGTTGACGCTCGTGGTGGCGAAGAACCCGATGAGCAGCGTACCGACGAGGCCGCCGACCAGGTGCACACCCACGACGTCGAGCGAGTCGTCGAACCCGAAGCGGTACTTGAGCGACACGGCCAGCGCGCACAGGATCCCGGCGATGACGCCGATCGCGATCGATCCGAGCGGGTTCACGAAACCACAGGCCGGCGTGATCGCGACCAGACCCGCGACGGCACCCGAGGCGGCACCCAGCGTGGTCGGCTTGCCGAACTTGAGCTGCTCCACCAGCAGCCAGCCGAGCACGGCGGCCGCGGTGGCGACGGTCGTGTTGGTGAACGCGACGGCCGCGAGGTCATTGGCGGCCAGCGCCGAACCGGCGTTGAAGCCGTACCAGCCGAACCACAGCAGCGAAGCGCCCAGCAGCACGAACGGCACGTTGTGCGGGCGGCCCGTGTCCTTCGGCCAGCCCTTGCGCTTGCCCAGTACGACCGCGAGCGCGAGACCCGCCGCGCCGGCGTTGATGTGGACCGCGGTGCCACCGGCGAAGTCGAGCGCCTTCAGGTTATTGGCGATCCAGCCGCCGACGGAGTTCTCACCGAGGAAACCGTTGAACGAGAACACCCAGTGGGCCACCGGGAAGTACACGATGGACACCCAGATCACCACGAACAGCGTCCAGCCCCAGAACTTCGCGCGGTCCGCGATCGCACCCGAGATCAGTGCCGGGGTGATGATCGCGAACATCAGCTGGAACATGCAGAACGCCAGCAACGGCAAGGCGTCCGGGCCCGGCCACGGCACCGCCGGCGCCGAATCCGTGGCGGCCGCGGCGAACCCGACGAGCTTGCCGACCGCGTCGGTGAGCCCCGCCAGGTCGAAGTTGCCGACCAGGCCGCCGAACGCGTCGTTGCCGAAGGACATGGAGAAGCCGAAGGCGACCCACAGCACCCCCACCACGGCCAGCGCGATGAAGTTCATCATCAGCATGTTCAGAACGCTCTTCGCGCGGACCATGCCGCCGTAGAAGAACGCCAGTCCCGGTGTCATGAGCATGACCAGCGCGGCGCCGGCCAGCACCCACGCGGTGTCTCCTGCGTTCAGCACAATCGTCCTCCCGTGCCATGGGTATCTGACTCGGAAGTCTTGGTTCCCGGTGTTTCACGGGACGGCCCCGCACGTTTCACGGGCGTGAACTGTCGGGGCGGGCTTGTTACGGGGAAGTTTCCCGCCACGCGGGGTGGAGTGTCCGGTTGCGTTACGTCGTGGTCGAATAGCCCCATGACCTCGGCCGGAACCGGAAATGACCCACTGCCACGGCGGGTCGTCGACGCGCTGCGGTGTTCGGTGTGCGGTAGCCCGGTCGAGTTGTCGGGACGCACGCTGCGTTGCGCAAACCGCCACTCGTTCGACTTGGCGCGCCAGGGTTACGTCAACCTTCTGCACGCACGCGTCTCAGCCGGCACGGCGGACACGGCGCCGATGGTGGCGGCGCGGTCGGCGTTCCTCGAATCGGGTGCTTACCAGCCCTTGGCGGACGAGGTGGCGCGGGCGGCTTCCGGCGCGACCGGTCTGGTGATCGACGCCGGGGCGGGCCCCGGGTATTACCTGGCGCGGGTACTGGACGTCTGCCCGTCCGCCGCCGGCCTGGCGCTCGACGTGTCCGCTGTGGCGCTGCGCCGGGCCGCCCGCGCGCACGCTCGGCTCGGCGCGGTCGTGTGGAACCTGTGGGAGCCGTGGCCGGTGGCGGACGGCGTGGCTTCGGTGGTGCTGGACGTGTTCTCGCCGCGCAACGCCGCCGAGTTCCACCGGGTCCTGGCGCCGGGCGGAGCGCTCGTGGTCGCGGCGCCGCTACCCGGGCACCTGGCCGAACTGGGCGATCTCGTGCTGTCCGTGGCCGACCGCAAGGAAGAACGCCTGGAGACGACGCTCGGCGGCCGGTTCGCGCGCCTCTCGCGGACGGACGTCGTCCACACGGCCCCCTTCACGGCCCGGCAGGTGCACGATGTCGTCGCCATGGGCCCGGCCGGTTTCCACCTCGACCGCGAGGACCGCCGGTCGCGGCTCGAAACGGCGGAGGGTCGCGATGTCACGCTCGCCGTCGGGGTCAGTGTGTGGCAGAAGCTCGGATGACGATCACTCGCCGACGCTGTTCCACCAGGCGCACCGGAACGTCGCCTTCGCGTCGACCGGACCTGTCTCGCCGGGGGCCAGTGCTGGACGCGGGCACCGTCGGCGTACTTCGGCCAGGTGGGCAGGCCAGGGCCGTTCGGGTCGCCGGTGCGGGCGAAGCGGGTCCAAGCCGATCACCGTGCGGGAAAGTTCCCGCTGTGCCCTTCGCCTCCCAGCAGGAGGCCAGTTCGAGGCCGTGCGCCGTGCCGAGCGGGAAACCCGGCGGGACGAGGCAACCCGGGATCGGGCGCGCGCCTCGGCGGCGACGAGGTACGTGAACACCGGCCGCCCGGCCGAGGCGAGGGCCCGCGCGTCCGCGGCGGTCGCGCAGCCCCTGCCCTCGTCGGTCGTCGCGGCGGCCCGGGCGAGACCCGGCCCGAAGGGGCCGGTGCCCTGCAAGGGATACGCGGCGGCGATCCGCTGAGCCGCAGCACCGTAGGTGTCCGCGAGCAGGTGCCGGTACGTCGGCTCGTCGTACTTCGCGCCCGTGGCCAGGGCGGCGGCGACGTACAGGCACAGCTCGTCGCGGTTGGTGCCGAACAGCACGGGCACCGCGGCGATCCGGCCTTCTCGCATGGCGGTTTCCGGTGCCGCGGGCAGCACCGGCGTGCCGCACGGCGTGGCCGTGAAGACCTCGGTGTAATCGCCGTCCAGCCAAGCCTTCGCGGGCACGCGGCGCAGGCACGCGAGGACATCGGCGCCGGCGGTGCACCCGAACTTCGCGGCGGCGGCCGTCCCCGCGGCCCGCGCCTGCGCGAGCGGGGTGAAGAGGATGTGCCGGCCCAGCCCCGGGGCCATGGTGTTCTTCGGGAAGTGCGCCGAGCACGAACTGCTCTCCATGATCGCTCGCTGGACCACCCCGACACCGCCGGGCGAAGACAACAGCGCGCACGTCGCGAAGGAGCCCGACGATTCGCTGGTCCGGGGTGCCGAAGTCGGCCGGTGTGCCGAGCTGCGGTAGCGCGGAGTTGCCGAACGCGCCGATGAGGTAGTTCACGGTCACGACGTCGACGTCGCCCGGCTCGACCATCCGCGTGGGGTCGTAGTCGGCTCCGGCTCCGGTGCCGTCGCCACCGTGCAGCCACACCATCACCAGCCGCGCCGCCCCGGCCTTCGCCGATGTCGTGACGTTGAGGTACAAGCCGTCCTCGTTCCTGCTCGGCTGCCCGCCCGGCGAGCCGGCAGCCTGCGGACAGCGATTGCCCGGACTGTCCGCGGCCCGCACGTCCGGCCGCGGCGGCCGGGGCGCGGTCCAGCGCAGCTCCCCCACCGGCGGCCGCGCTTCGGCACGCCCGGGAAGCGGCGCACCGCCCCGTCCTCGGTCCCCGAACGGCCCCGGCGGACTCGTGCACCTCCAGCGCGCTGCTCGCGTCGTCTCCGGAGGACACCGAACACCCTGTGCTGACCAGCCCCACCGCGGCCCAGGCAGCCGGCGTCTTCCGCATGTCCCGGCTCCCGTGAAGATCACCACGAACGGTAGGCGCCCCCTCGCCGTCCGGCATCACCACCAGGGACGATCCCGTGGTCCTCCGAGGGCCCGATGACCACCTCCCCGGGAGGAATGGCCCGCGACCGCGGCCGTGAGTAGCGTGGCGGGCGATGAACGAACGCACCTGGGGCTTCCGCACTCGTGCCCTGCACGCCGGCGGCACGCCCGATCCCGCGACCGGCGCCCGGGCGGTGCCGATCTACCAGACGACCAGCTTCGTGTTCGAGGACGCCGCCGATGCGGCCAACCTGTTCGCCCTGCAGAAGTACGGCAACATCTACAGCCGGATCGGGAACCCGACCGTGGCGGCGTTCGAAGAGCGCATCGCGAGCCTCGAGGGCGCCATCGGCGGCGTGGCGACGGCGAGCGGCCAGTCGGCGGAGTTCCTCACGTTCTCGGCGCTGGCCGAGGCCGGCGAGCACATCGTGTCCGCGAGCGGCCTGTACGGCGGCACGGTCACGCAGCTAACCGGCACGTTGAAGCGCTTCGGCGTCGAGACGACGTTCGTGAACGGCGGCGTCGAGGACTACGCCAAGGCCGTCACCGACCAGACACGGCTGATCTACACCGAGGTGATCGGCAACCCGTCGGGCGCGATCGCCGACCTCGCCGGGCTCGCGGACCTCGCGCACTCACACGACATCCCGCTCGTGGTCGACGCGACGCTCGCCACGCCCTACCTGTGCCGGCCCATCGAGCACGGCGCGGACATCGTCCTGCACTCTGCCACGAAGTTCCTCGGCGGGCACGGCACGACGCTCGGCGGCGTCGTCGTGGAGTCGGGCCGGTTCGACTGGGGCAACGGCAAGTTCCCGCGCATGACCGAGACCGTCGAGAGCTACGGCGGCCTCAGGTACTGGGAGAACTTCGGCGAGTACGCGTTCTGCACGCGCCTGCGCGCCGAGCAGCTGCGCGACATCGGCGCGGTGCTCTCGCCGCATTCGGCCTTCCTGCTGCTGCAGGGTGTCGAGACGCTGCCGCAGCGGATGGACGCGCACGTGGCCAACGCGAAGGCGGTCGCGGAGTACCTGAACGCCGACCCGCGCGTCGCGTGGGTGTCCTATGCCGGGCTGCCGGACCACAGCGACCACGAGCTGGCGCGTAAGTACCTGCCCGCCGGGCCGGGCGCGGTGTTCTCGTTCGGGGTCAAGGGCGGCCGGGCCGCGGGCGAGAAGTTCGTGGAGTCGGTGGAGCTGCTGTCGCACCTGGCGAACGTCGGCGACGCGCGCACGCTCGTGATCCACCCGGCGTCGACCACCCACGCGCAGCTGTCCGACGACCAGCTCGCGGCCGCCGGCGTCGGCCCGGACCTGATCCGGCTGTCGGTGGGACTCGAAGACGTCGAGGACCTGCTGTGGGACCTCGACCAGGCGCTGGACAAGGCGGTGGCTTCGGAGTGACGGCAGCGGTGAGTTATGACGTTTCGGCGGTCGAGCGGCGCCGGATCCTGGGCCGCACGCGGTCGGTTACGGTGGTCGGCGCGTCGGCCAATCCGGCGCGGCCGAGCTTCTTCGTCGCGACCTACCTGCTGTCGTCCACGCGGTACGCGGTCAACTTCGTCAACCCGCGCCTCGACACGCTGCTGGGCAAGCCCGTGTACCCGTCGCTGGCCGACGTGCCCGGCGAGATCGACCTGGTGAGCGTGTTCCGCAAGCACGACGACCTGCCCGGCGTGGCGGAGGAGGTCATCGCCGCGGGAGCCCGGACGCTGTGGCTGCAGCTGGGCCTGTGGCACGAGCACGTCGCCGACCGCGGGCGCGAGGCCGGCCTCGACGTCGTGATGAACCGCTGCGTGAAGATCGAGCACGCCCGCTTCGCCGGTGGCCTGCACCTCGCCGGCTTCAACACGGGCGTGATCAGCTCGCGTCGCCAGAGCGCTCCTTAACGGACCACGAACGGCACTGCGATCACGACGGCGAGCAGGAGTGCGAAAGCGCCGAGCGCCACGGGGTTGCCGAAGTTCAGCGTCCAGCCGATGCCGAACCGCTTGGGCACGAACACCGCGCGGTCGGCTCGGTTGACGTAGAGCAGGCCGCCCTTCCAGAAGCGGTCGTCGTCGCGCTCGACGGCGTCGCGGCGGGGTTCGTCCTCGGTGCCCGGCGTGGCGAGGCGGTTGCCGCCCTGGCCGGCGCGCACGGCGAACACGAGGAGCCCGGCCGCGCCCAGCACCACCGGCCCGACGATGGCCACGAGGGACACCGCCGACGCGCCCGACCACACCTGCAGCGACGCCACCAGCATCGAGACGTTCACGCACGCCGCGAACATCAGCAGCACCCGCGTCATGCTGCTCGCGAACCGCCGGTGCTGCTCGGCGCTGCTGCGGGGCCGCGCGGGGTTGAGATCGGGCCGGAACCGCGGGGTCACGGCGGCAATGCCGAGGAACAGCGCCGTGATGCCGGCCTGCACGAACACCAAGGTGAACGCGCTGCCGACCGACTTGGCGGCCGTGCGGTCGGGCACGCCGGCGGCGTCGTAGTGCAGCGCCAGCGTCGCGGGAAGGTCCGGGTAGCGGACGACGCCGAGGACAACCGTGGCGACGAGCACCGTGAGCGCGGGCAACGCCCACAGCCAGGGAAACGGCGGCCCGACGGCTCTCGACGTGTCCGCGCTGACCGTCTGGCGCAGCCCCCGGTACCAGTCCTCGCGCTGCTTGGCCGAGCGGATCACGGCGCGGGCGCGCACGTACCCCGGCGCGACGACCCCCAGCAGCGCCACGACGACGAGCGCCGGCACCAGCACCTGCTGCACCAGCACGGACACCACGAGCCCGGCCAGCACCACCGCGGCCCCCGCCGCACCCACCCACCAGCGGTAGATCCGCCGTTGCTCGACGATGAGCGGGTCGTGCACGCGGGCCTCCGGCACCCGCACCCCGAACGGCACGGTCGGCTTCACCACCGAAGGCATCACCCAAGCCGCGGCGAGCAGCAGCGCGGGCGCGAGCACGTCCCGGAGGACAACCGCGACGATCACGCCCGCACCTCCTCGAACGCCCGCACCGTCTCTTCGCAGTGCGCCAGTACTTCGCGTTCGTCGAGGCCGTGCGCGACCGCCTCCGCGAGCAGCGTCTTCAGCCGGCCCCGCCAGCCGGCCGCGAAATCCGCGGTCGAGACCCGTTGCACCACGGCGCCGCTTTTTCGCGTGATCAGCAGCAGCCCCTCGCGCCGCAGCTGGTCGTAGGCCTTGTTCACGGTGTGGAAGTTGATGCCGAGGTCCACGGCCAGCTGCCGGGTCGAGGGCAGCGGGTCGCCGTCGGCCAGGTCGCCGGCCGCGATGCCCTCCACGACGCGGTCGCGGATCTGCTGGTAGATCGGCACTTCGCTGGTGAGGTCGACGTCGAGGATCATCGGTGCTCCAGGAACTGCTGGAGGGCGGTGCCGACGCTGGGATCGAGCACCTGGTCGTTGACCGGCGTGCCAGGTGCGTGCTGGAAGTGGTCCACGGGCAGGGGTTTCGGGCTGGTCCGCAGCGTCGCGGCCAACGGCGGTGTGGTGCGGCACGGGACCTGCGTGTCCGCGGTGCCACAGGTCAGCAGCACACGGGTGCCCGGCCGGGCGGCCGACGGCGGGTACACCGCGTCGTCGCTGCGCACGAACTTCAGGTTGACGGGGCTGAAGATGGCCTGCTGCAGGAACGTCGCGAGCTGGGGGCTCATGCCGGTGTAGTCGAGCGGGCGGCACGCGCGGAAGTCGGTGATCACGCGCGCCAGCGCCGTCTGGTCGGCCGGGGTGATCTGAGCGTCGAGCTGGAGCCGGAGCAGGTCGAGCAGCCGGAGGTCCTGGGGCGCGAGCAGCACGAGGCTCGCCACGTGAACGCGGCGCGAGACCAGCAGCGCCTGCAACCCGCCTTCGCTGTGCCCGACGATCGAGACGGCGCGCGGGTCGACCTCTGGCTGGGCCCGGAGCGTGGTGAACGCGGCCGTCGCCTGACGCGTGAACGTCGCCAGGTCCAGCGTCGCCGGATCGATGCCACCCAGCCCGGTGCGGCCGGTGCCGTACTTGTCGAACCGCAACGTCGCGACGCCGTCCCGGTCGAGTGCGCCGGCCAGCAGCCGCAGCGTCGCCGGTGTGACGGCCGGCGGCTCGTTGCCATCGCGATCCGTCGGCCCGCTGCCGGGGATGAGGAGCGCGGCCGGGAGCCGCCGGCCCGCGCGGTGGGCGGGGACGTGCAGCGTGCCGTACGCCGTGACGCCGTCCGAGACGAACTGCACGTCCCGGTCGGTGGGCGGCACCGTCGCCGGCGCGGCGGCGACCCCGCCGGCGGCCAGCACGGCAGCGGTGAGGAACGCGGTCAAGCTCATGGGCCTGTTCTACAACTAATAGAGCAGCTGTGCAACCGGCTGCCCGACAAGCCGCGCAGGACCACGCAGCCGGCTGCTCGCGCCCCGCCCAGCGGCCCGCCGGCGGCGCCGCCGAACGTGCCCACGCGCGGACCGAAGCGCGGCTTCCCGTGGCCGGTCACCGCCGTGCCGGACGAAAGGTTCCGCGTCCGACGGACCACGGTCCGCGAGGCCTTCCGAGCCACGGCCGGTCCTGCGTCGAGCGCTGATCAGCGGCGTGAGAGGCTGGCCGCATGGCCAAGCCGACCCCGCTGCAAGTCCGGAACGCCCTCGCCGCCGTGCTCATGCTGGCGGGGTTCGTGTGGAACCTCGTGATCGGCGGGCCGTGGTGGCTGGGGGCGATCTTCGCGGTCGGCACCCTGCTGTCGTGCGCCTCGATCTACCTCAACCGGCCGGGCGCCAACTCCTAGTACTCCAGCCGCACTTCGTGATCTTGCTCTGATAGGTTCTCGGTCTTGTGTGGGTGGATGAAGACGTCTCGGCGTGGGCGGCGGGCCTGGAGGGGTTGTTCGGGCGGGTGGCAGGCCGGTTCTTCCGGCCCGAGCCTCGCCGACGTGCCCGCGCTTACGTGCGAGGCTTGTTAGCGCCGTTGGCGGACAAGAACGGCTGGACCCTGGCCGAGATCGCGGGAGACACAACCCCGGATGGCATGCAGCGGCTGCTCAACGCCGCCGCCTGGGATGCCGACGGTGTCCGCGACGACGTGCGGGCCTATGCCGTGGAACACCTCGGCGACCCGGACGGTGTCCTGGTCGTGGACGAGACCGGATTCCTCAAGAAGGGCACCAAATCCGCCGGGGTGCAGCGGCAGTACTCCGGGACCGCGGGCCGGATCGAGAACTGCCAACTCGGCGTGTTCCTCGCCTACACCACAACGAAAGGACGCACTCTCGTCGATCGCGAGCTATATCTGCCGAAATCCTGGATCGCCGACCGCGAGCGTTGTCGCGACGCGGCGGTGCCGGACGAGGTCGAGTTCGCGACGAAGACCACGCTGGCCAAAGCGATGCTCGCCCGCGCGTTCGCGGCCGGTGTCCCCGCACGATGGGTGACCGCTGACGAGGCGTACGGCCAGGACAACAAGTTCCGATCCTGGCTGGAACAGCGAAACATCGGCTACGTGGTCGCCGTCCCCCGCAGTCAGCCCTTGCCCGCCGGCGGCTTCGCCACCGCACGAGCGGATCACCTCGTCGCCCAGGCACCACCCGAGATCTGGAAACGCCGCTCGGCGGGTGACGGTGCCAAAGGACCACGACTCTACGACTGGGCCACCGCCACGATCCCCACGATCGGCGAGCACACCCCCGACGGGTGGACTCGACGCCTGCTCGTCCGTCGCCAGATCACCCGCACCGGAGTGGAACCCGAACTCGCCTACTACCTGTGCTGCGCCCCCGCGACCACGCCGGACGAGGAGCTGATCCGGGTCGCGGGGGCCCGCTGGGCCATCGAGGAATGCTTCCAGACCGCCAAGAACGAAGTCGGCCTTGACCACTACCAAGTCCGGCGTTACGACGCCTGGTATCGCCACATCACCCTGGCCATGCTTGCGCACACCTACCTCGCGGTCACGGCAGCGGTGTCCCCAAAAGTCCTGGCCGCGGCCTCATCCCGCTCACCCTCGGCGAAGTCCGCCGTCTGCTGGCACATCTGATCCACACCGCACCACACTGGCGTCCGATCCTGACCTGGTCACACTGGCGACGACGTCACCAACACCGCGCGAAGACCAGCCACCACCAGCGAAGACAGCACAAATATCACGAAGTGCGGCTAGAGTACTAGGCACTCCTACGCGGTCGTCTCCGCGAACCGCGTGGTCACGGCCTCGCGGCCGCGTTTCGTCAGCTCGCCGTAGAGGCGCAGCCGGGCCATCCCGCCGTCGGGGTAGATGTCGAGCCGGGCTTCGGTGATCTGCGGGCCCTCCTCCACCGCGAAGCGGTGCCGGGTGTCCGGCTGCAAACGGGTGCGCGGCAGCAGCGGCTGCCAGTCACCGTCGTCGAGGCGGCCGGACAGCGCCGCCCAGCCGGGCGAGTTGCCCTTGAGGTTGCTCGTGTCGAGCTCGGCGAAGCGGACGATCCCGGCGCCGGCCAGGCGCACGGTCACCCAATCGTTGCCGTCGTCGCGGCGGCGCGCGGTTTCCCAGCCCTCGGCCTGGTGCGCGGCGAGACCGGGCGAGAACAGGTTGTTCGGCGACGAGTAGAACATGTTGCTGCAGCCCGTGACGACGCTTCCGTTGACCAGTGCGGCCAGGTCGAGCGAACGCGGGTCGAGCAACCCGGGATCCGGGACGGGCGAGCCGTGCACGCGCAGGCGGGCCACCCCGCCGTCGGGGTGCTGGGTGAGCCGCACGTGGGTGAACCGGTGCGGGGACGAGACCGCGAAGAAGTTCTCGGCGTCGCCGACCGCCGGCTCGTGGTCCACGAGCACCTCCCAGTCCATTTCGGACAGTTCGGTCGCGCTCGGGTAGCCGGGCGCCGACACGGCTTCCACGGAGACGAACGGTGGGTAGTTGCCCTTGAAGAACGCCGTGTCCACCACGACCCCCGACACCACGCCGGCGGCGCCGAGGCGCACCACGGCCTGGTCGTCACCTGGCTCACGGTGCCGGCGCGTCTCCCACCCGTCGTAGACCTGCCCCTTCGGCCCGAACGTCTCCGCGCGGTGCGCCGGCCGCCACGGGTTGACGAGGTTCTCCTTCTCGGCGAACAGCTCGTCGGTCGCCCACATCACGGTTCCGCCGAACACGCGGGAGGCGAGGTCCGGCTGGGCTGTCCACTCGGGACGGGCGTGCGACACGTGCTCCTCCATCTCTAGCAGGTCCCCCTCGTCAACAGCTCTCCGCGCGGTTGGGCACCAGTCACCGGTTCTCCGCGCAACCACGTGCCGCGCACGACTCCGGCGAGCGGACGCTGGTCGTAGGCGCTCACCGGGTTGCGGTGCTTCAGCGTTGCGACGTCGACCACGAAGGCCTCGTCGGGGGCGAACACGGCGAAGTCCGCGTCGCAGCCCACCGCGAGCCGGCCCTTCCGGGCCATCCCGACCTGCGCGGCCGGCCGTTCGGCCATCCACCGCACGACGTCGGCGAGTGTGAAGCCGCGCCGGCGCGCCTGCGTCCACACGGCGGGCAGGCCCAGCTGGAGGCTCGCGATGCCGCCCCACGCGAGGCCGAAGTCGCCGGTGTCGAAGCGCTTGAGCTCCGGCGTGCACGGCGAGTGGTCGCTCACGATCGTGTCGATCACGCCGTCGGCGAGGCCCTGCCACAGCAGTTCGCGGTTCGCGGCCTCGCGGATGGGCGGGCAGCACTTGAACTGCGTGGCGCCGTCGGGGATCTCCTCCGCGACGAAGCTCAGGTAGTGCGGGCACGTTTCCACCGACAGCGCCACGCCTTCGCGGCGCGCGCTCGCGATGAGCGGCAGTGCGTCCGAAGAGGACAGGTGCAGCACGTGCGCGCGAACCCCGGTGCGCCGGGCGGATTCGATGACGTGCGTGATGGCGAGGTTCTCGGCGCCGCGCGGTCGGGAGCCGAGGAAGTCGGCGTACTTCTCGCCGTGCGGGCCGGGTGCGGCGGCGATGGCCTCGGAGTCCTCGGCGTGCACGATCAGCTGCGCGTCGAACGTCGCCAGCTCGCGCATCGCGGTCTCGAGCCCTTCCGCGTCGAGCGGCGGGAATTCGTCGACGCCCGAGTGCAGCAGGAAGCACTTGAACCCGAACACCCCGGCTTCGTGCAGCGGCCGCAGTTCGGCGAGGTTGCCCGGGATCGCGCCACCCCAGAAGCCGACGTCCACATGGGTGCGTCCCGTCGCCGCCTTGCGTTTCACCTCGAGCGCGGCGACGTCGACCGTCGGCGGCAGGCTGTTGAGCGGCATGTCCACAATGGTCGTGACGCCACCGGCCGCGGCCGCGCGCGTGGCGGTCTCGAAACCCTCCCACTCGGCGCGGCCGGGGTCGTTCACGTGCACGTGGGTGTCCACGAGTCCCGGCAGCAGCACCTCGTCGGCGGCGAGCTCGACGACGCGGCCGGCCGGCAGGTCGACGAGCCCCGGTTCCACGGCGACGATCCGGCCGCCGTCGACAGCTACCGTCGCCGGGCCGACGCCGGCCGCCGTCACCGCCCGGGCGGCGCGCACCACGAGATCCATCTGCGGGCACAATCCTCTCCCCACGGAGCCAGCGCAGCACTGGCCGCAGGTTGTTTCACAGTACGGAAAGTTCGTTTCGAAAACCGAGATTAACCACGCGGCTCTCACCTCGTCAACGGCTCACCCTCCACGTTACGGTCACCGGGTGGAGCTAGAAGCCGAGTTCACGAGCGAACCGTTCCAGGGCGAAGGCGCCCCGCCGGAGCACGCCGTCCGTGCGCGCGACGCGGCTCGCAAAGCCGGGCTCGACACCGATTTCGGCCCGCTCGGCACGCTCGCCCGCGGTTCGGCCGACGACCTCGTGGCCGCGCTCCCCGCCATCGCGCGAGCGGCGCTCGAAGGCGGCGCCACGCGCGTCACGCTCCAGCTCCGGCGCACCGACGAACCCGCGCCGACCCCGCCCGTCGAGCTGAACAGCGCGCTGGCGCGGCTCATCGCCGACGTCGAACGCGAGCTGGGCGCGAAACTCGGCGACCTCGACCGCCCCGGCAAGCAGCGGGCGGTGCGGCTCTTGCGCGAACGCGGGGCGTTCAGCCTGCGGAAATCGGTGTCCGCGGTGGCCGAAGCACTGGGGGTCACGCGCTTCACGGTCTACAACTACCTCAACCGGGAAACCGACTGACCAGGTCTTTCAACAAAATGTTGACGGCCGGGCGAGGGCACCGTACCGTCGGCAGGCACCAGCTCCCCCGCCGCGAGGAGATCCCGTGCCACTCGCACTCGCCGAGTTCAACTCCGCCGACGCCGCGGAGGTCCGGCCCGCGCTGACGGCCTGCCTGGCCGTACCGCGCTGGGTCGACGCGCTGCTCGCCGGCCGCCCCTACGCCGACGTCGACGCCCTCGTCGCCGCGTCGGACGCGGCCACTCCCCTGCGGCGCGACGAGGTGCTCGCCGCCATCGCCGCCCACCCGCGGATCGGGGAAAAGCCGAAGGGCACGGACGTCGACGCGAGCTGGTCGAAGTCCGAACAGTCCGGTGTGGACAACGCGGCCGAGTTCGCCACGGCCAACGCCGAGTACGAGCGGCGGTTCGGCCACGTGTTCCTCGTGTGCGCCGGTGGCCGCAAGGGCGCGGAGCTGCTGGCGAACCTGCGGTCGCGGCTGGCCAACGACCCGGACACCGAACTCGACGTGGCGGGCGCGGAGCTGGCGAAGATCGCCGGGCTGCGCCTGCGGAAAGCGGTGAGCCCATGAGCGAACCATCGATCACCACCGCGGCCGCGGCTCGGCACGCGGCGCCGAGCGCCGGCGAGGTGCGCGCATGAGCTTGGTGACCACCCACGTCCTCGACACCGCCGCCGGCAAACCGGCCGCCGGGATCGCCGTGCGGTTCGAACGCGCGGACGGCACGCCGGTGGCCGAGGGCGTCACCGACGACGACGGCCGAGTGCGGGACCTCGGCCCCGACACGCTCGATCCCGGCGTCTACCGGCTGGTCTTCGACACCGGCGCCTACCTCGGACCGGAAGCGTTCTTCCCCGACGTCACCATCGCGTTCCGCATCACCGACGGCGCCTCGCACCACCACGTGCCGGTGCTGCTGAGCCCGTTCGCCTACTCGACCTACCGGGGGAGCTGACCGTGGGAATCTCGCTGGGCCCGAACCAGTACGGCAAGGCGGAGGTCCGCCTGGTCACCGTCCGCCGCGACGGGCCGGTGCACCACCTGCGCGACCTCACCGTGTCGACCGCGCTGCGCGGCGACCTCGAGGCCACGCACCTGACCGGCGACAACCACGCCGTGCTGGCCACCGACACGCAGAAGAACACCGTGTACGCGTTCGCCAAACAGCAGGACGTCGGTGAGATCGAGGACTTCGCGCTGCGGCTGGGCCGCCACTTCGTGGCCACGCAGGAGAAGATCCACACCGCGCGCGTCACGCTCGCCGAGCACGCGTGGGACCGCATCGCCGTGGCCGGCTCGCCGCACGACCACGCGTTCAGCCGCTCCGGCGACGAAACCCGCACCACGACTGTGACGGTGCGAGAAGATCTCGTCCGCGTGGTGTCCGGTGTGGACGGTCTCGTGGTGCTGAAGTCCGGCGGCTCGGAGTTCCACGGCTTCCCGCGCGAGGAGTACACGACCCTCGCCGAGACCGACGACCGGATCCTCGCCACCGCCGTCACGGCGCGCTGGCGCTACCAGGGCACCGGCATCGACTGGGCCAAGAGCCACCGGGAGATCAAGCGGACGATGCTCGAAACGTTCGCGACGAAACACAGCCTTTCGCTGCAGCAGACCCTGTACGCGATGGGTGAGGCCGTGCTGCTCGCACGGCCGGAGGTCGCCGAGGTCCGGCTTTCCCTGCCGAACAAACACCACTTCCTCGTGGACCTCAGCCCGTTCGGCCTCGAAAACCACAACGAGGTGTTCTACGCGGCGGACCGCCCCTACGGCCTCATCGAAGGCACCGTGGTCCGCGACGACGCCGAAGAGCCCGGCCCGGCCTGGACCGACGCCGTGCTGTGACTCTGCCGTTGCCCATCCGGCCACCGCCACGGCGGAAACCGTTGCTACCCGTCGTGAAGTCCAGTTGGTGTCCACCTTCTTTTGGCCGGATTGGCGAGCCCCTCATCCCCTATCGGGAGCCGCGCACGTCAGGCACGAGTGCCACCGAAGATCCTCGGCACCCCGTCGGTGCGCGGCCGCCCTGGCCGCAGCTGGTGCTCGGCGGCATCCAGCACGTGGCCGCGATGTACGCCGGGGTGGTCGCCCCACCGCTCGTGACCGGCGCCGCCGTCGGCCTCTCGCCCCGGCAGCTGAGCCTGCTGATCAGCGCTTCGCTGTTCACCGCGGGGCTCGCCACGCTCCTGCAGACCCTGGGCGTGTGGCGCTTCGGCGCCCGGCTGCCCCTGGTCAACGGCGTCACCTTCGCGGCCGTGGCCCCGATCCTGTCCATCGCCCAGCAGCACGTCGGCAACGCGCTGGGTGTCATGTACGGCGCGACGCTCGCCGGCGGGGTGTTCGTGGTGCTGTTCGCGCCGTTCTTCTCGAAGCTCACGCGCTTCTTCCCGCCCGTGGTGACGGGCACGGTGATCACGCTGATCGGGGTGTCCCTGCTGCCGGTGGCCGTGCAGTGGGTGTCTTCGCAGAGGCCGGCGGCGCGCCCGTCGGGCCTGCTGCTGGCGGGCGTCACGCTCGTCGCGGTGCTCGTGTTCACGCGGTTCCTCTCCGGGTTCTGGAGCCGGATCGCGCTGCTGCTGGGCCTCGTCACCGGCACGCTGCTCGCGTGGCCGCTGGGCGAAGTCGACACGTCGACACTGAAGCAGGCGCCGGTGTTCGGCATTGTCACGCCGTTCCACTTCGGGGCGACGGTGTTCGACGTCGCGGCGATCGTGTCGATGCTCATCGTGATGCTCGTGGTGATGTCCGAGAGCACGGCGGACCTGCTGGCGCTGGGCGAGATCGCCGGGCGCCCGACCACGAGCCGGACGCCGGCCGACGGCCTGCGCGCCGACGGGCTCGCGACCGCGGTCAGCACGATCTTCGGCGGGTTCGCGTGCACGGCGTTCGCGCAGAACATCGGGCTCGTGTCGCTCACGCGGATGGTCAGCCGGTACGTCGTCGCGGCCGGCGGTGTGGTGCTGGTGGTGCTCGGCGCGTTTCCGGTGACGGGCGGCATCGTCGCACTCGTGCCGCAGCCCGTGCTCGGCGGCGCCGGGTTGGTGCTGTTCGGCAGCGTCGCGGTGAGCGGCGTGCGGACACTGGCGACAGCGTCGTTCGACCACCCGGGCAACGTCGCGATCGTCGCCGCGCCGCTCGGCGTCGGGCTGATCCCGATCGCGGTGCCGGGTTTCTACTCGGATTTCCCGGCGGCGCTGCAGGTGGTGCTGAACTCGGGCATCAGCGCGGGCTGCGTCACGGCCGTGGTGCTGAACCTGGTGTTCGGCGAGCGATTGATAGAACGCTCTACCGTGACGGAGCTAGGCTCGGTGCCGTGACTGGCACGAAGGACCGCATCCTGGCCGCGGGCGCGGAGCTCTTCCGCCGCGGTGGTTACACCGGTACGGGCGTGAAGCAGATCGTCGAGAAGGCCGGCGCGCCCTTCGGCTCCCTGTACCACTTCTTCCCCGGCGGCAAGGAGCAGCTCGGTGAAGAGGTCATCCGCAGCTCGGGGATGGAGTACAGCCAGCTGTTCGACCTCTTCATCGCGCCCGCACCCGACGTCGTCAGCGGGATCGAGGCGTTCTTCGCCGCCGGCGTGACCACCCTGCTGGACACGGACTACGTCGAGGGCTGCCCGATCGCCACGGTGGCCCTCGAGGTGGCGACGACGAACGAGCCGCTGCGCAAGGCGACTTCGGACGTGTTCACCGCTTGGATCGACGCGGGGACGGAGAAGTTCGGCGCGTTCGACCTGCCACCGGAGCAGGCACGGGTGCTGACGATCGCGCTCATCACGAGCCTGGAGGGTGCGTTCGTGCTGGCGCGGTCGATGCGCTCGCCGGAGCCGATGGCCGTGGCGGGCGCCGCGGTGGTCGACGTCGCCCGCCGGATCCTGACCGACCTCGGGCAGGACGGGAAGAAGCGCTAGCGGTACTCCGGCGTCCAGCGGGCTTTCGGGACCGTCTCGGACAGGTCGTCGTTCGCCGAAGCCAGCCCCTCTTTCACGGCTTGTTCAGCACCAGCCGTGGCGATCCGCGTGGCGACCTCCGGCACGTCCTCCCAAGCCGGCAGGAGCGGTTCGGCCGGATCGGCCAGCGCGGGTGACGCATCGCCGAGCGTCTTGGCGGCGACGCGCATCATCGCGTCGGTCACGCGCGTGGCGCGCGCGGCGGTGACGGCCAGGCCGATCGCCGGGAAGATGTAGACGTTGTTGCACTGCGCGACGCGCCGCAGCCTCCCGTCGCGTTCGATGGGCGCGAACGGCGAGCCGGTGGCGAGGAGGGCCCGGCCGTCGGTCCACTCGTCCAGCTCGTGCGCCTCCGCGCGGCTGGTGGGATTGGACAGCGGGAAGATGATCGGCCGCTCGGTCTTCGCCGCGAGCTCCCGCACGATGTCCTCGGTGAACGCGCCGGCCGCCGTCGAAAGGCCCAGGAGCACACCGACGTCGACGTGGTGGACGACGTCGCCCAGCTGGGTGCCGCTCCAGCCCTGGGCACGAGCCGCCGGCTGCGCGAAGCGGCGCTGGCTCTCGGACAGGTCGGTGCGGTCGCCGGTGAGCAAGCCGTGGATGTCGACGACCCAGATGCGTTCGGCGGCTTCGGAGTCGGACAGGCCCTGCTCGACCATCTCCTGGCGGATCATCTCCAGCACGCCGATGCCCGCCGAGCCGGCACCGAGCATCACCACGTTCGTCTGCGAGCCCGGCCACCCGGCCACCTTCGCCGCCCCGTGCAACACCCCGAAGGCGACGGCGGCGGTCCCCGACCGCGAGCACCTGCGTGAGGTCCTGCGGAACCGGCCGAGGCGCGACGTGGACATCATCGTGGTCACCGACGGCCAGCGGATCCTCGGACTGGGTGACCAGGGCATCGGCGGCATGGGCGTCCCGATCGGGAAGCTGTCGCTGTACACGCTGATCGGCGGGATCGACCCGGCGCGCACGCTGCCGATCGTGCTGGACGTGGGCACCGACAACGTCGAGCGGCTGGAGGATCCGCTGTACTTGGGGTGGCGGCACCGGCGCATCGGCGACGACGAGTACTACGCGTTCGTCGACGACTTCGTCGCGGCTGTGCACGCGGAGCTGCCCGACGTGCTCCTGCAGTGGGAGGACTTCGCCGCCGCGCACGCCGAGCCGATCCTCACGCGCTACCGCGACCGCCTGCTGACCTTCAACGACGACATCCAGGGCATGAACTTCTGGCACGCCTCGCCGACCGTGGGCGTGCAGGCGATGGGGAGCAGTTCCTCGATGTGCTCGCTCAGCAGCCGGTGGAAGAGCGTTTCGTTGCGGTCTTGGAGCCCGCGGAGGAACACGTGTTTCTCCAAGTCTTCGCGGTGGCGCGACATCTCCCCGTAGGTGTGCGCGACCTGCTCACGTCCCCGTCAGGTGTTCCGGCCGGACCGGCACCCGGGTGAGGGCCAGGCCCGTGGCGGCGCGGATCGCGGCGACGATGGCGGGGGTGGACGAGATGGCCGGGGGTTCGCCGACGCCGCGGAGGCCGTAGGGGGCGTGGGGGTCGGGGCGTTCGAGGACGTCGATGGACATCGGCGGCATGTCGAGGACCGTCGGGATGAGGTAGTCGGTGAACGAGGGGTTGCGGACCTTTCCGCCCAGCACCTGGATCTCCTCCATCACGGCGAGGCCGAGGCCCTGCGCGGACCCGCCCTGGATCTGGCCGAGGACGGCCTGCGGGTTCAGGGCGCGGCCGACGTCCTGGACGCAGTCGAGCGCCACGACCTTCACCAAGCCGAGCTCGACGTCGACGTCGACCACGGCGCGGTGGGCGGCGAGGCCGTACTGCACGTGGGCGCTGCCCTGGCCCGAGTCGTCGAGGGGATGTGTGGGGCGGTGGCGCCATTCGACCGTTTCGTCGAACGTCGCCGAAGCCAGGACCGACACCAAGTCCGCCACCACGACGCCGTCGGCCGCCACGAGTTTGCCGCCCACCACGCGGCTCGAGGGCGGCAGGCCGGCGTGCGAGACGAGTCGCGCGCGGACGGCGGCGCACGCGGCTTGTACCGCGCCACCGGTCACGTAGCTCTGGCGTGAGGCCGAGGTGGAACCGCCGTTGCCGATGGAGGTGTCCATGGGCAGCACGGTCACCCGCTCCACGCCCAGTTCGGTACGCACGATCTGCTGCATGATCGTCACGAGCCCCTGTCCGACCTCGCACGCCGCGGTGTGCACGGTGGCCGCGGGCTCGCCGCCGACGAGCTGCAGGCGCACGCGGGCCGTCGAGTAGTCGTCGAAGCCTTCGGAGAAGCAGATGTTCTTGATCCCCACGGCGTAGCCGACGCCGCGCACCACGCCTTCACCGTGGGTGGTGTTGGACACGCCGCCCGGCAGGTGCCGCAGGTCGAACTCGCGGGACGCGGGCAGCGGCTTGGCGCGCAAGCGCTCCAGCAGCTCCGCGACGGGGGCCGGCGAGTCCACGACCTGCCCGGTCGGCATCACCGCGCCCTCGCTCATCGCGTTGCGGATCCGGAGCTCGACCGGGTCGAGCCCGCACGCCGCGGCCAGTTTGTCCATCTGCGATTCGTACGCGAACGCCGCCTGCACCGCACCGAAACCGCGCATCGCGCCGCACGGCGGGTTGTTCGTGTAGGCACCCCAGCAATCGATCGCCACGTTGTCCACTGTGTACGGACCGACGCCGAGCGTCGCCGCGTTGGCCACCACCGCGCCGGTCGACGACGCGTACGCGCCACCGTCGAGGAAGAGCCGCGCTCGGACGTACACGAGGCGGCCATCGGAAGTCGCGCCGTGCTCGTAGTACATCTTCGCCGGGTGGCGGTGCACGTGGCCGTGGAAGGACTCTTCGCGGTTGTAGACCATCTTCACCGGCTTGCCGGTGTGCAGCGCGAGCAGGCACGCGTGCACCTGCATCGAGAGGTCCTCCCGCCCGCCGAACGCGCCGCCGACGCCCCCGAGCGTCAGCCGCACCTTCTCGACCGGCAGGCCCAGCGCCGCGACGATCTGCTGCTGGTCCACGTGCAGCCACTGCGTCGCGACGTACAGGTCCACGCCGCCCTCGGTGTCGGGCACCGCGAGCCCCGATTCGGGGCCGAGGAAGGCCTGGTCCTGCATGCCGACCTCGTAGACCCCGGTCACCACGACGTCGGCCGGCACCTCCGCGGCGCCACGCCGGATCCGCACGTGCCGCACCACGTTGCCCTCCGGGTGCAGCGCCGGGCCCTCGCCTCGCACCGCTGCCTCGGAGCTGGTGACCGGCTCCAGCTCCTCGTAGGTGACCTTGATGCGCTTCATCGCGCGCCGCGCCGTCTCCGGGTGGTCCGCGGCGACTAACGCGACCGGCTCGCCCTGGTAGCGCACGAGGTCGCCGGCGAGCACCGGCTGGTCGGCGTGCTCCAGCCCGTAGCGGTTGACGCCGGGTACGTCCTCGTGGGTCAGCACCGCATAGACCCCTTGCACCGCAAGGGCTTCGGCGATGTCGATGCCCGTGATCCGCGCGTACGGGTGTGGGCTGCGCAGCGTCGCGCCCCACAGCATGTCCTCGTGCCACAGGTCCGACGCGTACGCGAACTCGCCGCGGACCTTCACCGTGCCGTCCGGGCGCGGGGCGTCGCTACCGACGCCGTTCGCGGTGCCGGTGACTTGCGACGTGGTGGTGGTCATCGGTCCTCCCGCAGCCGGGCGCTCGCGGCGGCCAGGTCACGGGCGATGACGGACTCGTCCTCTTCGCGCAGCACGCCGTTCTCGACGACCGTGCGGCCGCCGACGAGCAGCCGGGCCAACGGCGGCGGTGCGCTCAGCACCAGCGCGGCGATCGGGTCGGCGATACCCGCGTGCGCGAGGCCCGTGAGGTCCCACACGGCGAGGTCACCGAGCTTGCCGGCCTCCAGCGAGCCGAGTTCGCCGGCGCGGCCGAGGCACAACGCACCGCCCATCGTGGCGAGCCACAGGGCTTCCCGGGTGGTCAGCGAGGTCGGCCCGCCGCGCTGGCGCGCCTGCAGCAACGCCTGGTGCAGCTCCTCACCCAGCCCGCCGGACTCGCTCGACGCGGCCCCGTCGACGCCCAGGCCCACGGGCGCGCCGGCGTCGAGCAGGTCGCGCACCGGTGCGATGCCCGTGCCGAGGCGGCCGTTGGACGTCGGGCAGTGCGCCGAGCCCGTGCGGGTGGCGCCGAAGCGGCGGATCGCCTCGGGCGCGAGGTGGATCGTGTGCGCGAGCCAGACGTCGTCGGCGAGCCAGCCGAGCTTGTCCGCGTACTCGGCCGGCGTGCAGCCGACCTCGGCGAGGCACTGGCGTTCCTCGTCGAGTGTCTCGGCCAGGTGCGTGTGCAGGCGGACGCCCTTGCGCCGGGCCAGCTCGGCCGCACCGGTCATCAGCCGTTCCGAGACGGAGAACGGCGAGCACGGGCCCACGGCGATCTGCAGGTGCGCGTCGGGCGCCGAGTCGTGGAACCGGTCGATGGCGGCCTCGGTGCCCAGGAGGGCCTCTTCGGTGGTCTCGACGAGGTGATCCGGCGGCAGCCCGCCGTCGGACTCGCCGCGGTCCATCGAGCCGCGCACGAGGTGCAGCCGCACCCCGATCCGCCGGCGCGCGGCGACGAGGGCCTCCACCTGGTCGCCGCCGTCGCGGGGGAAGACGTAGTGGTGGTCGGCCGCGGTCGTGCAGCCGGTGAGCGCGAGCCGCGCCAGCCCGGCGGTGCCGGCGGCGTGCGTGAGCTCCGCGTCGAGCCGGCCCCACACGGGGTAGAGGGCGACGAGCCACTGGAACAGTGTGTGGTCGGCGGACATCCCGCGCGTGGCCCACTGGTAGAGGTGGTGGTGGGTGTTGACGAGCCCAGGTGTGACGAGGCAGCCCGACGCGTCGACGTGCTCCTCGGCGTCGCCGGTGAACTCGCCCTCACCGACGTCGGTGATGCGGCCGTTGTCCACGAGCACGTAGCCGGAGGCATACTCGGGCCCGGTCACGGTGGCGATGGCGCCGCGCTCGACGACCGTCCTCACGCGACACCGCCCTTCGCCACGGCGGCCGCGCGGACGGCGTCGAGGATCTTCTCGTACCCCGTGCAGCGGCACAGGTTCCCGGCGAGCGCCTCGCGGATCTCTTCGTCGCTGGGCTGCGCCACTCGGTTGAGCAGGTCGTGCGCCGCGACGACGAGCCCCGGCGTGCAGAAGCCGCACTGCACGGCGCCGTTGTCCACGAAGGACTGCTGCACCGGGTCGAGGGTGCTCCCCTCGGCGAGGCCTTCGACGGTGCGCACCTCGCGGCCCTCGACCTGTCCGGCCGCGACGAGGCACGAACACACCGGCACGTCCTCGAGGTAAACGGTGCAGGAGCCGCATTCCCCCTGTTCGCAGGCGTTCTTCGAGCCCGGCAGCCCGAGTCGTTCCCGCAGCACGTAGAGCAGGCTCTCACCCTCCCAGACGTCGTCGGCCTGGCGCGGTTCGCCGTTGACGGTCACGTTCACGCGCACGTGCGCTCACTCCCCCGGTGTTCGTCCCAGGCCCAGGTCAGCGTGCGCCGGGCGAGCACGGCCAGGGCGTGTCTGCGGTAGTCCGCGCTGCCGCGGACGTCGTCGATCGGTGCCGCGGCCGCCGCGACGAGCTCACCGAAGCGCTGCTTCAGCGAGTCGGCCAGCGGCGCGGGTTCGGCCCACGGCAGCTCGGCGGTGAGGAACTCCTCGGCTTCACGGGCCCGGCGTGGCGTCGGCGCGGCCGAGCCGATGGCGGCGCCCGCCGCCCTCCGGTGCGAGTGCAGCGTCAGGGCGACGGAGCAGACTGCGATCACCATCGCGTTGCGCGTGCCGACCTTCGCGAACTGCTGCGGCCCGGCGTTCGCCGGCAGGTGGACGGCGGTGATCAGCTCGTCGGGCTCCAGCGCGTGGCGCTTCACGCCGAGGTAGAACTCCTCCGCCGGCACCAGCCGGATCCCCCGGACGGACGCGATTTCCACGCACGCGCCGAGCGACAGCAGCACCGGGTGCGTGTCGCCGGCGGGTGACGCGGCGCCGAGGTTGCCGCCGACCGTTCCGCGGTTGCGGATTTGCGGCGAGCCGACGGTGCGCGACGCCATCGCCAGCCCCGGCAGGGTTTCACCCAGCTCGGTGATCACCCGGGAATAAGACACGGTGGCGCCCAGCCGGACGGTGCCGTCCGAAGTGGACCAGCGCGCCAGCTCGGGGACCCCGGTGAGGTCGAGCAGCGCGGCCGGGCGCCGGTGGTCGAAGTTGAGCTCCACCATCACATCGGTGCCACCGGCGATCGGGACCGCGCCGGGGCGTTCGGCCTTCACGGCCAGTGCCTCGGCGAGGCTCGCGGGTCGCAGGAAATCCACGCTCGGGCTCCTCTTCTCGGGCGGATGCCCCAGTACACGCCGACTGCGCCCCCGCGGGCAACGGTCCCTCGCCATGAAAGCCACGCCAGCGGAAGACCACCCGTTTGTGCTTTCCTACAAGCCTGATGACGACCGTGAAAACTCTGCTGGGCCTGCCCGGCCTACGCCCGCACCCGAGCACGCGCGAGGAGCTGCTCGAGCGTCCGGTCACGCGGATCTACGTGACCGAGCTGCCCGATCCGGGCCGCTACCTGACGGCGGGCGAGCTCGTGCTGTCCGGGCTGCTGTGGTGGCGCGCGCCGGGCGACGCGGAGCCGTTCGTGGCGGCACTGGCCACGGGCGGGGCGGCCGCGCTCGCCGCTTCGGGCGCCGACGCCGGCGGGATCCCCGAGGACCTGGTCGACGCCTGCGCCCGGCACGGGGTCGCGTTGCTGGAGGTGCCGCCCGACCTGTCGTTCGCCGTGGTCACGGAGCGGGTGGTCCTCGCTCTGGCCGCGGCGGCGGACGGGGCGCGCAAACGCTTGCTGACGGCCGCTGCGGAGGACGCCCCGCTGGCCGACCTCCTGGCGCGCGCGGTCGACGAACTCGGCGCCGCGTGCTGGGTGGTCTCGGGAGTGCCGCGCGTCGTGGCCGGGACAGCTCCGCTGCCGGTGGCGGCCGCGGAGCCCGTGCGGCAGTTCGCCGCCGCGCGGTCCCGGCCGACCGCGGCGGGGGGGCTGACGGTGCTGCCGGTCGAGGGCCGCCACTCGGTGCCGTGGCTGCTCGCCGTGGACGGTCCGCTCAGCGCCGCGCAGACGGAGCTGGCCGAAGAGCTGGCCGGGCTGGTGGGCCTGGCGCGCGCCCGGGCCCGGCCGGTGCCGGCGCCGCTCGGCGGAGCCGTCCGCGCGGTCGCTCTGCGCACTCCCGACACCGACGAGGCCGAGGACGTGCTGACCGAATTCCTCGCCACCACGGGCAAACCGGTCACGCCGACGGCGAACCGGGACCCGTCGGTGGCGCTGGCCCTGGTCGCCGACGACGGTTCGTGGCCGGATGGGTGGGCGGACCAGGCCGTGGCAGCGTTGTCCACAGTGGAGCCGTTGCTGCGGGCGACGCGGATCCTCGCCGGGGTCAGCGATGCCGTGCCCGCGGCGGAATCGCGGGGAGCGTTCGAAGTGGCCCGGCACGCGTTGTCGCTCGCCGCGGACCGGGACGGCGGTGTGGTGGTCGTGCCGGCCGCCGAGGTCGGCGTGCACCAATTGCTGCTCGCCGGGACGTCCACCGACCTGCGGGCCGCGTTGCGCGGCCGGCTGCTCGGTCCGCTGCTCGACTACGACGCCGAGCAGCACTCGGATCTCGTGCACACCGTCCGCGTGTTCCTGGAGTGCTCCGGCTCGCCCACGCGCGCGGCGAAAGCGTTGCACATCCACGTGAACACGCTGCGCTACCGCATCGGGCGGGCCGCCGAGCTGCTGGGAGTGGACCTGGCGGACTTCGAGGCGCAGGTGGACGTGTACCTGGCGCTGGTCTCCGATCCGTGACGCGCCGGGCGGGCCGCCCGGCGCGTCACACAGCTCAGAGCGCCTTCGCGGCCCGGTCGGCGACCAGCTTGAGGAACCGGCCCGGATCGGTCAGCTCGCCGCCCTCGGCCAGCAGGGCCATGCCGTGCAGCAGCTCCGCGGTTTCGGCGAGCGAGGTGTCCGCCGGATTCTCGGCGAACGCCTTGCGCAGGCCCTCGACGAGCGGGTGCTGCGGGTTGAGCTCCAGCACGCGCTTGATCTGCGGCAGCTCCTGGCCCATGGCCCGGTACATCTTCTCGAGCGTCGGCGTCATGTCACCCGAGTCGCCGACGATGCACGAGGGCGAGGTCGTCAGGCGCGAGGAGAGGCGGACCTCCTTGACGGTGTCCTCCAGCGTCGCGGACATCCACGTGAGCAGGTCGGCGTACTCGGACTTCTGCTCGTCGGTGGTCTCGTCGCCGAGGTCGACCTCGCCCTTGGCCACGGACTGGAAGGTCTTGCCGTCGAACCCGCTCACCGCGTCGACCCACATCTCGTCGACCGGATCGGTGAGGATCAGAACCTCGTAACCCTTGGCGCGGAACGCTTCCAGGTGCGGCGAGTGCTCGATCGTCGTGCGCGATTCGCCGGTGAGGTAGTAGATGTGCTCCTGGCCGTCCTTCATGCGGCCGACGTAGTCGCGCAGGGACGTCGGCTTCTCGGCGTGGTTCGTGGACGCGAACGACGAGATCTCGAGGATCTGCTCGCGGTTCTCCGGGTCGTCGAGCAGGCCCTCCTTGACGGCGCGGCCGAACTCGCGCCAGAACGTGGCGTACTTGTCGGCGTCCATCGCTTTGATCGTGGCCAGGACCTTCTTCTCCAGGCGGCGCCGGATGGCCCGGATCTGGCGGTCCTGCTGCAGGATCTCCCGCGACACGTTGAGCGAGAGGTCCTGCGCGTCGACGACGCCCTTGATGAACCGCAGGTAGTTCGGCATCAGCGCTTCGCAGTCGTCCATGATGAAGACGCGCTTGACGTACAGCTGCACGCCACGCTTCGCATCGCGCATGAACAGGTCCATCGGCGCGTGCGACGGGATGAACAGGAGCGCCTGGTACTCGAACGTGCCCTCCGCCTGCATGCGGACGGTTTCGAGCGCGTCGTTCCAGTCGTGGCTGAGGTGCTTGTAGAACTCCTGGTACTCCTCGTCGGAGACCTCAGAGGTGGGGCGGGCCCACAGCGCTTTCTGCGAGTTGACGGTCTCCTGCTCGCCGTCGGCGCCGGCCATGCGGACGGGCCAGGTGATGAAGTCGGAGTACTTCTTGACGATCTCGCGGACCTTCCACTCCGACGCGTAGTCGAAGAGGTTGTCCTCGTCGTCGGCCGGCTTGAGGTGCAGCGTGACGGCCGTGCCCTGCGGCGCGTCGGCGACCGGCTCGATCGTGTAGGTGCCCTCGCCCTCGGACTCCCAGCGCACGCCCTCTTCGGTACCGGCCTTGCGGGTGATCAACGTGACCTTGTCGGCGACCATGAAGCTCGAGTAGAAGCCCACGCCGAACTGCCCGATGAGGTCCTGGCCCTCCTGGGATTCCTTCATCTTGCGCAGGAACTCGGCGGTCCCGGACTTCGCGATGGTGCCGATGAGGTTCACCACGTCGTCCCGGCTCATCCCGATGCCGTTGTCGGTGACCGTGATCGTGCGCGCGTCCTTGTCGATCGCGATCTCGACGTGGAGGTCGGAGGTATCGGCCTCCAGATCCTTGTCCCGGTAGGTCTCCAGGCGCAGTTTGTCGAGCGCGTCGGAGGCGTTGGAGACCAGCTCGCGCAGGAAGATGTCCTTGTTCGAGTAGATCGAGTGGATCATCAGCTGCAGCAGCTGGCGCGCCTCGGACTGGAACTCCAGCGTTTCGACCGGTGCCGTTTCTTGAGCCATGGTGTCGCGTTTCCTTCCCACCCCACACCAGAAAAGACGGCGGCGAGTTTACCTGGGTCGGATTGGGAGGGTGTGGGGCGTGGTCGGGGGTGGTCGGGCTGGGGTGGGGGTGTGGTGGGGATGCGGGTCCCGGGGCGTGTTGCGAGGCGTTGTGGGGTGATGCGGGCCCTCGCGGGGCGTGTTGCGGTGCGTATGCACCCCGAAGCGCGAGTGTGACTACGGCCGCTGACCCCGTGTCAAGACGGGAAAGCGTGCCTTGACACGGGGTCGGCGGCCGTGTGGAAGCTTCGGATCGAGGTGCCGGGCAGGGGCTGGGCGCAGGACGCGTTGGGTTGTCGGCCGGCGGTGGCGTAGGTGGGGTGCGTCGCCGCTCGAGGTGCTGGGCAGGGACTGGGTGCACCGTCGGTGCGTAGATCTGTTGCGCTGCGCGGGTGGGAGTCCGTCGCCTATCGAGGTGGCGGGCAGGGCCGGGCACATTCTCCGTGGGTGGTTGGCGGCGGCTTCGTATGCGTGGTGCGTCGCCTTCGGTGGGTGGTGGGTCAGGCCGTGCGGCGGGCGTAGCGCTCCAGCGTCGCTGCGGCGAAGGGGAGTTCGGAGGTTTCCAGGGCGCCGCAGTGGTAGCCGCCGAGGAGGTAGCGGGCGAGGGCCTCGGCGGTGGCCGGTTCGTCGAGGACGCCGGAGGACGTCTGGGACCCATAGTCGCGCAGGCGGGCGGCGGCCGTGGGGAAGCCTTCGCGGTAGAAGGCGTACGTGGCGGCGAAGCGGGTGGGCAGCTGGTGCGGGTGCAGGTCCCAGCCTTGGTAGAAGCCGTTCTCCAGCGAGCGCCGCACGAGGCGCAGGTGTTCGGCCCAGGCGCCGGGCAGGTCGTCGCCCACGGGGAGGCGGTTGGTGGAGCCGTCGGAGAGGCGGACGCCCGTGCCGGCGGCTGCGGCCTGCATGAGGTGCTTGGCGAAGTCGGCGGCGGGGTGGTCCATGCTCTGGTACGGGGCGCTGATGCCGAGGCCCGCGCTGTAGTCGTACGTGCCGTAGTGCAAGCCCGAACAACGGCCCTGCGCGGCCTGGATGATGCGGGCGACCGCGATGGTGCCGTCGGCGGCCAGGATGGACTGCGCCGTTTCGATCTGGACCTCGAAGCGCAGCACGCCCTCGGCGAGTCCGTAGGCGACCTCGAGCTGGGCCAGCACATCGGCCGCCACCGAGACCTGGTCGACGGCGGTCACCTTCGGCAGGGTCACCACGAAACCCTCCGGCAGCGGGCCGTTCTCCAGCAGACCCGAGAGGAACAGGTCCAGCGTCCGGATTCCCCGACGGCGCGTGGCGGCTTCGAAGCTCTTGAACCGGATCCCCACGAACGGGGTCCCGCCTGTGGTCGCCAGCACGCGCCCGGCGTCGAGCGCCGCCGCGTCCTCCTCCGCGTCGCCCGGATCGCCGTAGCCGTCTTCGAAGTCGATGCGCAGGTCTTCGATGGGCTCGGTCAGCAGTTTCGCGTGCACGCGCTCGGCGACATCCGGGGAAAGACCGAGCAGGTCGCCGCGTTCGACGAACACACGCATGGCCTGCTTGCCCCAGTCGGCGACGAGGCGCGTGCGGTACTGGGACGCCGGCACGTACACGGTGTGCACGGGCCGGCGGCCCGGCGGCTCACCGGGGTAGGTCGCCGCGACGCGCGCGTCGGTCTCGGCGAGGCGCGCGTCGGCGGCGGTGTAGACGTCCTCGGTGAGCCGGCCGTCTCCCATTACTTGATGTGCTCGTAGGCCGGGAGCGTGAGGAAGTCCGGGAAGTCGTCGGCCAGCGCGACCTGCTCGAACAGCTCGGCGGCCAGCGCCAGCTGCTCCTCGGAGACCTCGGCGGACAGCTCGGTGCGGACGTCGGCCAGCACGCCGCGCACGAGTTCCGCGGTCACGGTCTCACCGTTGTCCAGCACCGTGCCGTTCTTGACCCACTGCCACACCTGCGACCGGGAGATCTCGGCCGTGGCCGCGTCCTCCATGAGGTTGTGGATCGCCGCCGCGCCGTTGCCGCCCAGCCACGACGCGAGGTAGCGCACGCCGACGTCGACCGCGGCGCGCAGACCGGCCGCGGTGGCGCTGCCGGGGGTCGCCGCGACGTCGAGCAGCTGGTCGGCGGTCACGCTGACCTCGTCCCGGGTGCGCTCGAGCTGGTTCGGCTTGTCGCCGAGGACCTTGTCGAACTCCTCCTTGCACAGCTCGACCATGCCGGGGTGCGCCACCCAGGAGCCGTCGAAGCCGTCGCCGGCCTCGCGCGCCTTGTCGGCGTGCACCTTCTCGAAGGCGCCCTCGTTGACCTTCGGGTCCTTGCTCGGGATGAACGCCGCCATGCCGCCGATCGCGAACGCCCCGCGCTTGTGACACGTACGCACGAGCAGCTCGGTGTACGCGCGCATGAACGGCGCCGTCATCGTCACCGAGTTGCGGTCCGGCAGCACGAACTTCTCGCCGGCGTCGCGGAAGTACTTGATCACGCTGAACAGGTAGTCCCAGCGGCCCGCGTTGAGCCCCGACGCGTGCTCGCGCAGCTCGTAGAGGATCTCCTCCATCTCGAACGCGGCCGGGATCGTCTCGATCAGCACGGTCGCGCGGACGGTGCCGTGCTCGATGCCCAGCTCCTTCTCGGCGTGGGTGAACACGTCGTTCCACAGCCGCGCCTCGAGGTGGCTCTCCATCTTGGGCAGGTAGAAGTACGGGCCCGTGTCGCCGGCCAGCAGCGCGCGGACGTTGTGGAAGAAGTACAGGCCGAAATCGACCAGCGCGCCGACGCCCTTGCGCCCGCCGAACGTGAGGTTGCGCTCGTCGAGGTGCCAGCCGCGCGGGCGGACCACGATGGTGGCGTGCTCGACGTCGTCCCTCAGCGCGTAGCTCTTGCCACCGCTCTCCAGCGTGATGTCGCCGCGCACGGCGTCGCGCAGGTTGACCTGGCCGCCGACGACGTTGGCCCAGTGGGGCGTGTTGGCGTCCTCGAAATCGGCGAGCCAAACCTTGGCGCCGGAGTTGAGGGCATTGATGGTCATCTTGCGGTCGGTGGGGCCGGTGATCTCCACGCGGCGGTCACGCAGGGCGGGAGGCGCCACGGCGACCTGCCACTCTCCCTCGCGGATCTCCTTGGTCTCCGGCAGGAAGTCGAGCCGGCCGGTCGTGCGGGCCTCTTCGCGGCGCTTGCCGCGGGCCACGAGCAGCTCGTCCCGGCGCGCCGCGAAGGCGTCGTGGAGGCCCGCCAGGAAGGCGAGGGCTTCCGGCGTCAGGATCTCGTCGCCGCGGTCTACCGAGCCGCCGAGCACCTGGACTTCAGACATGCGAAACACCCCGAGTCGTTCTTTGGATAACGTCCCTACGGTTTTTACCTGACGGACTATAGTTTCTGCATGGCGGAAGCTCAAACGCCTGCGTCAAGAGGACCCGTGAGGAGGACCACCGGTGGCGGCTGAGAAGAGCGGACGGGACGGCGGCGTCCAGTCCTTGCAGCGAGCGTTCGAGCTGCTGGAGCACCTCGCGGACACCGGCGGGGAGGCCAGCCTGTCGGAGCTCGCGGCCTTGTCCGGCCTCCCGATGCCGACGATTCACCGGCTGATCCGCACGCTCGTGGACCTGGGGTACGTGCGGCAGAACACCAACCGCCGCTACGCGCTCGGCGCGCGGCTGATCCGGCTCGGCGAGAACGCGAGCATGCAGTTCGGCGCGTGGGCGCGCCCGCTGCTCGTCGAGCTCGTCGAGGAGGTCGGTGAGACGGCCAACCTCGCCGTGCTGGAGCGCGACGAAGTCGTGTACGTGGCACAGGTGCCCTCGAAGCATTCGATGCGCATGTTCACCGAGGTCGGCCGGCGGTTGCTGCCCCACGGCACCGGCGTCGGCAAGGCGATGCTCGCGCAGCTGCCGCCCGACGAGGTCGCCGGGCTGCTCGGGCGCACCGGCATGCCCGCCTACACCGAGCACACCTTCACCGACCCGGCTGCGCTCGCGAGTGAGCTCGTGCGCATCTCGGAGCAGGGGTACGCGCTGGACGAGGCCGAGCAGGAGCTGGGCGTGCGTTGCATCGCCGTCGCGGTGCCCGGCATGCCGGTGCCCGCGGCGGTGTCGGTGTCCGGCCCGTCGGGGCGGCTGACCGCGGACGCGGTGGCGACCATCGCGCCCGTCGTGCAGAAGATCGCCGACCGGCTTTCGCACCAGCTGCCCGTCACGTGAGCTCGGCTTCCAGCAGGTCCATCAGCAGGCCGTCGTGGAACGTGCCGTCGGGGCCGCGCTCGTACTGGCGCAGCACGCCGACGGGCCGGAAACCGAGCTTGGTGTACACGTGCACGGCACGTTCGTTGGCGGCGGCCGGGTCGATGGTGAGCCGGTGGTGGCCCCGGGCGAACAGGTGCCGCGCGAGCATGCGGATCGCCTCCGGGCCGATGCCCCGTCCGTGGTGCGCCGGGTCGATCGCGATGTCGATGCCGGCGTGCCGGTACTGCGAGTCGAGTTCCTCGCAGCTCTGGATGAGCCCGACGGTCTCCCCGGCGATTTCGACGGCGTAGGCGGAAAACCCGGGCTCCGCGTCGAACAGCGACTCGGCTTCGTGGTCCGGCTCGCCCCACCAGCGGGCGACTTCGGGCGTGGACAGGATTTCGTGCACGCGCTGTGCGTCGGCCCTCGTGAGGGGGCGCAGCGTCACGCGCGGGCCTGGGATGGTCATGGCTGGGTCCTCTCGTCGTGTCCGGTCGGGTTTCGACGAGAGCCGGGGTGGAGCGCGCGAACGTCAAGCCATGGCAGGAGTGTGCGCTCGCGCGGGCCCGGGTGTCACCTCATTTGCCGCTGACGTGGTCGTCGACCTGCACGGAGTAGCGGACGTCGCTGCCGTTGCCGGTGTTGATGGTCGCCGTGAGGCCCGCCTTCGTGCTGCCGGCGGTCAGCTCGCAGCGCATCGACTGACCGACATTGGCGTCGATGGGCCCAGGGCGGGTCACCGTGTCGGGCCGCTGCCCCACCGACTTCTGCAACGCGTCGCCGATCCCCTTTTCCAGATCGGCCTTCGCCACGCGCCGGTCCACCTCGACGTGCGCGGAACGCCCCGACAGCACCTGGGCGATCCTGAATTCGACGAGCGCTACGACGTGCGCACTGGCGACGACCGCTCCGCGCGAGCGGTGCTCGTGCCGCCGGTCACCCACTTCCTGAAAACCGATCCGCGCCCGTTCCGCGGGTTCACGGTGATCGGCGCCAATCTGGACTTCTTCGACGGCGTCACCGATCACCGGGGCCCCGGCAAACTCGTCGCCGCGCTGGATCTGCAGTGCGATCTGCTCGAACTGATCTCGCGGTCGGCGTGGAGCTGAGACCCGCAGGTCGCCCCGCCAGATCGCATCGTTGACGCGACTCGCGAACCGCACGGCCGGGCTCACCTGCAGTGCCGGGCCCAAGCCCGGGGTCCGCACCCACACCGCCAGCTGTTCGCCACTGGGCCCGGAGTGCCGCACTCGAACACCGCCGCGAGGAACGGGTGGCCCCGCTGCACACCACTCACGACCTCGTGCGCCTGCACCGCTTCGGGCGGCAGGTCGAACGGATCGGTCGGCGAGAACAGCTCGTCCGCGATCGACCGCCGGATGCGCAGGTCGCCTTCGTTGTAGAAGCCGCAGTGTAGAAGCCGCAGCAGGAGTCGTTGCGCTCCTCGTACCGCCAGCCACGCCGCTGCGCCCCCTGCTGCAGGCGCGCCACCACCCCGGGCTTCGGCGCGCTCGACGCCGCGCCTGTTCCACACCAGGAACCAGATCACCGCGGCCGCGATCAGCACCGTGCCGCCGATGACGATCACGAGGACCAGGGCGACGCTCAGCGGGTCGGCTCGTCGTCGAACACGGTGAAGTCGTCGAAGTCCCGCACGCGATCCAGCAACTCGGTATCACCCCAGCCGTTTCCGGTTTCAGCCACAACCGTGGCAGAGATCAACCGGCGTCATCGGCGAATTGCCCGGTGATCACCCTTCCGAGTCAGCCGAGCAGGGCGTCGACGAAGGCTCCCGGTTCGAAGGGGGCCAGGTCGTCCGGGCCTTCGCCCAGGCCGACGAGCTTGACGGGCACCCCGAGTTCCTTCTGGACCTGGAAGACGATGCCGCCCTTGGCGGTGCCGTCGAGTTTGGTCAGGGCGATGCCGGTGACGTCGATGACTTCGGCGAAGACGCGGGCCTGGGCGAGGCCGTTCTGGCCCGTGGTGGCGTCCAGGACCAGCAGCACCTCGTCGACCTTGGCCTGCTTTTCGACGACCCGCTTGACCTTGCCGAGCTCGTCCATGAGGCCCGTCTTGGTGTGCAGGCGGCCGGCGGTGTCCACGAGCACCGCGTCGGCGCCTTCGTCGATGCCGCGCTTGACCGCGTCGAACGCGACGGCCGCGGGGTCGGCGCCCTCCTTGCCGCGGACGACGGAGGCGCCGACGCGTTCGGCCCAGGTCTGAAGCTGGTCGGCGGCCGCGGCGCGGAAGGTGTCGGCCGCGCCCAGCACGACAGTGGAGCCCTGGGAGACGAGCACCCGCGCGAGCTTGCCGGTGGTCGTGGTCTTGCCGGTGCCGTTGACGCCCGCGACGAGGACCACCGCGGGCTGCTTCTGGCCGTCCACCGAGTGCGGCAGGGCGCGCACGGCGCGCATCCCGTCCGTGGACAACGCGGCGGTCAGCACCTCGCGCAGCACGTCACGCGCATCCGCGGACGTGCGGACGGCGCGGCGCGACAGCTCGTCACGCAGGCGGTCGACGATCTGGGTCGTGGTGGCGGCGCCGAGGTCGGCCACGAGCAGCGTGTCTTCGACGTCCTGCCAGGAATCCTCGTCGAGGTCGCCGGCGCCGAGCAGGCCGAGCAGGCTCTGGCCGAACATCGACCGGGACTTGGACAGCCGGCCACGCAGCCGCTCGAGCCGGCCGCTCGCGGGCTCGATCTCCTCGACGGGCACAACCGGTTCGATCGGCTCCACCGTGCCCTCGACCGGCGCCGCCGCGGGGCCCTCGGACTCCACGACCTCGGGCTCGGGCAGCTTGACGTCGCGCATCGTCCGCTGGTCGGAGTCGCGCGGCACCGCGGCGTCGTCACCGACCGCGGGCTGGCCGTCGACCTCCGGGCGGTCCTCGACGGGGTGCTCCACCACTTCGCCGACCGCAGGCGCCTCCTCGGGAGCCGCCTCGGCGGAGCCCCCGGGCGCGAAGGTGATGCCGCCGGCCGCGGTGTACCCGCCGCCCTTCGGCTTCTCCTCGACCTTCCGGGTCTCCTGCAGGCTGATCCGGCGCCGACGTGCGATGAGCAGCCCGGACACCAGCACGGCGACCAGGACGACGACGGCGACGACAACGATCCAGAACCAGGTGCTCGACACGCCTCCATCCTGTCATCCGCTCCGCGGCTCCCCCGGACGCCCCACCACGCTGCGGCCTTCAGGGCAACGTCTCACGAGCCGAGTTCCGATTCGGCCAAGACTTCACCGCGTGGCTTGCGTCACCGCTTCACCACCGCTAAACCACTCCGGATGACCACCCACGCCTTCCGCGTTCTCGGCCTGCTGTCCGGGACTTCGGTCGACGGCATCGATGTCGCCGTCGCCGAATTGCACGCCGATGACGGCACCGTGGTGCTCACCCCGCTGGGCGAACTCGACGTGCCCTTCGCCGGCGACGTGCGCGCCGCCGTCCTCGATGCGCTGCCGCCGAACGCGAGCAGCGCCGAGCAGCTGACGGTCATCGACACCCGCGTCGGCCAAGCCTTTGCCGAAGCTGCGGCGCAGGGCATCGACGCGTACGGGCCCGTCGACGTCATCGCGTCGCTCGGCCAGACCGTCTTCCACTGGGTCGATGACGGTGTCGTGCGCGGCACACTGCAGCTCGGCCAGCCCGCGTGGATCGCCGAACGCACCGGCACCCCCGTCGTCGCCGACCTCCGCATCCGCGACGTCACCGCGGGCGGCCAGGGCGCACCGCTCGCCAGCACGCTCGACGCGCTGTGGCTGCGCGGCCTCGCCGAGGAGACCGGCAAGCCTGTCGCCGCGCTGAACCTGGGCGGTATCGCGAACATCACCGTCGTCGGCGAAGGTGAGCTCCTCGCCTACGACACCGGTCCCGCCAACGCCCTGCTCGACCTCGCCGCCGCCCGGGCGACGGGTGGCGAACAGCACGCCGACGTCGACGGGCAGCTCGCCCTCGCGGGCACCGTCCGCCGGGATCTGCTCGACCGCCTGCTCGCCGACCCGTACTTCGCCGCCGCACCACCGAAGTCCACGGGCAAGGAGCATTTCCACCGGGCGTACCTCGACGACGCGCTCGCCGGCCTGCCGCCGCTGTCCCCCGAAGACCTCCTGGCCACCCTGACCGAACTGACCGCCACTACAGTCGCGGCGGAATGCCGTCGCCACGGCGTTGCCACCGTCGTGGGTTCGGGCGGCGGCATGCGCAACCCCGCCGTCGTGGCGGCACTGCGCGAGGACCTGCCCGGCGTGGCGCTGCGCACGAGTGACGACCTCGGCCTGCCCAGCGCGGGCAAGGAGGCCTACCTCACGGCGTTGCTCGGCTGGCTGAGCTGGTGCGGCGTCCCGGCTACCCTGCCGTCCGCGACGGGTGCGCGCGGTCCACGGCTGCTCGGTGCCCTGACGCCGGGCGCCGGCCCCCTGAACCTTCCGGCCCCGCTGGGGGGCACAGTGACCCGCTTGCGGGTCACGGAAGTAGGTGCGAACAAGTAGGAGATCCCATGAACCCAGTCGATCTGGTGATCGTCATCGTGTACCTGGTGGCGATGCCGGTCATCGGTGTGCTGGTCGGCCGCAGACAGAAGTCCGCGAACGACTACTTCGTCGGCGAACGCAGCATGCCGTGGTGGGCCGTCACGCTCTCGGTCGTGGCGACCGAGACCTCCACGCTCACCGTGATCTCGACGCCGGGGCTGGTCTTCGGCAGCGCGTTCCTGTTCCTCGAAGTGGCGTTCGGGTACATCATCGGGCGCATCATCGCGGCGTTCGTGCTGCTGCCCCGCTACTTCCGCGGCAACTACGTGAGCGCGTACGAGTTCCTCGGCCGCCGCTTCGGGCGCGGGCTGCAGGGCACGGCGTCGGTGACGTTCGTGGTCACGCGCCTGCTCGCCGAGGGCCTGCGCCTGTTCGCGGGCGCGATCCCGATCAAGGTGATCCTCGACCACTACGGCATCCACACCGCCTACTGGCACATCGTCGTGCTGCTCACCGCGCTCACGGTGATCTACGCGTTCGTCGGGGGCATCAAGTCCGTGATCTGGGTCGACGTGGTGCAGTGGTCGCTCTACGTCCTCGGCGCGATCGGCGCGGTCATCTTCCTGTCGACGAAGCTGCCCGACGGCTGGACGTCGATCGCCGCGAGCCAGGGCCGCTTCAAGCTCACCGACTTCGCGTCGAACATCATCACCAGCCCGTACGCGTTCATCGGCGCCGTGGTCGGCGGCGCGTTCCTGTCGATGGCCTCGCACGGCGCGGACCAGCTGATCGTCGGGCGGCTGCTGTCCACGAAGAGCCTGCGCGACGGCCAGCGCGCGCTCATCGGCTCGTCGATCGTGGTGTTCGTGCAGTTCGCGCTGTTCCTGGTGGTCGGCGCGATGCTGTGGGTGTTCACCGGCGGCAAGACGGGCGCGACCGCCACCGCCGTCGCGGCCGGGAAGATGTCGCCGGACGACGTGTTCTCCAACTTCATCGTCAACGACCTGCCCGTCGGCCTCGCGGGCCTGCTCATCGCCGGCATCCTCGCGTCCACGATGGGCGCGCTGGCTTCGGCGCTCAACGCACTGTCCACGTCGACCATCGCGGACCTCTACCAGCGCTTCACGCACCGGTCCGTCGCGGACTCGAAGCTGCTGCGCCACGGTCGCATGTGGACGCTGATCTGGGCGGTCGTGTTCGCGATCTTCGCTTCGCTGTTCACCAACTCGAAGGATCCCGTGATCCAGCAGGGTCTCGGGATCGTCGGCTACACCTACGGCGCGCTGCTCGGATCGTTCTTCCTCGGGCTGGTCGTGAAGAAGGCCCGCCAGTCCGACGCGATCGTTGCGTTCGCGTGCTCGGTGGTGGGTATGGCGTTCCTGATCCTGTTCGTCAAGTTCGACAAGGCGACCACGGCGGTGCACATCCAGTTCGGCGCCGCGACGAAGACGCTCGTGCCGCTCGCCACGTACTGGTACACCTTCGTCGGCGTGGTGATCTCGCTGGTCGTCGGTGGTCTGCTGGCGCTGCGCCACAGCACGGCGGACCCGCACGCCGCCGAGGTCGAGCTGCCGAAGGAACCGAAGGAAGCGGTCTCCGCCTGAGGGGCCGAACAATTTCCCCGATCGGGTGAACCGCTTCGGGGCGGGCGTTCGTGCACCAGACGAGCGCCCGCCCCGAGGTGGCGGGCCCGGGACCAGGTGGGGACGATGAAGCGGATTTCTCTGGCGCTGGCGGCGGGTTCGATGATCCTGCTGGGGGGTGCCACGGCGTGCTCCTCGGCCGCCGCGGGTTCGGCCACACCGGACACGGCGGCGAAGCCGGCGGTCGGCGCCCCGGCTGGAGCCCAGTCGGGAACACAGCAGGGCACGCAGGACGGCGCACCCGAGGTCATCGCCGCGGCGGCGCAGGTCCAGGTGCCGCCGGGCGCCAAGCGCGTGGCCACCTTCCACGGCGAGGGCGTGCAGATCTACGGCTGCACCAACGGCGCGTGGACGCTCATCCAGCCCGCCGCCATCATGTCCGAGGGCGACAAGGCCGTGGCCCTGCACAGCAAGGGGCCCGTGTGGACGTCCACTGTGGACGGAAGCACCGTCGCCGCCACGGCGGTGCCGGGCAAGGCCGTGCAGCACCCCGACGCGATCCCGGAGCTGCTGCTCAAGGCCGACCAGACCACCGGCAAGGGTGTCTTCGGCGACGTCACCTACGTGCAGCGGCTGGCCACCAAGGGCGGCCTCGCGCCCAAGGGCTCGTGCACCGCGGGCCAGCAGACCGCCACGCCGTACTCGGCCGAGTACGCGTTCTGGGCCGGCGGTAACTGAGTCACAGCACCGGACGAGGGGCTCCCCGGGAATCCGGGAAGCCCCTCTTCGCAGGTCTTGGCTCAGCTCGCCGGCACCGGCTCCTCTTCGGTGGCCCGCAGGCGCTGCGAGATCACCTTGGTGATGCCGTCGCCCTGCATGCTCACGCCGTAGAGCGCGTCGGCGATCTCCATGGTCGGCTTCTGGTGGGTGATGATGATCAGCTGCGAGGAGTCGCGCAGCTGCTCCAGCAGCCCGATCAGCCGGCGCATGTTGGTGTCGTCCAGCGCCGCCTCCACCTCGTCCATCACGTAGAAGGGTGAGGGACGAGCGCGGAAGATGGCGACCAGCATGCCCACCGCCACCAGCGACTTCTCGCCACCGGAGAGCAGCGAGAGCCGCTTGACCTTCTTGCCCGGCGGACGGGCTTCGACGTCGACGCCGGTGGCGAGCAGGTCGTCGGGCTCGGTGAGGACCATCCGGCCCTCACCGCCCGGGAAGAGCACGCCGAACACGGTCTCGAACTCGCGGGCCACGTCGGCGTAGGCCGAGGCGAACACCTCGAGGATCTTCTCGTCGACCTGCCTGATCACGGCCTCGAGGTCCTTGCGCGTGTCCTTGAGGTCTTCGAGCTGGGTCGAGAGGAACTTGTAGCGCTCCTCCAGCGCCGCGAACTCCTCCAGCGCCAGCGGGTTCACCTTGCCCAGCAGCGACAGGTCCTTCTCGGCGCGCCGGGCGCGGCGAGCCTGCGTGTCGCGGTCGTACGGCATCGGCGGCGGCGCCGTGACGTCCTCGCCGCGCTCCTTCGCCGCTTCGTACTCGGCCATCTCGCCGGCGCTCGGCGGCACCGGCACGGCCGGGCCGTATTCGCGGACGAGGTCCTCGAGGCCGATGCCGAAGTCCTCGGCGATCTTGCCCTCGAGGGTCTCCAGCCGCAGCCGCTGCTCGGCGCGCAGGACTTCGTCGCGGTGCACGGCGTCGGTGAGCTTCTCGAGCTCTCCGGACAGCTCGCGCACCTTGCCGCGCACCGCGGTGAGCGCGGTTTCGCGGGTCTGGCGCTGGGCCTGGGCCTCGTCGCGCTCGGCGGCCGCGCGCTGCACCGAGTGCTCGATGCGCTCCAGCGCGAACTCACCGGCGTTCACGACGGCGTTGGCGATCTGGGCACCACGCTCCCGCGCCGCCCGGGCCTTGGCCGCGCGTTCGCGGGCCTCCTGCTCCGCGCGCGCCGCCCGCCGCAGCGAATCGGCGCGCCCGGCGATGCTGCGCGCCCGCTCCTCGGCGGTGCGCTGCGCGAGCCGCGCATCGACCTCTTCCTGGCGGACGCCGGTCAGCAGCTCCACGGCCTCGTCGCGCTCGGCCGTGTCGGGGTCGTCCTCCACCGGCTGCTCGGCGACGGCCGCGAGCCGCTCCTCCATCTCGGCCAGCTGCGCGAGCGCCTGCTCACGGCTCTGCTCGACCTTCGCGCGCTGCGCGGTGAGCCGGTCGACCTCGGCCTGCGCGGAGCGCGCGGCCTGCTGCAGCCGGTTCAGCCGCTCCGACGAACGCGCTTTGCGGACCTTCGCCTCGCCGAGCGCGTCCTTGGCCTGGCCGACCTCCTCGCGGCGCGCCTGCTGTTCGGCGCGGGCGCCTTCCAGCTCGGCGGAGAAGCGCTCCAAGGCCCGCTCGGCCGTCCGCAGCCGTTCGGCCGCCTCTTCGACCGCGGCTTGGACCTCGATCACGCTCTCGCGCGCCGCGGACCCGCCGGCGACCCAGCGGGCGCCGAACACGTCACCCTCGGCCGTCACCGCACGCACGTCCGGGTGGCTCGCCACGAGTTCGCGCGCCACGCCGAGGTCCGGCACCAGCGCGAGCCTGTCGAGCGCGTGCTCCACGGCCGGACGCAGCTGTTCCGGCGCGGTCACGACCTCACGCGCCCAGCGGGCGCCGTAGGGCAGCGCCGGCCACGAACTGGTGTCCACAGTGGAACCATAACCACCGAGCACGAGCCCGGCGCGGCCGGAATCGGTGTCCTTCAAGTACTTCAGCGCACTCAGCGCCTGCTCACCGCCGGCCACCGCCACGGCGTCGGCCACCGGGCCGAGCGCGGCGGCCAGCGCCACCTCGTGCCCGGGCTCCACGGTGAGCAGCGCGGCGACCGAGCCCAGCAGCCCCGGCAGCTCGTGCGACGCACCGAGCAGCGCGCCGGCGCCGTCCTTGCGCTTGAGGCCCATGGACAGCGCCTCGACCCGCGCCCGCTCCGACGCGATCTCCCGCTCGGCGGCGCGCTCGGCCTTGACGAGCTCCTCGACGCGCGCCTTGGCCGCGGTGTTGGCCTCGACCGCGCGGTCGTGGCGCTGCAACAGCTCCGCGTCGTCGGACTCCTCGACGCCGCCCTCGGCCTTGGCCTCTTCGAGCTCCTCCAGCGCGATCTCCGCGCGCTCGGCCGATTCCTGCAGCGACACGGAGATGCGGTCGATCTCCTCGGCGGTGGCGCCGGTCTTGCTGCGCAGCGCCTCGACCTGGCCGGTCAGCTTCGCCATGCCTTCGCGGCGGTCGGCGATGGCCCGCACCGCGGCCCAGTGCGCGCGTTCGGCGGCCTGCACCCGCTGCTCGAGTTCCTCGCGCCGAAGCACGGTCTCGGCCAGCAGTTCGCGGGCCGCCATGACGGCTTCGTTGAGCTCCTCCTCGCGGTCGGCGACCTGGTCGGCCTCGGCCAGCAGCTCCTCCGGGTCACGACCGCCCGTCGGGGCCGACACGTCGGCGGACAGGTGCCGCTGGCGCTCCACTGCCAGCCGCACGGTGCCGCGCAAGCGCTCGGCCAGCGCCGAGAGCTTGTACCAGGTCTCCTGCGCGGTCTGCAGCTTCGGCGCGTCCTCGGCCAGCGACGCCTCGAGCTCGGTCTCCTCCGCCGCCACGACCTCCAGCGCCTGCTCCACCTCGGCGCGGCGCTGGCGGGCGGTACGCTCGTCGGCCTCCTCCTTGGCGATGGCCTCGCGCTGGGTGACCAGGTCGTCGGCCAGCAGGCGCAGGCGTGCGTCGCGCAGCTCGGACTGCACCGACTGCGCCTTGCGCGCGATCTCGGCCTGCTTACCCAGCGGCTTGAGCTGGCGGCGCAGCTCGGTGGTGAGGTCGCCGAGCCGGTCGAGGTTGCCCTGCATGTTGTTGAGCTTGCGCAAGGTCTGTTCCTTGCGCTTGCGGTGCTTGAGGACGCCCGCCGCCTCCTCGATGAAGGCGCGGCGCTCCTCGGGTTTCGACTCGAGGATCGCCGAGAGCTGCCCCTGCCCGACGATGACGTGCATCTCGCGGCCGATGCCGGAGTCCGACAGCAGTTCCTGCACGTCCATCAAGCGGCAGCGGTCGCCGTTGATCTCGTACTCGCTGGCCCCGTCGCGGAACATCCGGCGCGTGATGGAGACCTCGGTGTACTCGATGGGCAGCGCGCCGTCGGAGTTGTCGATGGTGAGCGTGACCTCGGCGCGGCCCAGCGCGGCGCGCCCCGCGGTGCCGGCGAAGATGACGTCCTCCATCTTGCCGCCGCGCAGGTCCTTAGCGCCCTGCGTGCCCATGACCCAGCGCAGGGCGTCGAGCACGTTGGACTTGCCCGAGCCGTTCGGGCCGACCACGCACGTGATCCCGGGTTCGAACCGCAGCGTGGTGGCCGAGGCGAAGGACTTGAAACCCTTCAGCGTCAAGCTTTTCAGGTGCACTTGGTGCTGACCCCTCCGGCCGCGGGTACTGGCTCTTCAATCGGCCCAGGCTACCTGGGCACCGGCCGTGACCGTGGGAGGCCGCCACCACCCGGCGCGCCTAGCACAGACCCGTCGGCACCGGCAACCCCTCGTGTCCCAGTCGTCACAGGAGCCACTCCGGTGGACCAACACCGGCCCGGCATCGACCCCGCGCCGCTCAGCGCTCCAGGAAGCCCGTCAAGCCGCCCTTCGCCGAGCTCCAGCGCTCGACGACGTGATCCACGCTTCCGGGTGATTCTCCCGACCGCAGAGCGGCCAACAACCGCTCACAGTGGTCTCGGCCACCCTCCGCTACCACCTCGACACGCCCGTCGGGCAAGTTGCGCGCGAAGCCGACCAGTCCGAGCTCCAGCGCGCGGCTCCGGGTCCACCAGCGGAAACCGACCCCCTGCACGCGCCCGTGCACCCACGCCGCCAACCGGATGTGTGTTTCTTCCTCACTCACGCGACCATCCTGCCCCACGCCACTCGCTGCGGACAGTGACGGCGCAGGTCCCGTACCTGCGCGAATGGGTCACTGGCGGTGATAACCTCCCCGCCGAGGTCCGCGTCCGGCGCCTCGATCCCCGCGCAACACCCGGGGAGCCGGACCGAACCGCGACACGACTTCCGGGAACCGACAGCCCGCTGCGTCTCCCGGTACCCGCGAAACCGCGTCCACGACCAGCGCCGATCGTTCACCACTCGATCGAGTCGAATTGCATGTGAGGAGCCTGCATGTCCCGTCCCGACGGGCCGGATCCGAGCGCACGCGTCTCCGTCGCTCCACCCAAGGCCGCGAGCGGCATCATGAACCGGGCCGGCTACGCCATCCTCGGCGTGAGCGGCCTGGTCGTGGCCACGGCGTTCGCCGCGATCGCCGAACTGGCGGGCCCGAGCACGGCCGCCGACTCCACCTCCGTCCCCGGCAGCGGCCAGGGCACCCTGCCGGGCAGCTCGCAGGTCGTGCCGGGCAACGCCGTGCCGGGCGCCCCGATGACCCTCTCCGGCCAGCCGACGCCCGGTGACCCGACCTCGGTGCCCGCCACCCCCACGACCGTGGTCTCCACGGGCGCGGACGGGGTGCCGACGACGTCCGTGGTCGTGCCGCCGCCGAACAACCCCGTCGGTCAGCCGGGTCAGCCGGGCAACCCGCCGCCTGGCGGTGGCGGTCCGGTGAACCCCACAACGCCGCGAAGCGACACGTCGACAACGAAGGCACCGCCGCCGGACTCCTCGACAGAGGTTCCGCCGCCGGACTCCTCGTCTTCGGCACCACCGGATTCGCCCCCTCCGCCGGACCCCACCAGCGGTGGTGGCGGTTCGAGCAGCAGCGGTGAGCCGCCGAGCACGACGCCGGGTCCGTCCTCTTCGGACGTTCGCACGACCGACCCCACCGGTCCCACGACCTGACAACAGAAACGAGGGCCGCCCCGCGGGGCGGCCCTCGTCGCGTCTAGACCTCGAAGCGGTACCCCATACCGGGTTCGGTCAGCAGGTGCCGCGGACGTGACGGCTCGGGTTCCAGCTTCCGCCGCAGCTGCGCGAGGTACACGCGCAGGTAGTGCGACTCCGTCTCGTACGACGGGCCCCACACCTCGTGCAGCAGCTGCTTCTGCGCGACCAGCCGTCCGCGGTTGCGCACCAGCAGCTCCAGCACACCCCACTCGGTCTTGGTCAGGTGCACCTCTTTGCCGTCGCGGCGGACCTTCTTCGCGGCCAGGTCGATCGTGAAGGAACCGGTGTCCACCACCGCTTCCGCGCCGTCGGAGCCGGCGACGGCCGAGCGCCGCACCGCGGCCCGCAGCCGGGCCAGCAGCTCGTCCATGCCGAAGGGCTTGGTCACGTAGTCGTCGGCGCCCGCGTCGAGAGCCTGGACCTTGTCGGCCGAATCGCCGCGCGCGGACAGCACGATGATGGGCACCGTCGTCCAGCCGCGCAGGCCGGCGATGACCTCCGTGCCGTCGAGGTCGGGGAGGCCGAGGTCGAGCACGACCACGTCGGGCTTGGTTTCGGCGACGGCCTTCAGCGCGGCGGTGCCGTCGTGCGCCGTGATCACCTTGTACCCGCGGGCGTTCAGGTTGATCCGCAGCGCGCGCACGATCTGCGGCTCGTCGTCGACCACCAGCACGGTGGCCGCCTTGTCGGGACTCACGTTCCCACTCCCTCCTCGATGGCCCCGTCGATGGCCTCGTCGATCTTGAGGAGGTCCTTGTCCGGGTGCTGCCCGGTGTAGGCAGGCAGCGAGATCACGACGGTGAGGCCGCCACCCGGCGTGTCCTCGGCCCGGATGGTGCCCCCCATCGCTTCGATGAAGCCCTTCGCGACCGACAGCCCCAGCCCGACGCCGGGCGTGGAGTCGCGGTCGCCACCGAGCCGCTGGAACGGCGCGAACGCCGAGTCGGCGGTGCCCTTCTTCAGGCCCCGCCCGTGGTCCACGATACGCAGTTCCACGTGCTCGGAGTGCGCGCTCGCCCGCGCCGACACCTGGCCGCCGCCGTGGCGCAGCGCGTTGTCGAGCACGTTGGCGATCACGCGTTCCAGCAGGCCCGGGTCGGCCTGCACCGACGGCAGGCGCGCGTCCACAGCCACCTTGACGTCGTGCGAGTTGTCCACGTTGGACAGCGCGTGGGCAACCACCTCGTCGTAGCCCACGGGCCGCAGGTGCGGCGTCACCGCGCCGGTGGCCAGGCGCGAGGAGTCGAGCAGGTTGTCGATGAGCCCCGCGAGCCGGTCGGCCGAGAGCTCGATGGCCTCCAGCAGCTCCGCGGTGTCCTCCTCGGACAACGACAAGTCGGGCGCGCGCAGGCTGCCGATCGCGGCCTTGATGGACGTGAGCGGCGTCCGCAGGTCGTGGCCGACGGCCGAGAGCAGCGTGGTCCGCAGCTCCGTCGCCTCGGCCTTGCGCTCGGCGGCGGCCGCGGCGGCCGCCATCCGCTGCTGGCGCAGGGCGAGCAGCGCCTGTCCGGCCACGGCTTCGAGCACGCGCCGGTCTGCCGCCGGCAGCGTGCGCCCGCGCAGGGTGAGGTGGACGTCGGCGGTCACCGCGATGTCCACATCGGCCTCGTCCGGGTCGGCGCACGGGAACTGGCCGGCGAGCGCGACCTTCTGCCACTCGCCGTTCTTCTTCTCCAGCAAGGTGACCGACGTCAGGCCGAAGTTCTCCCGCACCTTCTCCAGCAGCCGCTCGATCGGTTTCGGGTTCGTCAGCACCGTGCGCGCGTACGACGCCAGCAGCGCCGCTTCGGTCCGGGCCCGCGCGGCCTGGGTGGCCCGCCGCGCCGCCGCGGCAACCACCAGGGCCACCAGCACGGCGACCACGATCATCGCGACGAGCGTGACCACGTTCTGCGGGCTGTGCACGTTGAGCGTGTACAGCGGCGGGGTGAAGAAGAAGTTGAGCAGGCCGGCTCCGAACACGGCCGCGATCACCGCCGGGCCGAGCCCGCCCACGAGCGCGACGATCACCGTCGCGAGCACGTAGAGGATCACGTCGGTGGAGAACTCGACGGTGTCGCGCAGCAGCACGCCGAGCCCCGTCGCGAGGATCGGCAGCAGCAGGCTCAGCACCCAGCCGACCACCAGCCGCGACGGCGCCAGCGGGCTCGCGCCCAGCCGCGCGCGCAGCCGCCCGCCGGCGTAGGAGTGCGTGACCATGTGCACGTCGATCGACCCGGACTGCTGGACCACGGCCGCGCCGATGCCTTCGTCGAACAGCCGCGCGACGCGCGAGCGCCGCGACGTGCCGATCACGAGCTGCGTCGCGTTCACCCCGCGGGCGAAGTCCAGCAGCGCTGTCGGCACGTCGTCGCCGACGACCGCGTGGAACGTCGCGCCGACCTCTTCGGCGAGCGTGCGGCTGCGTGCCATCGCGGTCGGGCTCAGGCCGGACAGGCCGTCGCCGCGCAGGATGTGCACGACCTGCAGCTCCGCGCCCGCGCGCGTCGCGATGCGGCTCGCGCGCCGGATCAGCGTCTCGCTCTCCGGCCCGCCGGTGATGGCGGCGACGACGCGTTCGCGCGCCTCCCACGTGTCGGTGATCTTCTGCTCCGCGCGGTAGCGCTGCAGCGCCACGTCGACCTGGTCGGCAACCCACAGCAGGGCCAGCTCGCGCAGCGCGGTGAGGTTGCCGGGCCGGAAGTAGTTGCCGAGCGCGGCGTCGATGCGCTCGGCCGGGTAGACGTTGCCGTGCGCGAGCCGGCGCCGCAGCGCCTCCGGCGTGATGTCGACGAGCTCCAGCTGCTCGGCCCGCCGCACCACCTCGTCCGGCACGGTTTCCTGCTGCGTGACGCCCGTGATGCGCTCGACGACGTCGTTGAGGCTCTGCAGGTGCTGCACGTTGACCGTGGACAGCACGTCGATGCCGGCGTCGAGCAGCTCGTCGACGTCCTGCCAGCGCTTGTCGTGGCGCGCGCCGGGCACATTGGTGTGCGCCAGCTCGTCGACCACGACCACCTCGGGCGCGCGCTTCAGGACGGCTTCGAGATCCATCTCGGCGAACTCGTGCCCGCGGTGGGTGACCGTGCGCCGTGGCACGATCTCGAGGCCGTCGAGCAGATCGGCGGTCTTCTGCCTGCCGTGGGTCTCCACGAGGCCCACCACCACGTCGGTCCCGCGCTCCAGCCGGCGACGGGCCTCGCCCAGCATCGCGAAGGTCTTGCCGACCCCCGGAGCCGCGCCGAGGTAGATCCGCAGTTCACCTCGACGCGGCTTCGGGGTCGTGCTCGGTGTGCTCACGCTGTCAGTGTGCTCCCTGTGCTCCTGGAGCGGCCGAATGCACGGCCAAGTTGAGCAGCAGCACGTTTACCCCGGGGACGCCGATCCCGGCGCCCGTGGTGTTCGCCTCGACCAGCTGGCGCACCTTGTCCTCGGACAGCCCCGTGTTGCGCGCGACCCGGGCGATCTGCAGGTCGGCGTACGCGACGCTGATCGAGGGGTCGAGCCCCGAGCCGGAAGCGGTCACGGCGTCGGCCGGCACCTGGTCCGGCGCCACGCCCTCCCGCTTGGCGATGAGGTCCTTGCGCTCGGTGATGGTCTTCACGAGGTCCTCGTTGAACGGGCCCTTGTTCGACGCACCCGAGGTCGACGGGTCGCCGGGGCCGAGCGAGTCCTTCGACCCGGCCGAGGGCCGGTTGTGGAACCACGGGTCGTGCGCTGGATCGGCCGGCACCGGGTCGATGCCGATCAGGGATGAGCCGACGGCCTGCCCGTTCTGCGTGACGACCGAGCCCTCGGCGTTGGACTGCAGGCCGGGGATCCGGGCGATCGTCCAGACGGCCAGCGGGTACCCGATGCCGAGGATGATCGTCAGGGCGATCAGGACGCGCAGGCCCGCCCAGGTCTGCTTCACGAGTGTGTTCATCAGATTCACCCGATTCCAGGGATGTGCCGCACGATCAGGTCGATGATCCAGATCCCGAGGAACGGGCTCACGATGCCGCCGAGGCCGTAGATGAGCAGGTTCCGGCGCAGCAGCGCGGAAGCCGACGAGGGCTTGTAGCGCACGCCGCGCAGGGCGAGCGGGATCAGGAACACGATGATCAGCGCGTTGAAGATGACGGCCGAGAGGATGGCCGACTGCGGGGTCGCCAGGTGCATGATGTTCAGCGCGCCCAGCTGGGCGAAGATGCTCGTGAACATCGCGGGCAGGATGGCGAAGTACTTCGCGAGGTCGTTGGCGACGCTGAACGTGGTGAGCGCACCGCGCGTGATGAGCAGCTGCTTGCCGATCTCCACGATCTCGATGAGCTTCGTCGGGTCCGAGTCGAGGTCGACCATGTTGCCGGCCTCCTTGGCGGCCGACGTGCCCGTGTTCATCGCGACACCGACGTCCGACTGCGCCAGCGCGGGGGCGTCGTTCGTGCCGTCGCCCGTCATCGCGACCAGCCGCCCGCCCTCCTGCTCCTTCTTGATGAGCGCCATCTTGTCCTCGGGCTTGGCCTCGGCGAGGTAGTCGTCGACGCCCGCGTCCTCGGCGATGGCCTTGGCGGTGAGCGGGTTGTCACCCGTGATCATCACCGTCTTGATGCCCATCGAACGCAGTTCCTTGAAGCGCTCCTTCATGCCCGGCTTCACGACGTCGGAGAGCCGGATGACACCGCGCACGAACGCACGCCCGCCCGCCGATTCCGCGACCACCAGCGGCGTGCCACCCTGCTGGCTGATCTCGTCGACGATCCGCTCGGTCTCGTCGGGCATGTCGCCGCCGCGGGCACGGACCCATTCGCGCACGGCCGAGGTGGCGCCCTTGCGGACCTCGCGCTCGCCGAGGTCCACACCGCTCATCCGGGTCTGCGCCGTGAAGGGCACGAACTCGGCGAGCTTCTCGTTGTCAGCGGCCTTGTCGGGCAACCCGTGGTCGGCGGTGATGAGCTCGATGATGCTGCGGCCTTCGGGCGTGCCGTCGGCGAGGCTGGAGAGCCGCGCCGCGCGGGCCAGGTCATCCACTGTGGACCCGCCGACGGGGATCAGCTCGGTCGCCTTGCGGTTGCCGAAGGTGATCGTGCCCGTCTTGTCGAGCAGCAGCGTCGAGACGTCGCCCGCAGCTTCCACCGCGCGCCCGGACGTGGCAAGTACGTTGCGCTGCACCAGCCGGTCCATGCCCGCGATGCCGATGGCGCTCAGCAACGCGCCGATCGTGGTCGGGATGAGGCAGACCAGCAGGGCGGTCAGCACGATCACCGACTGCTCCGTGCCCGAGTACCCGGCCATCGGCTGCAGGGCCACCACGGCGAGCAAGAAGATGATCGTGAGCGTCGCGAGCAGGATCGTCAGCGCGATCTCGTTCGGCGTCTTCTGCCGCGAAGCGCCTTCCACCAACGCGATCATCCGGTCCACGAAGGACTCACCGGGTTTGGTGGTGATCTTCACGACGATCCGGTCCGACAGCACCGTGGTGCCCCCGGTCACGGCCGAGCGGTCGCCGCCCGACTCGCGGATGACCGGCGCCGACTCACCGGTGATGGCCGATTCGTCGACCGTCGCGATGCCTTCGACGACGTCGCCGTCGCCCGGGATGACCTGGCCGGCCTCGACGACCACCAGGTCACCGACGCGCAGGTCGACGCCGGGCACGCTCTCCTCTGAGCCGTCCTCGGTCAGGCGCCGCGCGACCGTTTCCTTCTTGGACCTGCGCAGCGATTCGGCCTGCGCCTTGCCGCGCCCTTCGGCGACGGCTTCGGCCAGGTTCGCGAACAGCACCGTGAGCCACAGCCAGATCGCGACGAGGATCGAGAACATGCTCGGGTCGACGATCGCGAACACCGTGGTGAGGGCCGAACCGACCCACACCACGAACATCACGGGGTTCTTCAGCTGGTGCTTGGGTTTGAGCTTGTTCAGCGCCTCGGGCATCGAGGTCCACAGCTGGCGGGCGTTGAACGCGCCCGCGCCGACGCGGCCCGCGTTCTCCGCGCGGTGCTGCTGGTCCTCCAGTGGACTGCGTGGGGTTTCGGTGACTGTCATGCCAACGCCTCCGCGATGGGCCCGAGCGCGAGCGCCGGGACGAAAGTGAGGGCCGCGACGAGGACGATGGTGCCGGTGAGCATCGTGCCGAAGAGCGGTCCGGTGGTGGGCAGGGTGCCCGCGGTTTCGGGGACCTTCCTCTGCGAAGCGAGTGAGCCGGCCAGGCAGAGCACGGCGAGGATGGGGATGAACCGGCCGAGCAACATCGCCACACCGAGCGAGGATTGGAACCAGTTGCTCGTCACGGTCAGGCCGCCGAACGCGCTGCCGTTGTTGTTGCCGGTCGAGGCGTAGGCGTAGAGGACCTCTGACAGGCCGTGCGCTGCCGGGTTGCCCAGTGCGCTCTGGGTGTCGGGCATCGCCAGCGCGATCCCGGCGCCGATGAGCACGACGGTCGGCATCGCGAGCATCGAGATCGCCGCGGTTGTGACCTCGCGCTTGCCGAGCTTCTTCCCCAGGTACTCCGGCGTGCGCCCGACCATGAGGCCGGCGAGGAACATCGCGATGATGGCCATCACGAGGATGCCGTAGAGGCCGGTGCCCACGCCGCCGGGCGAGATCTCGCCGAACAGCATGTTGAGCAGCGGCCCACCGCCACCGAGTCCGGACAGGCTGTCGTGGGCACCGTTGACCGCGCCCGTGGACGTGCCCGTGGTGGTGTCCGCGAAGATCGAGGTCAGGCTCAGGCCGAACCGCTGTTCCTTGCCCTCCATGTCCGCACCTGCCGCCAGTGCGGCCGGGCTGTTGGTGAGTGCTTCGGAGCTCCAGATGAGCGCCAGCATCGCCCCCCACAGAGCACCCATCACCGACAGCAGGACGTAGCCCTGCTTCTTGTTGCCGACCAGCTGGCCGAACGTGCGGGTGAGGCTCACCGGGATCATGAGGATCAGGAAGATCTCGATGAGGTTGGTCCACGCGTTCGGGTTCTCGAACGGGTGCGCGGAGTTCGCGTTGAGGATGCCGCCACCGTTGGTCCCGAGTTCCTTGATCGCCTCCTGGCTCGCCGCCGGGGCCAGCGCGACGGTGCTCTGGCTGCCGTCCGGGTTCGTCACCGCGACACCCGAGTGCAGGCTCTGCACCACGCCGAGCCCCACGAGCACGATCGCGAAGACGAACGCGATCGGCAGCAGGATGCGGATCGAGCCGCGGATCAGGTCGACCCAGAAGTTGCCGAGCCGGTCGGTCTTCGAGCGGATGAACCCGCGCGTCACCGCGATCGCGACGGCCAGGCCCACGCCCGCCGACACGAAGTTCTGCACGGTGAGGCCGGCCATCTGCACGAAGTGGCCCATGGTCGTCTCGGGGACGTAGGACTGCCAGTTCGTGTTGGTCACGAAGCTCACGGCCGTGTTGAACGCGACGGACGGCGACACCGCGCCGCGGCCGAAGTTCCACGGCAGCACCGACTGCAGGCGCTGCAGCAGGTACAGCAGGATGACGGACATGAACGAGAACCCGAGCACGCCGGACGCGTACGTCTTCCAGTGCTGCTCGGCGTCCGGGTTGACGCGGACGATCTTGTAGAGGCCCTTCTCGATCCTCCAGTGCTTCTCGCTCGAGAAGACCCGGGCCATGTAGTCGCCGAGCGGTTTGCAGACCACCGCCAGGGCGAGCAGGAGCAGGCCGACCTGCACGAGGCCGGCGCCGACGTCACTCATCAGAACTTCTCCGGCCTCACCAGTGCGATGAACAGGTAGATGATCAGGCCCAGCGCCAGCAGACCGCCGACGACGTTGGCCACGGTGCCCGCGCCGCTCACAGCTTCTCCATCCCGCGGAGGGTCAGAGCGAGGACCACGAACACGCCCAGGATCAGCAAGGCGTACAACAAGTCGGCCACAAGGCACCTCTCAAGACGGGTCACCCGGGGCGGGTGACCGCTGGACGACCGCAACTGTGCGGTTGTCGCGCAGCGTGATCGAGGTCGTCTGACGTCTCCTTGACGCGCCCCCCCTAGGCCATTTACACGGTTTTGACGCGGGGTGACACCCGCCACCGCCGTTCGCCTGGTACCCCGCGACGTTCGGTTGATCTTCGATGATCACTGGAAGTAGTTGGTTAGTGACTCACAACACAATACGTAGTGGATCTATGACGGAGCGTGCAATTCGGGCAGACATCGTGTGCCCGCTGTGTTACACCGGTGTTGCCGATAGTTGTATTACCTAAGCAAAAATGATGGAGGCGGACGGATGTGCGGAATCGCCGGCTGGGTGTCCTACGAAACTGACCTGTCGCAACGGCAGGAGATCGTCGACGCGATGACGGAGACGATGGCCTGTCGCGGCCCGGACGACCGGGGCACCTGGGTGCGCCGGAACGTCGCGCTGGGACACCGCAGGCTCGCGATCATCGACCTGCCGGGCGGCCGGCAGCCGATGAGCGTCCACACGCCCAACGGCGACGTGGCCATGGTCTACAGCGGTGAGGCCTACAACTTCACCGAACTTCGTGAAGAACTCACGAAACTCGGGCACACGTGGGAGACCGACAGCGACACCGAGGTCGTGCTCCACGGGTACCTGCAGTGGGGCACCGAGGTGGTCGACCACCTCAACGGCATGTACGCCTTCGCGATCTGGGACGAGCGCGACCAGAAGCTCGTGATGATCCGCGACCGCATGGGGATCAAGCCGTTCTACTACTACCCGACGCGCGACGGCGTGCTGTTCGGCTCGGAGCCCAAGGCGATCCTGGCCAACCCGTCGGTGCCCCGGATCGTCGACACCGACGGCCTGCGCGAGCTGATGGGCTTCACCAAGCGGCCCGGGTGGTCGCTGTGGAAGGGCATGAGCGAGGTCGAGCCGGGCACCGTCGTCACGGTGTCGAAGGACGGGATCAGCACCCGCACGTACTGGCAGCTCGACGCGAAGCAGCACACCGACGACCAGGAGACCACCGTCGCCCGCGTGCGGGAGCTGATGACGGACATCGTCAACCGGCAACTGGTCGCCGACGTGCCGCGCTGCGTGCTGCTCTCGGGCGGGCTCGACTCGAGCGCCGTCACCGGGCTCGCGGCCACGCGGCTGGCCGAGCAGGGTGAGCAGCTGCGCACGTTCTCGGTCGACTTCCTGGGCCAGGAGGAGAATTTCAAGCCCGACGAGATGCGCGACACCCCGGACTCGCCCTACATCCGTGACGTCGCGAAGCTCGTCGGCTCGGCGCACCAGGACGTGGTGCTCAACCCGGCCGAGCTCACGGACCCGGCCGTGCGCCGCGCCGTGCTGCGGGCGCGCGACATCCCGGCCGGTCTCGGCGACATGGACACCTCGCTGTACCTGCTGTTCAAGGCGATCCGCGGCGAGTCCACCGTGGCGCTCTCGGGCGAATCGGCCGACGAGGTGTTCGGCGGCTACCGCTGGTTCCACGACCAGTCGGTGCACGCCGACACGTTCCCGTGGCTGGCCTTCCGCAACAGCCTGATGTCGCAGCGGGAAGCGCTGCTGCGCCCCGAGATCGGCGCGAAGCTGAACCTCGAGGAGTACGTGGCCGACCAGTACCGCACGGCGATCGCGAAGGTCGAGCACCTCGACGGCGAGTCGGAGCAGGAAGCACGCATGCGCACGATCTCGCACCTGCACCTGAGCCGGTTCGTGCGAATGCTGCTCGACCGCAAGGACCGCGCGTCGATGGCCGTGGGCCTGGAGGTGCGCGTCCCGTTTTGCGACCACCGGCTCGTGGAATACGTCTACAACGCACCGTGGTCGCTGAAGACCTTCGACGGCCGTGAGAAGAGCCTCCTGCGCCACGCCACGAAACACGTGCTGCCGGACTCGGTGCGCGACCGCGTGAAGAGCCCGTATCCGTCCACTCAGGACCCCGGCTACCCGGCCGCGCTCCAGCGGCAGGCCAAGGAGATCCTGACCGAGCGCGACAACCCGGTGTTCCAGCTCGTGGACCGCGAGTGGCTCACCAAGGCATCCGAAGTGGACCCGGCGACCATCGAACCGACGCTGCGCACGGGTTTGGACCGCGCGTTGGACCTGTACCACTGGTTCGACCTGTACTCGCCCGAACTGCAGCTGGACTGAGTTCCCGGCTCGCCCTGACCACCGTGGCTCACCTCCCCGCGTCCGGCAGGCGGGCCACGGTGGCGGGAGCTCAGAGTTCGAGGCTGGCGTCCACGTCCTCCCCGCGCACGTCGAGGTCGGCGCCCGCGCCGCTGAGCAGGCGGCGGCCCGCGGTGTCGGCCACCGTCGTGGAGGCGATGAACCGGGCCGCGCCGCCGTCGCGGGCGGCTTCGAGCGGGACTTCGGTGACGCGCTTGCCGATGCCGCGCCCGCGTACCGAGCGGCACAGCCACACGCCGGCCTCCACTGCGACCGACGATGTGCTGTGCACTGGCCGCAGGCGCGCCGCACCGGCCGCGCGGCCGCCGACCTCGACGACCCACGTGGTTTCGATGGCAGTGTCCGGGTCGAGCGAACGCCGCCGGTGGAGGGCGAGGAACGCCTCGCGGCGCGCGCGCGTCCACCCCGGCGGGCCGTCCACCGGAGGCATCACCTCGCGCGGGTCGGCGTCGGCGACCGCGGCCTCGAGCAACCGGTGCAGGGCCGGCTCGTCGAGGGGGGTCAGCACGATCTCGGATTCGTGAGCTCCGGTCACGCCCGAAGCTTGACACGAGGATCTTGGGTGCGCGACCCGGTAATACGGCTTACCACCACGCTGCCGGCGGCGTGCAGCAACCGGACGTACGGGGACCACCGGGCGGGCTCGGCGATTGCGCCGGTCAGGGCCAGTTCGGCGCGGTCGAGGAGTTGCTCGAGCACCGCGTCGTGCAACGGCCGCCAGAACAGCGGCCACGTGACGCGGGCCGCGCCGTGCAGGTGGGCGGCGAGCACGTGCTCCAGCACGCAGCCGGTCGCGGTCCCGCGGACGAGGAACTCGTGGAAGCCCTCGATCCCTTGCGGCGCCGTGAATCGGCAACGGAGTGACCGTCCAGCGTGGAACCTCTCCACGACGTAGCGCACCAGCCCGTGCCCGCCCTCGGCGCCTGGCGCGAGAGGGCCGGCGAACTCCATGGGCGGCCAGTCTTCGGCGGGCCAGAGCCGTTCCGTGAGGTCGTCGAGCAGCCGCCCCGCTTCGGCGACCGGGACGGGGAACTCGCGAGCGTGCACGTTGAGCACGGACATCGGTTTGCTCCTTCCGGTGACTGGTTCTGGAGACTTTCCTCCAGAACGTATTAGAGCATAGTCTCCACAACATGGGCAGGCCCCCGACTTACACGACCGCGCAGTTTCTCGGCGCCGCTGCTGAACTCTTCGCCGAGGGCGGCGCGCGCGCCGTGACGATGGCCGCCGCCGCGAAGGCCGCGGGCGCCCCGAACGGCTCCATCTACCACCGCTTCGCCGACCGCCCGGCTCTCCTGGCCGCTCTGTGGACGACGAACCTGCGCGACTTCCAGGACGACTTCATCGCACTGCTGGGCCCGGCCCCGACGGTCGACGACGCGGTCGCCGCCGCCGCGAGCGTCGTGCACTGGTGCCGCCGCCATCCGGCCGGCGCCCGCGTGCTCGACGCGGGCAAGCAGGCGTTCTCGCCCACCGAGTGGACGCCGGAAGCCACCGCCGTGCTCGCGCGCGCGGAGAACGAACTGAAGGCCGCCCTCAAACGCGCCACCCTGACCCTGTCGGATCCCCCGGGCCGCACGGTGGACGACGTGGTGCTGGCACTGGTGGAGGTGCCGCGCGCCGTGGTCCACCGCTACCTCTCCAGCGGCCGCACTCCCCCGCCGAAGGCCGCCGACCTGGTGACCCGCTCGGTTCGCAAGCTGCTCCACCCCTGACGGCAAGCGCGAACAGCGCGCTCGCCTGCGCGCCGGCCACCGGCCGGCTCGGCTCCGGCGCGCCGGCCCTCTCCGATTCTGTGCGACATAGGAGTTTCATCCGTCCACTCCTGCGCCGTTGCACCCTGTCTGCCCGGTTTGCCCGGGCGAGTTGGCCCGAATTATGGGAATAGGCTCACGATGTGGGTCGAGCTGTGGGGCAAAACGTCGTTATGTCATCGATCGCAAGGCGATCGGGTACGGAGAGGCGGACCGGCCGCCGTCGCGGGTCGGGGTGTCGATCGGCGACTCGATCGCCGGGCTGTACGCGGCATTTGGTGTGCTGGTCGCGTTGCGCGAGAACTCCGTGCGGGAAAAGGGGAACCGCGGCCCACTGCGGGACCGGGTGGTCGACGTCGCCCTGCACGAAGCGGCGTTCTCCATGATGGAGTCGCTCGTGCCCGACCACCTCGCGCACGGCGTGGAGCGGGAACGGGTCGGCGGCCGGATGGAAGGCATCGCGCCCAGCAACGCCTATCCCTGCGCCGACGGCACCAGCGTGGTGATCGCGGGCAACGGCGACTCGATCTTCGGCCGCTACATGCGCGCCATCGACCGGCCCGACCTCGCCGACGACCCGGGGCTCGCGACCAACGCCGGCCGGTGGGCGCGCCGCGACGAGCTCGATCGCGCCATCACGGAGTGGACGACCGAGCGCACCCGCGAGGAAGTGCTGAAGGTGCTCGACGCGGCCGCCGTCCCGGCGGGTCCCATCTACACCGCCGCCGACATCTGCGCGGACGAGCAGTACCGCGCCCGCGCCATGATCCAGACGCTGCCGGTGGACGTCGGCGACGACGAACCCGCCGACGTCGGGTTCCCCGGGATCGTGCCGGTGCTGGGCGCGCGGTCCCTGCCGGTGCGCTCGCTCGGGCCGGACCTCGGCGCGCACACCCGCGAGGTGCTGCGCGACGTGCTCGGCCGGCGCGACGACGAGATCGAAGCGGTCGCGGGAGGACGCGCGTGACGTTCCGGGACGTGACCCTGCGAGACGGCTTGCAGCTGACGGGCAAACCGATCCCGACCGGCCACAAGATCGCCCTCGTGCGCGAACTGCTCGCCCTCGGCGTCCCCGCGGTCGAGGTGGGCTCGATGGCCCGCCCCGATCTCGTGCCGTCGCTGGCCGACACCTCCGACGTGCTGGCCGCGCTGACACCCGCGGAGCTCGCGCGCTGCTGGGTGTGGGTCGCCACGCCCCGGCACGTCGAGAAGGCAGCCGCAGCCGGGGCCGTGAACTTCCAGTACTGCCTGTCCGCGTCGGACGCGCACAACCGCGCCAACCTCGGCCGGTCCACAGAGGACAGTCTGGCGGCCGTGCCCGCCGCGGTGGAGAACGCGGGCGGCGGGCGGGTGCAGCTGTGCATCGCCACGTCGTTCACGTGCCCGTTCCGCGGCGAGGTGCACCCGGCGCGCGTGCTCGCGATCGCCGACGACCCGCGGACCGCGGCCGCGGTGGACGTCGTGGTTTGCGACACGCTCGGGCAGGCCGTGCCCGCGCAGGTCACGAGCCTGGTCGGCGCCGTCGCACGGCGGGGCCGGCGCGTGGTCTACCACGGACACGACACCTGGGGGCTCGGCGTCGCGAACTCGCTCGCGGCGCTGGCTGCCGGTGCCGACGGGGTCGACGGCGCGCTCGGCGGCCTCGGCGGCTGCCCGTTCGCGCCCGGCGCCGGCGGCAACGCCGCGACCGGGGACCTGCTGTTCGTCCTCCGCCCCGCGTGGCTCACTCCGGGCGGGTTCGCCCGGCTGGTGCGCCTCGCCGGGGACCTGCTCGACGAGCTGGGCGAACCCAACCGGTCGCGAGCCGGCCAGGGCGCCCGCACCAGCGCCATGGCCTTCCCGTGGGCGCTCTGACCGGGTCAGTCCGGCATTCGGCCGCCGAGCGCGCGGGTGATGCGCTCGGCGTGCTCGACGACCAGGTCCACCCACTCGACGCACTTCTCGTACGGCATCCGCAGGGTCGGGCCCTGCACGACGACCGCTCCGACGAGATCGGCGGCGGAGTCGAACGCGGGAGCCGCGACACCCGAGGCGCTGTCGACCCGCTCCCCCACCGTGATCGCGTAGTGGTCCGCGGCGGTCTGCTTGATGAGCTTGCGCAGCTCGTCGCGGTCGGTGATCGTGCCGGCGGTCAGCTGCGGCAGCAGGACCCGACCCGGAGCGCCGACCGAGACAGGCGCGATCCGGCCGACCGACATCTCCCGCCGCAGCCCGTGGCGGGTCTCGGCGACCGCGATGCACACCCGGTGCTCGCCCTCGGCGCGGAAGAAGCACGCGGTCTCGCCGGTGACATCGCGCAGATCCTTCAGCACGGGGTTCACCACCGCGAGGACATCCACCTCCCGCGCGGCGGCCGCCGCCCAGTACGCCATCTTCACACCGATCCGGAACCGGTCACCGGCCCGGTCGAGGAACCCGTGCGCGACGAGGTTCGTCGCCAGCCGCTGCACCGTCGAGGACGGGATCCCGGTGGCCCGCTGGATCTCCCGCAACGTCAGCGCCGGCTCCCGGAGGGTGAACACGTTGAGGATCTCGGTGATCTTCCCGAGCAGGAGCAGCGGTGTGTGCCCGCCCGCGCCACCGGCGAGGCCGGCGTCGTTCCCGTCACGACCAAGCATGGTTCGAACATACGACACGGGTGAAAGGCCGTCCCGGCGATCGCCCGGGCTCAGAAACCGGCCGGCACGTGCGGTGCGTAGTGCTCCTCGAGGCGCTCCAGCTCCTTGTCGCTCAGCTCCAGGTCCACGGCGGCGACGGCGTCCGCGACGTGACCCGGTTTGGTGGCGCCGAAGATCGGGGCCGTGACCGCCGGCTTGTGCAGCATCCACGCCAGCGCGACCTGCGCCCGCGAGACCCCGCGCTCGGTGGCGATCTCGGCGACCGTGGCCGACACACGGCGGTCGGACTCCTCGGCCTGCTTGTACAGCGTCTGGCCGAAGCGGTCGGTTTCACTGCGCTTGGTCGCTTCGTCCCAGTCGCGCGTCAGCTTGCCGCGCGCGAGCGGGCTCCACGGCAGCACGCCGACTCCCTGGTCGAGGCAGAACGGGTGCATCTCCCGCTCCTCCTCGCGCTGAATCAGGTTGTACTGGTCCTGCATGGACACGAACCGCGTCCACCCGCCGAGGTCGGCGACGTACTGCGCCTGCGCGAACTGCCACGCCCACATCGAAGACGCGCCGAGGTAGCGGACCTTGCCGGCGCGCACGACGTCGTGCAGCGCCTCCATCGTCTCCTCGATCGGCGTGTTCACGTCGTAGCGGTGGATCTGGTACAGGTCCACGTAGTCCGTGCCGAGGCGGCGCAGGCTCGCGTCGAGCTGCGTCATGATCGCGCCCCGCGACAGGCCGGAGCCGTTGGGGCCCGGGCCCATCCGGTTGTAGACCTTGGTGGCGATCACGGTCTCTTCGCGCCGCGTGAACTCCTTCAGCAGCTTGCCGGTGATCTCTTCGCTCGACCCGTCGGAGTAGGCGTTGGCCGTGTCGAACGTGGTGATCCCGGCTTCCACCGCCTCCCGGAAGAACGGACGTGAGTCGTCGAGCCCGAGCGACCACTCGTGCCGGCCGCGGTCCGGGTCGCCGTAGCTCATGCACCCGAGGATCACGCGGGAAACCTGCAGGCCGCTCGAGCCCAACCGGAGGTACTCCATCGAAGGCCGCTCCTGTTCTCGTCGCCGGAAAACCCTCCCGCCGACGAGCGTAGTGGCGATCCCGGCCTCCGGCTCCCGGCCGGCGCGGGGCGCGGGCAACCTCACACGCTGGGGCGCCGGACCTCCGCCACTGCCACCGGACGACGCTCGCGGCGGGACAGTTCGCACGCTTCGGCCAGGTAGAACGCCTCGAGTGCGTCGTGAGCGGTCGCCGGGCTGGGGGTGCGGCGCGCCGCCACGTCGAGGAACGTCTCGAGCTCGGCGGTGTAAGCAGGGCGGAAGCGGGCCATGAAGCCGGGGTAGGCGGGACCGGGCAGCGGGGCCACGCCGGGTTCGACGGAGCGGACGGGGGTGCGGTCGTCGAGACCGACGGTGGCGTTGCCGAGTGAGCCGAAGACTTCGAGGCGCACGTCGTAGCCCGCACCGTTGTAGCGGGTCAAGTTCACGATGGCGAGGACGCCGTCGTCGAGGGTCAGGGCAGCGGCGGCGGTGTCGGCGTCGCCGGCGTCGGCGAAGAACCGCGCGCCGCGGTTGGCGCCCAGTGCGTAGACCTCGGTGACCTCGCGGCCGGTGACCCAGCGGATCACGTCGAAGTCGTGCACACCGCAGTCGCGGAAGATGCCGCCGGAGTGCGGGACGTACTCGGCGGGCGGCGGTTCGGCGTCGAAGGTCATGGCGCGGAGGGTGTGCAGCCAGCCCAGCTCACCGCTCGCGACGGCGGCGCGCGCGGCCCGGTACCCGGCGTCGAAGCGGCGCTGGAAGCCGATCTGCACCGGCACGTCGGACCCCTCGATGCGGGCGAGCACGGCGAGCGTGCCGTCGATGTCCGCGGCGACGGGTTTCTCGCAGAACACCGGGAGGCCCGCGTCCACCGCCTTGACGATGAGCTCCGGGTGCGCGTCGGTGGCGGCAGTGACGACGAGCGCGTCGAGGTCTGCCGCGAACAGCGCGTCGATCCCGCCGGCGGCCTCGACGCCGAGCTTCGCGGCCGCCGCCTCCGCCCGCGCGCGGTCGACATCGGCGACGACCACCGACGAAACCTCGGCGAACCCCTTGAGCGTCTCGGCGTGCGCGGTGCCGATCCGGCCGGTGCCGGCCAGTCCCAGCCTCATGAGCGTGCCTTTCCTCGCAGCTGTGCGGGCGCGGTGGTCGACCGCACCACAAGCGAAGGGTGCAGCAGGTGCCGCACGGGTGCCACGCGTTCGCCGCGCACGCGTTCCAGCAGCGCGTCGAGGGCCAGCCGACCGAGCTCCGTGCGCGGCTGGTCCACTGTGGTCAGTGAGATGTGCCGCAGCGAGGCCAAGGACGTGTTGTCGTAGCCGACCACCGAGACGTCGTCCGGCACCCGCAGGCCGTGCTCTTCCAGCGCGGAGATCGCCCCCACCGCGTTGAAGTCGTTGCCCGCCACCAAAGCCGTGGGCAGCTCACCCCGGTCGTACGCGCTCAGCAGCTCCAGCACCGCCTTCGCGCCCGCGGTGTCGGTGTGCTCGCTGGGCACCACGACGGGTTCGAGCCCGTGGGCGCGCATCGCCTGGCGGAACCCGCGCCGGCGCGCGGCGGCGCCGGCCGCTCCCCCGCCGTCGAGGTGCGCGATCCGGCGGTGGCCGAGGCCCACGAGGTGGCCGACAGCCAGCGCGGACCCCGTCTGACCGTCGTCGTTCACCGTGTCCACTCCGGACGCTCGCGAGGTGCGGGACACGAGCACCACCGGGCACTGCCGCGCGGCCGCTTCGATCGCCGACGCGGGCACCACGGGCGAGAGCAGGATCAGCCCCGCCGGGCGGAAGGAAAGCAGGCTGCGCAACGCGGCACTCTCGCGCGAAGGCACGCGGCCACCGGTGTTGAGGATCAGGTCGAAACCGGCGGCCTGCGCCGCCGCGTCGAGGCCTTCCACGACGTCGGCGAAGAACGCGTTGCGCAAATCGCTGACCATCACGCCCAGCACGGTCGACGTGCGGCTGGCCAACGATCGCGCCATCACGTGCGGGGAATAGCCCAGCTCGTCGGCTGCCTTCAGCACCGCCTCGCGCCGCTGCGCCGAGACCTTCGGCGAACCGCGCATCACCAGCGACACCAGCGCGCGCGAGACCCCCGCCCGCGCGGCGACGTCCTCCATGGTGGGTTTCACGAACCGCCCGCCTTCCGGCCTTGACTCGCTGTCGGCCGACGCTACAAGCTTTAGAGCGCTCTAATCAAGCGCGCACTCCGACGCTCACCGAACGGGCCAACGCCGTTGCCCAGCACCGACCGGAGAGGCTTCCATGACCGCGAAGATCCGCATCGCCGCCGCACCGATCTCCTGGGGGGTGTGCGAAGTGCCGGGCTGGGGCCGGGTCCTCGACGCGCCGACCGTGCTCGGGGAGATGGCGGAAGTGGGTGTCACCGCGACCGAACTCGGCCCGCCCGGGTACCTGCCCCGCGACCCGGCCGAGCTCAGCCAGCTGCTGAGTGGCTACGGCCTCGAGCTCGTCGGCGGGTTCCTCGCCGTGGTGCTCCACGAGAACCCCGAAGCCGCCGTCGCCGAAGCCGAGGTCTCCGCGGCGCTGTTCGCCGCGTGCGGCGCCGAGGTGCTGGTGCTGGCCGCCGCGACCGGGCTCGACGGCTACGACGACCGCCCCGCATTGACCGCGGACGAGTGGGCCACGCTCGTCGCGACCGCCGGCCGGGTCCGCGACGTCGCCACGCGGCGCGGCCTCAAGACCGTGCTGCACCCGCACGTCGGCACCCACGTCGAGACCCGGCCGGAGGTCGAGCGCTTCCTCGCCGATTCGGATCTCGACCTGTGCCTCGACACCGGTCACCTGCTGATCGGCGGTACCGATCCCGTCGAGCTGGCTCGGCGGCACCCCGGCCGCATCGGGCACCTGCACCTGAAGGACGTGCGTGGTGAGCTGGCCGGCGCCGTCCGACGCGGCGAGCTGTCCTACACCGCCGCCGTCGGGAAAGGTCTGTACGTCCCGCTCGGCGAGGGTGACGTGGACACCGAAACCATGGTTCGCTTCGTGCACGAAGCGGGGTACACGGGGTGGTACGTCCTGGAGCAGGACACCGCGCTCGGCGAGCGCAGCCCCCTGGACCTCCCGAAGCGGGACGTGGCGGCCAGCCTCGCCTGCCTCGAGGGAATCGTCGGCCGGCTGCCCGGCTGACCGGTAACGAGGGAAGAAGCGAGGAGAGACACCGATGTCCCATCGCTTGAGGCGCGGCGGGCCCAGGCCGCGCACGAGGGCCGGCCGGCTCGCAGCGGGCCTGCTGGCCGTCGCCGGCCTGCTGGTGCTTTCGGCGTGCACCGGGCCCGCGGCCGAGCCGAAGGCCACCGCGCCCGCCGCGGCGCCCGTGAGCTCCGGGCCGCTCAAGGTCGCGGTGATCACGCACGGCACCGCCGGCGACGCGTTCTGGAACGTGGTCAAGAACGGGGCCGAGCAGGCGGGCAAGGACCTGGGCGTGCAGGTCGAGTACGCCTCCGACGGCGACCCGGGCGCGCAGGCCAAGCTGATCGACAACGCCGTCGCCCGGCAAATCGGGGGCCTGGTCGTCTCGATGGCGAACCCCGAGGCGCTCAAACCATCGATCGAGGCCGCGGTGCGCGCGGGCATTCCGGTGATCACCATCAACTCGGGCGAGGACAAGAGCGCCGAGTACGGCGCGCTCACCCACGTCGGCCAGAACGAGACCATCGCCGGGCAGGAGGCCGGGAAGAAGTTCAAGGACCTCGGCAAGAAGAAGCTGCTCTGCGTGATCCACGAGGCCGGCAACGTCGGGCAGGCGCAGCGCTGCGACGGCGCGAAGAGCGGCTTCGCGGGCGACGTGCAGACGCTGCAAGTGGACATCTCCAACCCCACCGACGTCGAGTCGCGCGTCCGCGGCGCCGTGCAGACCGACCCGTCGATCGACGCCGTGCTGGCGCTCAACTCCCAGGTCGCGGCTCGGGCAGTGAGCGCGATCAAGTCGGTGGGCTCGAAGGCACAGGTCGGCACGTTCGACCTCAACGCCGACGTGGTGGCCGCGATCAAGTCGGGTGACGTGCTCTTCGCCGTGGACCAGCAGCAGTACGAGCAGGGCTACCTGCCGGTGCTGTTCCTCAAGCTCTACCGGGACAACGCGAACGTCGTCGGCGGCGGGAAGCCGGTGCTCACCGGACCCGACCTGGTCGACAAATCCACTGTGGACAAGGTCGGCCAGTACGTGCAAAGGGGCACCCGATGACGACCCTCGACGAGCGGCTTGTGAAGCCGCGGCTGCTGGACCGGCTCGTGGTCCGCCCGGAGATCGGCGCGCTGCTCGGCGCCGCCGTGGTGTTCCTGTTCTTCAGCCTCGTCACCGAGAAGTTCTTCAGCGCCGGCGGCGCCGCCACCTGGCTCGACGACGCGGCGACCCTCGGCATCGTGTCCGTCGCCGTGTCGCTGCTCATGATCGGCGGCGAGTTCGACCTCTCGGCCGGGGTGATGACGGCGTCGGCCTCGCTGGTCACGGCCATCCTCGCGACGCAGGCGGGCTGGAACGTCTGGCTCGCGCTGCTCGTGTCGCTGGTGTTCGCACTGGTCGTGGGGGCATTCAACGGCTGGCTCGTGATGAAGACGGGCCTGCCGAGCTTCATCGTCACGCTCGGCACCTTCCTCGCGTTGCAGGGCCTCAACCTGGGCGTGACGCGGCTGGTCACCGGCACCGTGCAGGTGTCGGGCATGCGCTCGACCGACGGCTACGCCTCGGCCGGGTTCGTGTTCGCGTCCACCTTCGACCTCGGGGGCACGCCGTTCCAGATCTCCATCGTGTGGTGGCTCGGCGTGGTCGCCGTGGCGGCGTGGCTGCTGTCGCGCACGAAGTTCGGCAACTGGATCTTCGCCGTCGGTGGCTCGGCGGCCAGCTCACGCGCGGTCGGCGTGCCGGTGGTGCGCACGAAGATCCTGCTGTTCATGGGCACGGCGCTCGCCGCGTGGCTCGTGGGCACGATCAACATCCTGCGGTTCGCGAGCGCGCAGGCGAACCAGGGCATCGGGCTGGAGTTCCAGTACATCATCGCCGCGGTGATCGGCGGTTGCCTGCTCACGGGCGGCTTCGGCTCCGCGGTGGGCGCGGCGATCGGCGCGCTGATCTTCGGCATGGCGCGCCAGGGCATCGTGTTCGCCGGGTGGGACAGCGACTGGTTCATGCTGTTCCTCGGGATCATGCTGCTGGCCGCGGTCCTCGTCAACAACGCCTTCCGGCGCCGCGCGGAAAGGGTCCGGCGATGAACGCTCCGCTGATCGAAGTCCGGGACGTCGGCAAGAGGTACGGCAGCGTCGTCGCCCTGCGCGAGGTGTCCACTGTGGTCAACGCCGGCGAGGTCACGTGCGTGCTCGGTGACAACGGCGCCGGCAAGTCCACGCTCATCAAGATCCTCGCCGGCGTGCACCAGCACGACCACGGTGACTTCCTCGTCGAGGGCGAGCCCGTGCGGTTCACCTCGCCGCGCGAGGCGCTCGACCGCGGCATCGCGACCGTGTACCAGGACCTCGCCGTGGTGCCGCTGATGAGCGTGTGGCGCAACTTCTTCCTCGGCTCCGAGCCGACGGTCGGGTTCGGCCCGTTCCGCATGCTCGACCGCCGCAAGGGCCGCGAGACGACCAAGAAGGCCCTCGCGAACATGGGCATCGACCTGCGTGACGTCGAACAGCCCGTGGGCACCCTCTCCGGTGGTGAACGGCAGTGCGTGGCCATCGCGCGGGCCGTCCACTTCGGCGCGAAGGTCCTGATCCTCGACGAACCCACCGCGGCGCTGGGCGTGAAGCAGGCCGGCGTGGTGCTCAAGTACGTGGCGCAGGCCCGTGACCGTGGCCTCGGCGTCGTGCTGATCACGCACAACCCGCACCACGCGTACCCGGTGGCGGACCGGTTCCTGCTGCTCAAGCGGGGTGCCGCGCTGGGCTCGTACGAGAAGCCGGAGATCGGTATCGCGGAGCTCACGCGCCAGATGGCGGGCGGGGCCGAGCTCGAAGCACTGGAACACGAACTGCGGGCGGTGGAATCGTGAGCACGCTGCACCGTCCACACGGGACGCTCACCGACGAGTCCGATCCGGTCCTCCTCACCCCGGAGGCGGCCGGCTGGACGTACACGGGCCTGCGGGTGCTCAAGATCGGCCGGCGCCTGCCGCGCACGATCGAGACCGGCGAGTTCGAGGCGTTCGTGCTCCCGCTGTCCGGCTCGCTCACCGTGCGCGTCGACGACGAGGAGTTCGACCTCGAGGGGCGGGAGTCGGTGTTCACGCGCGTCACGGACTTCGCCTACGTGCCGCGCGACGCCGAGGTCGAGCTGACGTCGGCGACCGGCGCGCTGGTCGCACTGCCGATGGCCCGCTGCACGCGCCGCCTCGAACCGGCGTACGGCCCGGCCGAAGACGTGCCGGTCGAGGTGCGCGGCGCGGGCCGGGCAACGCGGCAGGTCACGAACTTCGGCGTGCCCGGCGTGTGGGACCACGCGGACAAGCTCAGCGCGTGCGAGCTGCTCACCCCCGACGGCAACTGGTCCTCGTACCCGCCGCACAAGCACGACGAGGCGAGCGAGTGCGAGGTCGTGAACGAGGAGATCTACTACTTCCGCATCGCGGGCCGCGACGCCGTCACCCCCTCGCGCGAGGGCTTCGGCCTGCATCGCACCTACACGGTCGATGGGGAGGTGGACGAGGACGCGGCCGTGCGCGACGGCGACGTCTTCCTCATCCCGCGCGGGTACCACGGCCCGTGCGTCGCAGCGCCCGGCTACCCGATGTACTACCTCAACGTGCTGGCCGGGCCCGCCGAGGAGCGCTCCATGGCGTTCTGCGACGACCCCGCGCACGGCTGGGTCCGCGACACGTGGGCGTCCCAATCGCCTGACCCGAGGTGCCCGGTCACGGACTGGGAGGGACGGACTTCATGACCGCTTCCGGGGGCCGCCGCGGCACGCAGCGGTTGACGACCGCACAAGCGCTGGTGCGCTGGCTGCTCGCGCAGCGCTCCGAAACGCTCGACGGCCATGAGGTGCCGCTGTTCCCCGGCGTGTTCGCGATCTTCGGGCACGGCAACGTCCTCGGCCTCGGCACGGCGCTCGAAGAACACCGGGATGAGCTGCCCGTCTGGCGCGGGCACACCGAGCAGGGCATGGGGCTGGCGGCCGCCGGGTACGCGAAGGCGACGCAGCGGCGGCAGATCGGCGTGGTGACCTCGTCGATCGGGCCGGGCGCGCTGAACCTCGTGACCGCCGCCGGCGTCGCGCACGCCAACCGGCTGCCCGTGCTGCTGCTGCCGGGTGACACGTTCGTCAACCGCGCGCCGGATCCGGTGCTGCAGCAGGTGGAGCCATTCCACGACGCCACGGCGACGGTGAACGACGCCTTCCGCGCCGTGAGCCGCTATTTCGACCGGATCACGCGCCCGGAGCAGCTGCTCGCGACGCTGCCGCAAGTCGCGCGGGTGCTCACCGATCCGGCCGACTGCGGACCGGTGACGCTGGCGCTGCCGCAGGACGTGCAGGCGGAGGTGTTCGACTTCCCCGAGACCCTGTTCGAGCCGGTGACGCACCGCGTGCCGCGGCCGCGGCCGGATCGCCGGGCGGTGACGGAAGCGGCGGGCGTGCTGCGTGCTTCACGGAAACCGTTGCTCGTGCTGGGTGGCGGCGTGCGGTATTCGGGTGCGGGCCGGCGGGCGCTGGCCTTCGCGGAGAAGCACGGGATTCCCGTCACGGAAACGACGGCGGGCCGCACGCTCGTGCCTCATGAGCACCCGCTGCACGCCGGGCCGCTGGGCATCACCGGGTCGGCTTCGGCGAACTCGCTGGCCGCCGCGGCGGACGTGGTGCTGGCCGTCGGCACGCGGCTGCAGGACTTCACCACGGCGTCGTGGACGGTGTTCTCGCGGGAGCTGCGGCTGGTCACGCTCAACGCCGCGGGGTTCGACGCGGTGAAGCACGGTGCGCTGGCCGTCGTCGGCGACGCACTGGCCGGGCTGGACGACCTGGCCGCGCAGCTGGAGAGCTGGCGCGTCGATCCACAGTGGACAGCTCGGGCGGCCGAGGAGCGCGCCCGGTGGGACGCGCACGTCGATGCACTGCGGGGCGCGGCGACGGAGATCCCCAGTTACGCCCAGGTCGTCGGTGTGGTGAACGACCTGTCGCGGCCGCACGACTACGTGATGACCGCGTCGGGCGGGCTGCCGGGCGAGCTCATCGGCGGCTGGCGCGGCTCCGGCGAAGTGAGCATGGACGTGGAGTACTGCTTCTCGTGCATGGGCTACGAGCTCTCCGGCGCGTGGGGCGCGGCGATGGCCCACCCCGGCCTGGTGACCACGCTGCTCGGCGACGGCTCGTACCTGATGCTCAACTCCGACCTGTTCTCCGCGGCGTTCGCGGGGCACCCCTTCGTCGCGGTGGTGTGCGACAACGACGGGTACGCCGTGATCGCTCGCCTGCAGCAGAGCCAGGGCGGCAAGCCGTTCAACAACTTCTACGCCGATTCCCGCACCCAGCACGCTTCACCGCCACGGGTGGACTTCGCGCGGCATGCGGAAGCCCTGGGCTGCACGGTGTTCTCGGCGACGTCCGTTGCCGGGCTCCGGGATGCGTATGCCACGGCCCGCGCGGCGGCCGTCGAGGAGAACCGGCCGGCGGTGGTCGTGGTCCGCACGCTGCCCGCGGCCTGGACGGAAGCGGGCGCGTGGTGGGAGGTCGGCGTGCCGGAGCACCTCGCGGGCCGGCTGGAGTTCGACACGGGCAAGCAGGAGCAGGTGCGGTACCTGGGCCGTTAGCTCAGGGCCGCTTCGAGCCAGGGCCGCAGGACCGGCAGCACGGCGTTCGCCGGCATGGCCGTCAAGTGGTCGAGGCCGTCGAGCAACGCGACCGTCCAGCCGCCGGCTTCGAGGGCTTCCCGGTTGCGCACGAGCGGGCCGGCGATGTCGACGGTGACGCCACCCCAGCGTTCGCCGTACTCGATGCGGTCCTCGGTGCCGGCGAAGCACAACCGCGGGCCCTTGACCTGCGCCGTGTGGTCGTCGAATCCGCGCAGGGCTTCGTACAGCGTGACGAACTGCCGGGTCTGCGCCGTGGACAGGGTGAAGCCGGCGGAGTCCCAGTCGCCCGGGGTGGCGGCGCCACCTTCGCTGCGGGGCATCTCGTGAGTGGCGCGGGTGACCGCGAGCATCTCGGCGTATGGGCCGTCGAGCGGCGGGTAGCCGCCCATCGCCAGCGCGGTGAGGCGGTCGGTGCGCAGCGCCAGCTGCAGCCCGGCGAGGGCGAGCCAGGAGTAGCCGTAGTACGCGAACTCCTCGGCGCCGGCAGCGGTCGCGATGGCGAGCAGGTCTTCCGTGACGGCGTCCGGCGTGAGGGTGTCCGCGCGCGGGTGGGCGAGCGTGTGGCCTTCGTAGTCGAACGCGATCACCCGGAAGCCGGTGAGCCCGGCGATGAGCGAACGGCCCAGCTCCGGGTCCGCGTCCCATTGGTGCATCGACTCCGCCTGCTCGCCTTCGGCCGGGCGCGGGTTCACCGGCAGCAGCACTGCCGGTCCGTCGCCGTGGACCTCGATGCCGATCGAGGTGCCGCCGGGCAGCACAACCATTCGTACCCCATCTCTTTACGGCGTAAGGTGATGGCGGCGACGATACTTTACGCCTTACGGAGTTGTCGAGTCACCGGCCGAGGAGCCGGCGGATCTCCTGCACGGCCGCGCGGCCGGCGCGGTTGGCGCCGACGGTGCTGGCCGACGGCCCGTAGCCCACGAGGTGCAGGCGCGGTTCGCCGACGACCCGCGTGCCGTCCATGCGGATGCCGCCGCCAGGCCCCCGCAGGTGCAGCGGCGCGAGGTGGTCGATGGACGCGCGGAAGCCCGTTGCCCACAGGATCAGGTCCGCGGGCTCGAAGGTGCCGTCCGCCCACACCACACCGTCGGGCACGAGGTGGTCGAACATCGGCCTGCGGTCGAGGTAACCGGCGGCTTGCGCGGCGCGGACCTCCGGCGTCACGGCGAGGTCGGTGACGCTCACGACGCTCTGGGGCGGCAGGCCCTGGCGCACGCGCTCGTCGACCTTCGCGACGGCCTGCCGGCCCCAGTCCTCGCTGAACTCCCGGTCGCGCCACACCGGCGGGCGGCGCGTGACCCACGTCGCCGACTTCGCAACGGGCCCGATTTCCATGAGCAACTGCACGGCCGACGTACCGCCGCCGACCACCACCACGCGGCGGCCGCAGAACTGCTCGGCGCCGGTGTAGTCGGCAGTGTGCAGCTGACGGCCGCGGAAGGTCTCCTGCCCGGGGTAGTGCGGCCAGAACGGCCGGTCCCAGGTACCCGTCGCGTTCACGACGGCTCGCGCGGCCCACGTCTCCGCGGGTGTTTCGACGAGCAGGCGTTCGCCTTCATCGCGTACCGCCGTCACGTCGACCGGCCGGTGCACGGGCAGGTCGAACGTCTTCTCGAAGCGCCCGAAGTACTCGGAGACGACCTCGCTCGCAGGGCGGCTGATGTCGGGCGTGCCGAACGCCATCCCGGGCAGGTCGTGGATGCCGTGGACCTTGCCGACGACCAGCGACGGCCAGCGGTACTGCCACGCGCCGCCCGGCCGTTTGCCATGGTCGAGCACGACGAAGCCGGTCTCGTTGGCGAACCCCGAGCGGTGCAGGTGGTACGCCGCCGACAGGCCCGCCTGCCCGGCCCCGATCACCACCACGTCGGTCTCGTGATCCGCAGTCATACAACGTTCAACGAAATCGGTGATCGCGTATTTCGAGCGGTGACTCACACGGCGACGCGGTTGCGCCCGGCGTCCTTGGCCCGGTAGAGCGCGGCGTCCGCCGACCGCAGCACCTTCTCGAGGGTGTCGCCGGAGTCCGGGTAGCCCGCGACCCCGACCGAGACGGAGAGCCCGGCGATCTCGCTCGTGCCGCCGACGACCAGGCGCAGCTCCCCCACCGCGACGCGCACGCGTTCGGCGATCGCGAGCACGTGCGGCCCGGCGGTGTCGGGTAGCAGGACGACGAACTCCTCGCCGCCGAAGCGCCCGACGGTGTCGGTCTGGCGCACGGCGTCCTCGATCGCCACGGCGACGGCGGCGAGGACCTCGTCACCCGTGAGGTGGCCGTAGGTGTCGTTGATGCGCTTGAAGTGGTCGAGGTCGATCATCAGCACGGCGAACTCGCCGCCGCGGCGGGCGCGGGTGAACTCGCGCGAAGCGAGCACGTGCCAGCCGGCGGTGTTGAGCAGGCCCGTTTTTTCGTCCGTGACGGCGGCGACCTGCAGCTGTTGCTTGAGGAGCAGGTAGCGGTGCAGCAGCAGCAGCGGCGCGACGACGAAGACCACCAGCACGGGCTGCGCGACGAGCGCGAGCGCGGCCAGGCCGCCGAGACAAAGCGTCGCCAACTCGAAAGCGTTGTCCTCCCACGTCCCGATGAGGTCCGCAGACTGCCGGCTGCCGGTGTACAGGTAGATCCCCGCCGCGACGAGCGCCATGTTCACGGCCTCGAACACGGCCGCGGCGATGCCCAGGGCGAGGACACCGTGCCCGGTGTCGAGCGTGGCGTCGTTGAGGTGGTCGACGGTGAGGATCGCCGACGCGGCGAAGCAGCTGAGCATCGCCCAGGCGGTGCTGGCGGCGAACCGGTGGGCGGGTCTCGTGCGGACGTTGCGCCACACCCTTGTCCACAGATGCAGGTACAGCACCAGCGCGAGCACCGCCACCCACGCCGGCGGCAGCAGGAACGCGCCAGCGAGGTACCAGACGGATGTGACGTTGATGTGCGTCTGGCCGCTCATCCACCGGCGCAACCGCTCGCTGCGGCGCGACATCTCCGCCTGGCCGACCCCGAGGATCACCAGCGCGGCGAACCAGCCGAACTGGACCGCACCACCGAAGTCGGTGACCATCGCGGTGCCGGTGGCGACCGCAGCGGCCACTTCCGTGACCAGCGCGTACCCGATCCACCGCGGGCGGGCCACCGACCACATCGCCCACCGCGCCGGCCAGCCGCGCCACGCCGCGAGCGCACCGCGGGCCCCTGGGGGGCCAGCACCCTGCATCGTGGACGCCCCCACCCGAGATGTCAGCCGACGAGGTGGCCCAGAGTAGCCGCTCGCCCCGCCGCGGTGCCCGGACCGGGGGATTTTCCCACACAGTCTCTGCCCGGCGGTCATGCCGGGAGTAGAGCGGCGGGGCAGTTTTGTCAGGTGGTGGGTTGTTGGGATTGACCCGCTCGATCGGTCGCTGCGGGCAAACGTCCTGGGCCTTGCAGCCGATCGCTGCGGGCATGTCAAAGCACTCCCGATCCGCTGAACGGAAGCCCGCCGATCACTCAACCCTTCAGGACCAGAAAATCGAGCCACTCGCCCGCGGGTGTATGGGTTGTCCACAGGGTGGCCGAGTTGTGGATGAATACTGGCCGGCAGGCCTTGAGCACCGGGGTTGTCGGGGTGGGCCGATAGAACCGACATGGGCACGCCCCCTAAGGGATGTCTCGTAACCCGGTGTGGGACTGGCGTGGTCGTTAGTTGATCATGGTGGTGTGGTGCAGGTGATCACAGCGTCGCAGCCGGAGTGGGTTTCCCCGTTCACGGGGTCGGAGCCGGCGCCGTTCCGGAAGCTGGTGCGGTTGGTCGCGAAGCGGGGTGGGGCCGAGATCGCGGATGGTCGGCAGGGGCGCTACCGCTGATCGACCGGGTGCTGCTGGTCGCGACCTACGGGGTGTCGCATTCCGCGGCGCACCGGGGGAAGCGACACGATCGGCCCGCTGCCGGCACTCGCCCCGGTCCGCAAACGCCGGATCGACGCGGTGGCGATCGTGGACGGCACCCTGGCCCCGACCCGGGATCACCGGCCGGCCGCCCCGTCGAAGAACTACCGCTACTCCACCAACGTGCACGTCGCCATCGACGCCGACACCCCGCTGGTGATCGCCACCGGCGACCCGCAGCCGGGCCGCCGCAACCACTGCACCGTCTACCACGACTCCGCCATCGCCAAGCAACTCGCCGATCGCCCAGTCATGGCCGATGGCGGCACCACGGCAACCCGGAAGTCGTCATGCCCGACCGCAAACCCCATGACGGCGGCTTGCCCGAGTGGAAGGAAAACCTCAACACCACCCACCGCAAGATCCGTGCCCGCGTCGAGCACGTCCCGGCCAAGATGAAGCGCGTCAAGATTCTCCGCGACTACAGCCGCGCTGCGAACACACTCGCCGACACGATGTCCGCACTCGCGCACCTGCACAACATCATCCTCGCCGGCTGACCACAACAACCAACTCCACCAACCACAACACCAGTAACGAGACAGCCCTTGGGGAGGGCTGGGGCTTGTCTTCCGGCCGGGGGGATGCTTGCAGCAGCTCAGACCGGTCTCGCGCGCGGCGAGGCAAGACCGCCGACGGGCGCCCGGTAGGGGGTAGCCCGTCGGCGGCTGGGAAAGCCCTTCGGCGCGGGGCGCGTCAGCGTTTGCGGACCGCGCGGATGATCATGAGGATCACGAAGAGCACCGCGGCGCCGGCGGCGACGGGGATCAGGCGTTTGGCCACCGACTGCCCGGCGTAGTCCAACAGGTCGATCGCTTCGGTTTCGCCCGTGGAGCCGCCCGCGGGGACGCTGCGGAGCTGCGGCTTGGGGGCGGTTTCGGCGGCGGTGGCGGCCGACTGTTCTGCCAGATCGCCGGTAGCGGCGGCTTCTTCCGACGCCGGGGCGGCGGCCGCGGCGGCAGCCGGGGCAGGTGCGGCGGCGGCGGGCGGAGCCTCCGGGGCGGTCTTCAGGGAGTTCGCCAGGTTGTCGGCGAAGGTGTCCAGGATTTTCCCGCCCACCTCCGAGATCAGGCCGCGCCCGAACTGCGCCGGGCGGCCCGTGATGGCGATGTCGCTGGCGACGTCGCCGTGAGTGCCGCCGTCGTCGGTCGAGCGGAGGGTCACGGTGACCGTGGCGGCCGCGGTGCCGCCGCCGCGGGAGTCCTTGCCGGAGGCCTTGATGACGACCTTGCGGGCAGCTTCGTCCTTTTCGAGGAATTCGCCGGAGCCCTTGTACAGCAGGGAAATCGGGCCGAGCTTGACCTTCACCGTACCCGTGAAGGAGTCACCCTCCACCTTCGTGAGCGTGGCCCCCGGCATGCACGGGGCGACGCGCTCCGGGTCGATGACGGCCTGCCAGACCTCCTCCAGCGGTGCCGGAACGGTGAATTCGTGGTCGAGCCGCACGGGCCGACCTCCTCTCCTGCGTCGAGCGGGCAAAACCGTTGAGGCCCACCTTACGGCTGTGGCAGCCGCAAGGTGGGCCTCGACCCGGATCAGGCTCCGACGGCCGCCGCGAGAGCGCGGCCCGTCAGCACCCGCGCGAGGTGCTGGCGGTACTCGACGTCGGAGTTGCCGTCGGCGGCCGGGCTGGTGCCGTCGGCGGCGTGGGCGGCGGCCGCGCGGATCACGTCCGCGTTGGCCGAAGCGCCCACCAGCGCCTGCTCCACAGCGGTGGCCCGCACCGGTGTGGAACCCATGTTCGTCAGCGCGACGCGGGCCTCCTCGATCACGCCGCCCTCAGTGCGGACGGTGACTCCCACCGCGACCATCGACCACGCCTGCGCGACCCGGTTGAACTTCTCGTAGTGCGCGCTCCACCCCGTGTGCTTGGGCAGCCGCACCTCCACGAGCAGTTCGTCCGGCGCCAGCACCGTCGTGAAGAAGTCCTGGAAGAACTCCGCCGCCGGCACCGTGCGCCGTCCGTCCGGGCCCGCGATCACCAGAGTGCCGTCCAGCGCCAGCACCGTCGCCGGCAGGTCACCCGCCGGGTCGGCGTGCGCCAGCGAGCCGCCGAACGTGCCGACGTGGCGCACCTGCGGGTCGGCCACCGTGTCGGTCGCCTCCTTGATCAGGGCGGCGTGCTCGGCGACCAGCGCGTCGCGCTGCACGTCGTAGTGCGTGGTCATCGCGCCGATCACGAGGGTGTCGCCCTCCTCGCGCACGCCGCGCATCTCCGCGACCTTGCGCAGGTCCACGATCGTCGTCGGCGCGGCCAGGCGCATCCGCAGCACCGGCAGCAGGCTCTGCCCGCCCGCCAGCACCTTCGCGTCCTCGCCCGCCGCCGCGAGCGCCTGCACAGCTTCGTCCACACTGGACGGAGCCACGTACTCGAACGGGGCCGGGATCACTGGGCACCTCCGGAGGGTTCGATCGAACCGAGGCCGCCACCGGCCTCCGAGCCGGCTCCCCCGGCTGCCGTGGTTCCGTGCTGGATGGCGTGCCACACCCGCATCGGCGTCAACGGCATCTCGATGTCGTTCACGCCGAAGTGGCGCACGGCGTCGATCACCGCGTTGACCACCGCCGGCGTCGAGGCGATCGTGCCCGCCTCGCCGACGCCCTTGGCGCCCAGCGGGTTCGTCGTCGACGGCGTCTCGGTGCGCGCCGTGGTGAACGACGGCAGGTCGGCCGCCGAGGGCAGCAGGTAGTCGGCGAACGTGCCCGTGGTGAGCGTGCCGCTCTCGTCGTGCACGGCCTCCTCGAACAGCGCCTGCGCGATGCCCTGCGCGAGCCCGCCGTGCACCTGGCCATCGACGATCAGCGGGTTGATCACCACACCGACGTCGTCCACGGACACGTACGAGCGCAGCTTGATCCGGCCCGTCTCCGTGTCCACCTCGGCGGCGCACAGGTGCGTGCCGTGCGGATAGGAGAAGTTCTCCGGGTCGAAGGTCGCGTCGGAGTCGAGCGAGGGCTCGACGCCGTCGGGCAGGTCGTGGGCCGCGAACACCGTGAACGCGATGTCCTGCATCGTCGTCGACTGGTCGGTGCCCTTGACCGTGAACTTCCCGTTCGCGAACTCGAGGTCGTCTTCCGAGCACTCGAGCATGTGCGCCGCGATCGGCTTCGCCTTGGCGATCACCTTCTCGGCGGCCTTGACGACGGCGATGCCACCGACCACCAGCGACCGCGACCCGTAGGTGTCCATGCCCTTGTGCGACGACTGGGTGTCGCCGTGCAGCACTTCGATGTCCTCGAACGGGACGCCCAGCTGGTCGGCCACGATCTGGCTCCACGCCGTCTCGTGCCCCTGGCCGTGGGCCGACGCACCGGTGGTCACCTCGACCTTGCCGGTCGGCAGCACGCGCAGCTGCGCGTACTCCCAGCCGCCCGCCGCGTAGTCCAGCGAGCCGAGCACCCGCGACGGCGCCAGGCCGCACATCTCCGTGAACGTGGAGATGCCGATGCCGAGCTGCACCGGGTCGCCCGAATCGCGCCGCTGCTGCTGCTCGCGCCGCAGGCCGTCGTAGTCGAACAGTTCCTTGGCCTTCGCGGTCGCGGCCTCGTAGTTGCCCGAGTCGTAGGTCAGCCCGGCCACCGTGGTGAACGGGAACTCCTCGTGCTTGATCCAGTTCTTCTCGCGCAGCTCCAGCGGGTCCATGCCGAGCTCGTGGGCGAGCTCGTCCATCATCCGCTCGACGGCGAAGGTCGCCTCCGGCCGCCCGGCGCCGCGGTAGGCGTCGGTGAGCGTGGTCGTGGTGAACACGTTGGTGCAGGCAAAGTGGTATGCCGGGAACTTGTAGATCGCGTTGAACATGAACGCGCCCAGGATCGGCACACCGGAGCCGACCAGCCCGATGTACGCACCCATGTTGGCGATCAGCTCGACCTTCAGCCCGGTGACGGTGCCGTCGGCGTTGGCCGAGATCGTGATGTCCTGGATCTGGTCGCGGCCGTGGTGCGCGGTGAGGATCGACTCGGAACGCGACTCGTTCCACTTCACCGGTTTCCCGAGCTTCTGCGCCACGAGGACGGTCATCATCTCCTCGGGCAGCACGCCGATCTTGCCGCCGAACCCGCCACCGACGTCGGGTGCGATCACACGCACCTTGTGCTCGGGCAGGCCCAGCGTCAGCGACGTCATCACGCGCAGGATGTGCGGGACCTGCGTGGCCGACCACATCGTCAGCTGCGTGCCCGTCGGGTCGACCACGCACGCGCGCGGCTCCATGAACGCCGGGATCAGCCGCTGCTGGCGGAACCGGCGCTTGACGACGATCTCCGACGAAGAGATGGCCTGCTCGATGTCGCCACCCGTGCCGGCTTCGCCCGAGTCGAACTTCCAGAACGCGCTCTTGTTGGTGCCCAGGTCCTCGTGCACGAGCGGCGCGCCCTCGGCGAGCGCGGTCTCCATGTCGAGCACCACGGGCAGGTCTTCGTACTCGATCTCGATGGCCTCGAGCGCGTCGTGGGCTTCGCCCGCGCTGCGCGCCGCGACCACGGCGATGCCCTCACCGGCGAAGTTCACCTGGCCGTCGGCCAGCACGGGCCGGCGCGGCGCCTTCATGTCCGGCGTGATCGGCCACGCGCACGGCATGCCGATCGACCCGTCCGGGTCCAGGTCCTTGGCGGTGAAGACGGCGACGACACCGGGCGACTCCTTGGCCGCCGTGGTGTCGAGCGAAGTGATCTTCGCGTGCGCCATCGGGCTGCGCAGCACGGCGAGGTGCAGCATGCCCGGGAGCACGATGTTGTCGGTCCAGCGGGTGCGGCCGGTGATGAGCCGCTCGTCCTCCTTGCGGCGACGGGACTTCCCGACTTCGGGTTCGATCGTGGCGGTCATCACTCACCACCCACGCCGACGTGCTTGATCTGCTCGGCCGCGGGTCCGGCGCCCGGGCTCATGTGCTGCGCTGCGTCGCGCACGGCGCGCACGATGTTCTGGTAACCGGTGCAGCGGCACAGGTTCCCCTCGAGTCCTTCACGGACCGCGTGTTCGTCCGGGTCGGGATTGTCGGCCAGCAGGTCGATGGCTTGCATGATCATGCCGGGCGTGCAGAACCCGCACTGCAGAGCGTGGTTGTCGTGGAACGCCTGCTGCACGGGGTGGAGCTGCCCGTCGCGCGCGAGCCCCTCGACCGTGGTGACCTCGCTGCCGTCGGCCTGGACGGCGAGCACGGAGCAGGATTTCACGCTGTGCCCGTCGAGGTGGACGGTGCAGGCGCCGCAGTTGCTGGTGTCGCACCCGACAACAGTGCCTGTTTTGCCGACCCGTTCCCGTAGGTAGTGGACGAGCAGCGTACGGGGCTCCACTTCATCGGTGTACTTCGTGCCGTCGACAGTGACGGTGATGCGCATGAAAGGCCTCCAAGAGCAAATGCCCGCCTGACCCTGGTGGGGGCGGCGGGCCGGTTCGGGAACGGCCAAGGCGCGATCGTGATCGGCCTCACAGGCGAGCCTGCTACTCCTTTCGCGCGCGGACAAGTCCCGATGTCGCACGTCTAGGCCGTGCTCCCGCACCTGCACGAATATCCGCAAAGGATTTCCGCAGATGCGGACCTCCGTCCGGGTGATTTTTCAGCTCGGTGCGGATATCGGCCAGGTCTCAGGTGGACGGTCGAGCATGGTCGTCTTCCGGCTGGACGTGGGGATTCCCGGCACTTCGTCCACTTCGACGCTGATCGACGACGGGTTCCGCGGGCATGCAGCCGCAGATTCAGGTCCACCGTGGCCAATTCCCTGCACTTGCGGCACGAAGTTCGCTTCTTCCCCGCATTCGCGGGTTCACGACAACGGTCCCGCACTCCGTCCGGAGCGCGGGACCTTTTCACCACGGACTCAGCTGTGGATGCGCCCCGACAACGCGGCGAGCCGGCGGCCCGTGCCGCTCCAGCGCAGCGCGATGATCTCGGCCGCGATGGACACCGCGGTCTCCTCGGGCGTGCGCGCACCCAGGTCGAGGCCGATGGGGGACGACAGACGCTCCAGCTCCGGTTCCGTGACCCCGGCCTCGCGCAGGCGCGCGAACCGGTCGTCGTGCGTCTTGCGGGAGCCCATGGCGCCCACGTAGCCGACGTCGAGCCGCAGCGCGACCTCCAGCAGCGGCACGTCGAACTTCGGGTCGTGCGTGAGCACGGCGATCGCGGTGCGGCTGTCGATCCGGCCGGCCTCGGCCTCCGCAGTGAGGTAGCGGTGCGGCCAGTCGACGACGACCTCGTGCGCGTCGGGGAACCGGCTGCTGGTGGCGAACACGGGCCGCGCGTCGCACACGGTGACCTGGTAGCCGAGGTAGGAACCCATGCGCGCCATGGCGGCGGCGAAGTCGATGGCGCCGAACACGAGCAGCCGCGGCGGCGGCTCGAAAGAGTTCACGAACACGGCCATGCCCTCGCCGCGGCGCTGGCCGTCCGGGCCGTAGTGCAGCGTGCCGGTGCGCCCGGACGCGAGCAGGCCGCGCGCGTCGTCGGCCACGGCGTCGTCCATCCGCGACGAGCCGAGCGAACCCTCGGCGCGGTCGGCCCACACCACCATGCGCTCACCGACCAGGCCGGGTGTCTCGTGCTCGATGATGGTCACGATGGCGACCGGTTCACCGCTGCGCACGCTCTCCACGACCTTGCCCAGCTCCGGCATCGACTCGCGGTCCAGGTGCTCCACGTAGATGTCGATGATCCCGCCGCAGGTCAGGCCCACCGCGAACGCGTCGTCGTCGGTCACGCCGTAGCGCTGCAACACGGGCTTGCGCTCGGCGACCACTTCCTGCGCCAGCTCGTAGACGGCGCCCTCGACGCACCCGCCGGAGACGCTCCCGGCAACGGTTCCGTCCGGGGCCACGACCATCGACGCGCCCGGCGACCGCGGTGCCGACGAGAACGTGGCCACCACGGTGCCGAGGCCGACAGTCTCACCTGCTTGCCAACGGCGGTACACGTCGTCCAGTACGTCACGCATCGGTCATCTCCCCGAGCAGTTGTTCCAACGTCGCCAGGCTGTGCCCTGCCAGCAGCCGGTCGATATGGGGCAGGGCGGCCACGATGCCGGACTGCACCGGCGCGTAGCCCTCCCGCCCCGCGTGCGGATTCACCCAGAATACGGTGTGCGCGAGCCGGCGTAACCGGCCGAGCTGTTCGGACAGCAGGCTCACGTCCCCGCGTTCCCAGCCGTCGGAGAACACCACGACCACCGAGCGCCGCGCGATCCCGCGCCGGCCCCAGCGGTCGAGGAAGACCCTCAGGGTCTCACCGAGCCGCGTCCCACCGGCGAAATCGGGCACGGCGTTGCCGGCTGCGAGCATCGCCAGTTCCGGATCGCGCTGCCGCAGCTGGCGCGACACGCGGGTCATGCGCGTGCCCAGCGTGAAGGTCTCGACGCTCGCCGGAGCGGACCTCGTGAGGACGTGGGCGAACCGCAGGAGCGCGTCGGCATACGGGCTCATCGAGCCGGAGACGTCGATGAGCAGCACCACGCGCCGCGGCCTGGTCCCACGGCGGCTGTGGACCAAGCGCACGGGCTCACCGCCGTCGGCGAGCATGGCGCGCAAGGTGCGCGAAGGGTCCAGCAGGCCTCGGTGGGCCGGCCTGCGCCGCGCCGCGCGTCGGGCCGGTGGCACGGGTTTCAGCGTGGCCAGGAGTTCGCGCAAGTGCTCGCGTTCGGCCTTGGTGAGCTCGGCGAGGTCGCGGTGGCGCAGCACTTCGTGGTCACTGGCAGCGACCTTGAGGCTGTCGGGGTTGTCCTCGCTCTCCGAACTGCCCTCCGCATTCGCGGCGAGCGGCGCGATGCGCGCGCGTTTCTGCGCCGGCGCGCCCGACTTGCCCCGGGGTGTGTCGTCGGCGTCGAACCAGCGCGCGAAGGCTTCCTCGTAGCGCGGCAGGTCGTCGGGATCGGAGCACAGCGTGAGCCGGCCGGCCCAGTAGAGCTGCGTGGACTCCGAGATGTCGACCTCCGAAACCGCCGCCAGGTACGCCTGCACGCGCCGCGCGTCACACGCGACCCCCGCTTCCCGCAGGGCCGCCGCGAACCCGGCGAACCCCGCCAGCGGATCGGCGACTTCGGTGTTCATACCCCCATTGTGCAACGAATCCGGCCCGGCCCGCCTCGCGATCACCGAGCGCGCACGCCGCCCCTCCCCTGAAGCGGCGTGCGCACTCGACGGCTCCACGCAGCGGCCGATCCCAGGTAGCGGGAGGGTGGGCGCGCGGAGGCTCTCGGAAAAGACCGGTGGAGTGGGCGAGTTGCGCTGGTTGTGAAGGACCGGCGCTCAGGCGGTGCGTGACCGGGTCAGCGCACGGGGAAGACCGCGCTCGTGTGGGCGGAGTCGGTCATCCGCACGGTCTTCCTCCTCTCGGCCGCTGTCGCGCAGTGCTGTCGTGGTGATGCGCAAAGCATGGCTCGCCGGGCGTGATCCGGTCAACGCAATTACCTGGCTGTCCACAGTGGATGTCCGGGAGAGGCTCGGAGTCTCCCGGCGGCGAAGGAGCGGCGAGAGCGCCTTGTGGTTGCGGCGGTGGAACCGCACCGCTACGCCCGCGCCAGGTGGCCGCGCGACGGGTGGCTTGCGGCCGTCACGAGGTGCCTCCGCACCTCGCCCGGCCGGCACCGAAGCGGCGGCCCGCAGGAGAAGTCGAGCCACCGGCGCGGAATCGTGGCTGCCGCGGTCTGCCTGCCAGGGTCAGGAGAAGAGCGTGTCCAGCTTCGCGCGGACGCGGTCGAGGTCCTCGCTGTACTTCAGGACCGCGCCGAGGGTGCGGGCGGCGGTCGCGGCGTCCAGTTCGTCGCGGTTGAGGGCGAGCAGGGCGCGGGCCCAGTCGAGGGATTCGGCGACGCCCGGCGGTTTGAGCAGGTCCATCTCGCGGAGGCGGTGGACGGCGTCGGCGACCTGGCGGGCGAGCGTTTCGCCGATGCCGGGGATGCGGCGGCGCAGGATGGTGATCTCGCGGGCCAGGTCGGGGTGCTCGAGCCAGTGGTAGAGGCAGCGGCGCTTGAGGGCGTCGTGCACTTCGCGCGTGCGGTTGGAGGTCAGCACGACCAGCGGCGGCTGCTCGGCGCGCACCTCCCCGTACTCGGGGATCGTGACGGTGTACTCGTCGAGCAGCTGGAGAAGGAAGGCTTCGAACTCGTCGTCGGCGCGGTCGATCTCGTCGACGAGCAGCACGCAGGGCGCGGCGGTCAGCGCCTGCAGCAGCGGGCGGGCGAGCAGGAACCGCTCGGTGTAGAGCGATCGCTCGGCCGTGTCGGCGTCGAGCCGACCGCCCTCGGCGGCTTCCAGGGCGCGCAGGTGCAGCAGCTGCCGGGGGAAGTCCCACTCGTACAGGGCCTGCGCGGCGTCGATGCCCTCGTGGCACTGCAGGCGCACGAGCGGCAGGTCGAGCGCGGCCGACAGCGCGAGTGCCAGCGACGTCTTGCCGGTACCCGGCTCGCCTTCGCAGAACAGGGGACGGTGCAGCCGCAGGGCGAGGAAACCCGCCGTCGCCAAGCCCTCGTCAGCGAGGTACCCGGTGGCGTCGAGCGCGGCGGTGAGCTCTTCGGGCGAGGCGAGGGACTCGGTCACGCCCCTGATCGTAGGGCCCGCCGAGGGTTTTTCGCCCGTCATCCCGGCGTTCCCGGGGTCCGGCCCAGGTCAGCGGGCCGGTCGACGTCCCGGCCGCTGCCCAGGTCGCCGCACTCCACGAGTTCGACGCCTTCGCGGCCGCGCAACCACTCACGCGCCCCGCGGTCGCCCTGAGCCGACTCGGCGATCTCGGTCCACCACCGCCGTCCGAACACCACCGGGTGCCCCGGCACGCCGTCGTAGGCCGCCCGCCGCACCGCCGTCGGGGTCGCGTCTGCCGCCACGCGCGCGAGGGCCTCGGCCGGCACCCACGGCAGGTCGACGAGGTGCACCAGCACCGCGACGGTCTCCTCCGGCGCCGACCGGTCCAGCGCCGTCAGGCCGGCCCGCAGCGACGCGCCCATGCCGCCTTCCCAGCCCTCGGCGTAGACCGCCTGGCCGGGGTCGGGCAGCAACGCCCGCACGTCGTCGGCCGCCGCTCCCACGACCACGTGCACCGGTCCGCAGCCGGCGTCGGTGAGCGTGCGCAACGCCCGCCGCACGAGGGGTTCGCCGTCCAGCTCGACCAGTGCCTTGGGCCCGCCGAAGCGCCGCCCCGCTCCGGCGGCCAGCAACAGCCCCGCGACCCCGTCAGCCACGAGCGACCTTCGGCGTCGACACCGCGAGATCGGCCGCGATGGCTTTCGCGGTTTCGAGCAGCGGGGGCACGAGATCGGTGCGAACCAGGTCGATCGGCGTGCGGCTGGCGTGGGTGGAGATGTTGACGGCGGCCACCGCGCGGCCGAGGCGGTCGCGGATCGGCGCCGCCACGGAGCGGAGGCCCTCTTCCAGTTCCTGGTCGACCATGGCCCAGCCCTGCTCGGCGACCTTGGCGAGCTCCGCCTGCAGCGAAGCGCGATCGGTGAGCGTGTGGGTCGTGAGCCGGTCGAAGTCCGCGACCATCAGGTACGCCTCGAACTCCACCGGGGACATGTCGGCGAGCAGCACGTGGCCCATCGACGTGGCGTAAGCCGGAAAGCGCGTGCCCACGTTGATGCTCACGGTCATGATCCGCGAGACCGCTACGCGCGCGACGTACACGATGTCCGGCGGCTCCAGCACCGACACCGAGCTGGATTCGCGCACCTGCGCGGAAAGCCGCTCGAGGTGCGGCTGCGCGATCTCCGAGAGCGACATGCTCGACAGGTACGCGTACCCGAGGTCGAGCACGCGCGCCGTCAGCGAGAAGTACTTGCCGTCGGTGCGCACGTAGCCGAGGTCCACGAGGGTGAGCAGGAACCGGCGAGCCGCGGCGCGGGTCAGCCCGGTGATCCGCGCGACGTCGCTGAGCGTCGGGTGCGGTGCCTCAGCGCTGAACGCCTTGATCACCGCGAGCCCACGCTCCAGCGACTGCACGTGGTGCGCGCCGCGTTCGACCGGATCGTCGGAGTCCATGACGCGAACCCTATCCGGCGTCGGGGACCTGCGCCGTCGGCTCGCCGAGTTCGGCCAGCGTGCGCTGGGCGATCGCCATCGCCGTGTTGGCCGCGGGTACGCCGGCGTACACGCCCGTGTGCATCAGCACCTCACGGATCTCCGCGGCGGTGAGGCCGTTGCGGATCGCCGCGCGGACATGCATCGCGAGCTCGTCGTGGCAGTGCAGCGCGGTGAGCGCGGCCAGTGTGATGCAGCTGCGGGTCTTGCGGTCCAGACCGTCGCGCGTCCAGATCGAACCCCAGGCCGCTTCGGTGATGTACTCCTGGAACGGCTTGCTGAACTCGGTGGTCCGCGCCGTCGCGCGGTCCACGTGCTCGTCGCCGAGGACTTCACGGCGCACCTTCATGCCCGCTTCGTACCGTTCGCCGGTCACTGCGCTCCTTCCGTGATGTGCCGCAGGATCAGCCGGGTGAATTCCTCCGGCTGCTCGTAACTGCCCAGGTGCGCCGCCGAAGCGACGACTTCGAGCCGCGCGCCGGGCACGCCTTCGGCGATGAGCGTGCCGTGGGGGTCCGGCGGCGTCGCGGGATCGTCCGCACCGGCGATGACGAGCGTCGGCAAGCTGATCTTCGGCAGGTCGGCGAGCAGGGCCATCCGCTCGATCACGCCGCAGCACGCGGCGTAGCCCTCGTCCGGGCAGTCCTCCATCATCCGCCGCAGGAACGCGACCTGATCGGGGTGTGCCTGCGCGTACGCCGGTGTGACCCAGCGCCCGACGCCCGCCTCGGCGATCACCGCCGTGCCCTCGGCGCGCACCAGGCGCGCCCGGTCCGCCCACATCTCCGGCGGGCCGAGCTTCGCCGACGTGCAGCACAACGTGAGGCTCCGCAGCCGTTCGGGCGCGTGGATCCCGAGCCACATGCCGGTCATCCCGCCGAGCGAGAGCCCGACGAGGTGCGCCTGCTCGACACCCAGGTCGTCGAGCAGCGCCACGACGTCAGCACCGAGGTCGCTCAACTCGTACGGCCCGTCCGGCACCGGCGACGCGCCGTGGCCGCGCGTGTCGTACCGCACGACCCGGTAGCCGCGCTCGACGAGCGGCGCCACCTGTGGCTCCCACATACGGTGATCACTGCCGATCGAATTGGAGAACACCACCACCGGGCCATCGCCGGGACCTTCGACGACCCGGTGCACCCGCACACTCACTGCGCTACACCCTCCGAAATGGACACTGCGGAGACCGGTCTGGCCGGACCGCTGTCAGAGCTGGAAGAAAACCGTCTCGCCGTCGCCCTGCAGCCGCACGTCGAAGCGGTAGCCGTCGTCGGTCTTCTTCGCCACCAGCGTGTCCCGGCGCTCGGCCGGTACGCTCGCCAGCACCGCGTCGCCCGAGTTGTCCTGGTCCTCGAAGTAGATCCGCGTGACCACGCGATTGAGCAGACCGCGCGCGAACACCGACACGTCGATGTGGCGCGCCTGCTCACCCTGCTCACCGGGCAGCACACCCGGCAGCAACGTGAGGATGCGGTATTCGCCGTTCTCGTCCGTCGGGCAGCGGCCGAACGCGCGGAAGCCCGACTCACTGCGGCCCCGCGGGTCGTCCGGGTGGTCGAACCCGCCCTGCGGGTCGGCCTGCCAGGTCTCGATCATCGCGTCCGGCACCACGGCGCCGGCGCCGTCGGTCACCGTGCCGCGGATCCAGAACGCGCCTTCGGTGCCCTCCGGCACCACGAACGGCCCGTCTTCCCACGGCAGCCCGATCGACAGGTACGGCCCGACGGTCTGCGACGGCGTCGTGAGCAACTCGCCCATCAGTCCTCGTCCTCCTCGTCCTCGAACACCGACTGCTCACGACCCCGCACGACGATGTCGAAGTCGAACGCCATCGCCCACTCCGGCACCGTGCGCTCCAGGTTGAAGCGGGAGATCATGCGCTCGCGAGCCTTCTCGTCGGGGATCGAGTTGAAGATCGGGTCCTGCGAGAAGAGCGGGTCGTCCGGGAAGTACATCTGCGTGACCAGCCGCTGCGTGAACGCCGAGCCGAACACGGAGAAGTGGATGTGCGCGGGGCGCCAGGCGTTGTCGTGGTTCTTCCACGGGTACGCGCCGGGCTTGATGGTGGTGAACTCGTAGCGCCCGTCGTCGTCGGTCAGCGCGCGGCCGAGCCCGTCGAAGTTCGGGTCGAGCGGCGACGGCCAGCGGTCGCCGGTGTGGCGGTAGCGGCCACCGGCGTTGGCCTGCCAGATCTCGACGAGCGAGTTGCGGATCGGGCGCCCGTCACCGTCGAGGAGCCGGCCGCTGACGATGATGCGCTGGCCCTGGGGCTCGCCGTCGTGCTGGCGCGTGAGGTCGTTGTCGAGTTCGCCGAGGCGGCCCGGACCGAGCAGCGGACCCGTAACCTCGGTCAGCATCTGCGGGAGCAGGACCAGCGGCTGCGAGGGGTGGCGCAGCTTTGTGGACCGGTAACCCTGGTAGTCCAATGGAGCGTTCGTCCCCTCCGGCTCCCGCGGATAGCGGGGCAGGCGGAGATCGGTGGGTGAGGCCACAGTTCCTCCGTGTTCGATCAGCGTTGTTCGATCACTGGCGTTCGATGACGACGGCGAGCCCCTGGCCCACCCCGATGCAGATCGCGGCGACGCCGTAGCGCCCGCCCGTCTGCTGCAGCCGGTAGGCGAGCGTGCCGAGGATCCGGCCCCCGGACGCGCCGAGCGGGTGCCCGATCGCGATGGCCCCGCCGTGGACGTTCACGAGCGCGGGGTCGAGCTCCTTCCAGTCCTTCAGGCACGCCAGCGACTGCGCGGCGAACGCCTCGTTGAGCTCCACGGCCGCCACGTCGTCCCAGCCGATGCCCGCGCGCTCCAGCGCGATCTCCGCCGCGCGCACCGGGCCGATGCCGAAGACGTTCGGGTCGACACCCGCGGCCCCGCGCCCGGCGATGCGGGCCAGCGGCGCCTTGCCGAGCCGCTTGCCCGCGGCCTCGTCGCCGAGCAACAGCGCCGATGCGCCGTCGTTGATCGGCGAGGAGTTGCCCGCCGTGACGGTGCCGCCGTCGCGCTTGAACGCCGGCTTCAGCTTGGCCAGCTTCTCCATCGTGGAGTCCGGCCGGATGCCCTCGTCGCGGGCGAGCTCGACACCCTCGACCGGCACGACGTGGTTGTCGTAGAAGCCCTCGTCCCACGCGCGAGCGGCGTTGACGTGGCTGCGCACCGCGAATTCGTCCTGCTCCTCGCGGCTGATGCCGTAGCGCTGCGCGAGGTACTCGGTGGAGTCGCCGTTGGAGATCACGTACTCCTCCGGCATGGCCGGGTTGACCATGCGCCAGCCCAGCGCGGAGTTGTACAGCGTCTGGTTGGCGGCCGGGAACGCCTTGTCCGGTTTGGCCATGACGAGCGGCGCGCGGCTCATGGACTCCACGCCGCCGACGGCGATGAGCGACGCGTCGCCCACCTGGATCGTGCGGCTCGCCTGCATCACGGCATCGAGCCCGGACCCGCACAGGCGGTTGAGCGTGCCGCCCGGGACCGACGTCGGCCAGCCGGCCAGCAGCGTGGCCATGCGCGCCACGTTGCGGTTATCCTCGCCGGCACCGTTGGCGTCGCCGAAGAGTACCTCGTCCACAGTGGACGGATCGAGGTCGTTGCGCGCGGCGAGCGAGCGCAGCACAGTCGCCGCGAGATCGTCGGGCCGCACCTTCGACAGCGCGCCGCCGTGGCGGCCGAACGCGGTGCGGATCGCGTCGAACAGGAATACGTCGCTCATTCGCCGGCCTTCTTCAGTTCGCGGAGCAGGGACAGTTCCTTCTCGGTCGGCGCCGGGGTCGTCTTGAGGTCCGCCGCCGCCTTCAGTTTCCACCCGGTGGCCGCGACGACCTGCTCCAGCTCCACGCCGGGGTGCAGCTCGGTCAGCGTTAGCTCGGAGGTCTCCGGGTCGGGCCGCATGATGCCGAGGTCGGTGATGACCAGCGTCGGGCCCGCGCCGCGCAGGCCGAGCTTCTCGCGGTCGCCCTTGCCCGTGCCGTGGCCGAACGAGGTGATGAAGTCGACCTTGTCCACGAACGCGCGCGGGCTCTGCCGCAGCACGATGAACACCTCCTTGCAGGAGGCGGCGATCTCCGGCGCGCCGCCCGCACCGGGGAGGCGGACCTTCGGATCGTGGTAGTCGGTGCCGATGACCGTGGTGTTGATGTTGCCGAACTTGTCGAGCTGCGCGGCGCCGAGGAAACCGACGTCGATGCGGCCGGGCTGCAGCCAGTAGTTGAAGACCTCGGGCACGCTCACCACCGCGTCGGCGGTGTCGGCCAGCTCGCCGTCGCCGATCGACAGCGGCAGGCGGGTGGGCTTGGCGCCCAGGCAGCCCGATTCGTAGATCAGGGTGAGGTTCGGCGCGTGCGTGCGCCGCGCCAGGTTCGCCGCGGTGCTCGGCAGGCCGATGCCCACGAAGCACGACGTGCCCTCGTGCAGGGCGCGCGCCGCGGCGATGCTCATCATCTCGTCGGCGGTGTACTCGCTCATGCCTTCACCCCGGTCAGCTCGTTCAGCCACTTGGTGAACTCCTCGCGGTCACGTCCGATCGGGTCCCATGCCTGGTAGGCCGAGTTGTCGCGCTCGTAGTACCCCGCCGCGTACGACGGCTTCGCGCCACCCGGCGCCTCGGCCACGGCGGTGACGGCCCACGTGGGCAGCACGACCGCGCCCGGCCGCGGCTCCAGCTCGTCGACGACCTCCTCGACGGTGACCAGCGACCGCTTCGCCGCCAGCACCGCCTCCTTCTGCACGCCCGCGATGCCCCACAGCTGCACGTTGCCCGCGCGGTCGGCGCGCTGGGCGTGGATGATCGTGACGTCGGGGTTCAGCGCCGGCACGGCCGTGAGCCGCTCACCGGTGAACGGGCACGTGATCGGCTTGATCGTGTCCGTCTGCGCCGGCAGGTCGGTGCCCGTGTACCCGCGCAGCACCGCAAACGGCAAGCCGGAGGCACCGGCCACGTACCGGTTGGCCATGCCCGCGTGGCTGTGCTCCTCGATCTCCAGCGGCACCGGCCAGCCGTGCTGCACGGCGTCGCGGAACCGGTGCAGCGACCCCACACCGGGGTTGCCACCCCACGAGAAGATCAGCTTGCTCGCGCAGCCGGCGCCGATCAGCTGGTCGTACACGATGTCGGGGGTCATCCGCACCAGCGTGAGGTTCTTGCGCCCCTGCCGGATGATCTCGTGCCCGGCCTCCACCGGGATCAGGTGTGTGAACCCCTCGAGCGCGACGGTGTCCCCGTCGTGGACCAGCTCGGCGATCGCCTCGCCGAGCGACAGCACCCTAGCCATCGCGAGCCTTTCCGTGTGGACCCCGTGGTCCCGGTCTTCTGACAAGTACTGGGAAGCACTGAACATGCGCTGAACGCGGATCGCAAGCGTCACAAGTGTTCGGATCGCGCACACAAGTTCTTGATAAGAACATAGCACGACCGGGGCCCGCGAGGCGAGAGCCGGGACCACCCGGAAGAACGAAAAGCCCCCTCCCCGGGACGGGCGGTGTCAAGGGGTTGTTGCAACACGGATTGATTACCTGGCTGGTGCCAGGAGTTTGGCGAGACGCTCGGCTGGGGTTTCCCAGTCGAGCGTTTTGCGTGGTCGGCCGTTGAGTCTGGCGGCGATCTCGGCGAGATGCTCGGCGCTGTGGACCGACAGGTCGGTCCCTTTGGGGAAGTACTGGCGTAGCAGTCTAGGGACCACTCCAGCAGGCCGTTGGTGTTCTCGTTCGAGCCGCGCTGCCAGGGCGAGTGTGGGTCACAGAAGTAGACGGGCAGGTCAGTGGCCAGGGAGAACTGGTGGTGCAGGCCCATTCCCGAGCCCTGGTCCCAGGTCAGTGACCGCTTCAGTTCCGCCGGCAACGTGGCCATGGTCGCGGCCAGGGCGTCACGGACGGTCTCGGCGGTGCGGTCACAGGGCAGATGAACGAGCAGGACGTAGCGGGTGGAGCGGTCGACCAGGGTGCCGATCTGGGACTGCTGGTCCTTGCCGATGATCAGGTCGCCTTCCCAGTGCCCGGGCACGGCCCGGTCCTCGGCCTCGGCCGGGCGGTCGCTGATCATCACCATGGGCGCGGCGAACCGAGGCTGGCGCTGGTCAGGACGCTTGTGTGGAATGCGGTAGGCCGGCCCGTCCGCAGCGCCCGGGTGAGCTCCCGCCGAAGCTCGCCACGGCCCTGGACACAGAGGGCCTGGTAGATCGTCTCGTGGGACACCTGCATCTCCGGCCGGTCGGGAAACTCCCGCCGCAGGCTATGACTGATCTGCTCCGGGCTCCACTCCAGCCCCAGCCACTGCTGCACGAGCGCACGCAAGTGCGGACACGCCGCGATCTGCCCGCCCTTCGGGCGTGCCCGGCGGGCATCGGCACGAGCCTGGGCAGCGTGTGGCAGGTAGTCGCCGCTGACCGGATGGGCATTCCGCTTGATCTCCCGGCTCACTGTCGAGACTGCACGGCCCAGCTCCGCAGCGATCGCCCGCATCGAGACCTCCGCCCGCCGCCGATCGGCGACCACGATCCGCTCGTCCTCCCCAAGGAAATAAGCCGAGGGCTCGTCCACCAGCGCCCTCACCCGCGCCGGTGGACGAGCCCTCTTCACACGACCTTCCGGCCGCCCGTTACGCCACTCACGCCCCGTCCGCAGGTTCACCCCCACGACACGGCACGCCTGGCCGTTACTCATCCCCTGCTTCACCAGAGCAAGGTAGTGATCCCGCTCCCGGGCCAACCTCCTCCGGCCCTGCGGCCCCCGATCCCGCCGGATCTCGAAGTCCACCGCAACCCCTCACCTCGGGTGTTGCAACGACCTCTTGAACCTAAGACGACCGGGAAGGGGGCTTCGAACGGACGCGGACCTACTCCTTCAGGCCGCTCGCCGCGATGCCGCGGACGATGAACCGTTGCGCCACCAGGAACATCGCCACCAGCGGAGCGATGGTCACGAGCGCGCCGGCGAACAGCGCCGGCAGGTTGATCGTCTGCGCGGTGAGGAACGTCGAGAGCGCGATCTGGGCCGTCCACGACGACGGGTCCTGCCCGATGACCAGCGGCCACAGGAAGGAGTTCCAGCTCTCGATGAACATCAGCGCCCCGAGCGAAGCGATCATCGCGCCGGAGTTGGGCAGCACGAGCCGGCGGTACACGCCCAGGTAACCGAGCCCGTCGAGCCGGCCCGCCTCCTCGATCTCCGCCGGGAACCGCAGATAGAAGTTGCGGAACAGGATCACGGTGAACGCGCTGAACAGGTTCGGCGCGATGATGCCCCACTCCGTGTTCACCCCGCCCATCGCGCCGACCACCACGAAGGTCGGCACGAACGTCACCGACTGCGGGATCATCAGCGTCACCAGCACGTAGGTGAACACCGCGCGCCGCCCCGGCACGTCGATCCGCGCGAGCGCGTACCCCGCCATCGAGCCGAACATCGTGCCCACCGGTGCCGTGATCACGGCGATCACCAGCGAGTTGAGCAGCGCGTGGCCCATCGGCACCGACGGGTCGGCGAACAGGTCGCCGAAGTTCACCCACGACAGCGGGTCCGGCAGCCAGGACCACTCGGGCGAAGCGACCTGCGCCCGCGTCATCAGGGCGTTGCGCACCATGATGTAGAACGGCAGCAGGAAGATCAGCACGAGCACGCCGGCGAGCAGGTACTTCGGGACCCGGCCCCAGCCGCCCGAGCGGTCGCGCACCTTCGCCGGCACCGCCGGCGCGTTCCCGGTCAGCACAGCCATGTCAGTCCTTCTTCCCGAAGCCGACGAACTTCCCCTGCAGCAACGTGATCGCCACGATGATCACGGTGAGCAGGAACGCGCCGGCGGAGCCGACGCCGTAGTTCTGGTCGCCCAGCGCCGAGTCGTAGAGGTACACCAGCGGCGGTTTCACCGGCGCCGTCGCCGTGCCCGTGAGCCCGGTGCCGAACAGGTTGTAGAACTCGTCGAACGCCTGGAACGCCGCGATGAGGATGAGCAGCAGCACCGCTACCGACGTGTTCCGCAGCTGCGGCAACGTGATGTAGCGGAACGCCTGCCACTTCGACGTGCCGTCGAGCTCACCCGCTTCGTAGAGCGACGGCGAGATCGCCTGCAGGCCGGCGAGGAACAGGATCATGTACAGCCCGACCTGCAACCACAGCCGCAGCGTGACCACCGCGACCCAGTAGACCGGCGGGCTCGTCTGCGACAGCCACGGCACGGGATCGGTGCCGAACAGCCCGCCGAGCGCGTTCGCCACCCCGGAGGGCAAGCCGTTGAACAACGCCATCTTCCACACGAGCGCCGCGACCACGTACGACACCGCGCCCGGGATGAGGAACACGGTGCGGAAGAACGCCTTGCCGCGCCGGATGCTGTTGACCAGCACGGCCAGCCCGAGCGACGCGGCGAACGTGACCGGCACGATGAACACCGTGAACAGCGCGATGATCAGCAGCGAGTCGCGGAACGCGGAGTCGGACAGCAGGAACGTGTAGTTGTCGAAGCCGATCCACTTGCCCAGCGAGATCGTGCCGCGCGCGTCGTTGAACGAGAGCAGGAAGCTCCACGCGATCGCGACGTACTTGAACACGCCGAGCCCGATCACCACCGGCGCGGTGAGCACCGTGAACGCGCCGATCGCGCGCCAGTCCACCCGCCGGCGGCGGCGCTTCGCGGGCGCCGCCGCACGGGAGGTCTTCGGCGACACCGCCGCCGGCGACGAGACAGCCATGTCAGGCGAGCTGCTTGTCGACTTCGGACTGGGCCTTCTTCGCCGCGTCGCCGAGCTCGGCGGCGGGATCGGCCTGGCCGTTGGCGATCTTCGTGGCCGCCTGCAGGAACAGCGTCGCCGACGCCTTGTTCCACAGGCCCGAGTACGACAGCCCGTTCTGCTGCGAGATCGTGACGGCGTCCTTGGCCGCACCGCTGGAGAACTCGGTCGTCTGCGCCGCGACCTCCTTGCGCGCCGGGATGTGGAAGCCGTACTTGACGCACCAGTCCTTCTGGAGGTCCGCCTGCTGGATCCACAGCCAGTTGATGAACTTCTTGGCCGCGTCGAGGTTCTTGCTCTTGGCGTTGGCCAGCTGGTACCAGCCGCCGACGCGCGCGACCTGCCGGCCCGCGTCGCCGAACTTCGGCCACGGCACGACGCCGAAGTCGTCGCCCACGGCCTTGTTGATGTCCGGCAGTGACCACAGGCCGCCCCACTGCATCGCGGTGGCGCTGTCGGCGAACGCGCCCGGGTCGGACCAGTCGGTGGGATAGCCCTGCAGCAGGCCGCCGGTTTCGTGCAGCTGCTTGAGCCCGGCGATCGCGGCGATCGCCTCCGGCGTGGCGAACGAGATCTTCTTCCCGCTCGGGTCGAAGAAGTCGGCGCCCGACGACCAGAGCAGCAGCGTTGCCGCTTCGCCCACCCCATCGGTGCCGACGTAGAGGCCCTTCTGCTTGCCCGTGGTGAGTTTCCGGGTCGCGTCGAGGAGTTCGGCGAACGTCGTCGGCGGCTTCACGCCGGCGGCTTGGAGCACGCTCTTGCGGTAGTACAGCATCATGACGTCGTCGATCGTCTTGACGCCGTAGATCTTGCCGTCGACGGTCGCGGTGTCCAGCGCAGCCTTGGAGAAGTCGCCCTTGACCGGGTCGACGATGTCGTCGAGCGGCGCCAGCAAGCCGTTCTTGACGTTCTGGTACCTGAAGTCGCCGATCTCGAACAGGTCCGGCGCGTCGGCGGTGAGCAGGGCCGAGTTGAGCTTCGTCTCGTAGTCACCGGCGATCCAGCTGACCTTGATCGCGATGTCCGGGTTGGCCTTGGTGAATTCCTGCGCGTAGCGCTGCACGGCCTGCTGCGTGCCCGACTCGCCATACGCGTGGTACCACTGGTTCAGCGTGACCTTGGCCCCGCCCGCGGCGCCGGAGTTCTTGTTCAGCGGGTCGGAGGTGCAGCCCGCCAGGGCGGCTCCCCCGGCGAACAGCACGGAGCCGACGAGGAAGCTCCTGCGCGACAACGATGGGGACAGGGCCATGTGACTTCTCCTCACAAGCGGTCGGACACGAAAAGACTCTGAACGGCGACAGCGGCGGCGCCCCGTGCCCACTCCTCGAACGGCAGCGGGCGGATCACCAGGCCGCACCGGGCGGCACTGCCGAAGGCCTGCTCCGCGAACGTGCGGCGGATCTGCTCCTCGAAGAGGTCGTAGGTGGCCACGCCCTCACCCGAGACGACGATGCGTTCCGGGCCGAAGAGGTTGACCAGTGCGCCGAGACCGAGCCCGATGGCATGGCCCGCGTTCGCGAAGACGGCCCGCAGTGGCTCGTCCCCGGCCCGCGCCCGCGCGACGGCCTCGGCCAGCGTGAGCGCCGGATCCCCGGCGGCCCGGCGCGCGCTCGCGACGATCGCCTCGGTCGACGCGATCGCCTCCACGCAGCCCGTGCCGCCGCAGTGGCAGGCCGGGCCGTCGGTGCCCATGCCGGCGACCGGGACGTGCCCGATCTCGCCGGCCACCCCGTGCGCGCCGCCGACGAGCCGGCCGTCGAGCACGAGCGCGCTCCCTATCCCGGTGCCGACGGTGACCAGCGCGAACGACGCCGCACCAACGCCTTCGCCGAACCACTGCTCGGCGACGGTCAGCGCCTTCACGTCGTTCTCGAGCGTGGTCGCGAGCCCGGTGCTGTCCTCGAGCAGCTCGGCCAGCGGCACGTCGCGCCACCCGAGGAACGGCGAGTAGCGCACGAGACCGGAGTCGCGGTCGACGTCGCCGGACACGGCGACGCCCAGGCAGTAGGCGCGGTCGCGGAAGCTCGTCGCACCGTCGGGCGCCGAGCCGGCCAGCAGCTCGGCGACGAGGTCGGTGAGCGCGCGCACGACGTGGTCGACGTCGTGGCTGGTCAGCGCGTGGTGCTTCGCGACGCGGATCTGCGCCTGCAGGTCGGTGACCACGCCGATGAGGTCGTCGCCGGTGATCTTGACGCCGATGAAGTACTCGCGGTCGGGCCGGATGGCGAGCGGGTTCGCGGGGCGGCCCGCGCCCGGCGCCGTGCGTTCTGCGGAGGCGAGCTCTTCGAGGTAACCGGCTTCGATGAACGGGCGCGCGGCCTTGGTGACGGCCGCGGACGACAGGCCTGTGCGGCGGGCGACGTCCACGCGGCTGACCGGACCCTGGGTCAGCACCGTGGTGAACACGGTGGCCGCGGCGGGACTCGTGATCGGCGCCCTTGCCGGTGCACTGCGTGACATGCGCGGAACCGTACGACGGATAAATTAACTTCGTCAAGAATTTATTTTTCCGCTGGTCATCCCTACGCTCTGGAGACATGTCCGTGGAATTCGACGTCGATCACCGGTTGTGGCTGCTTCGTACCCGAGAGTCGGCGTACGCCTTCCGCCTCGACGAGGCCGACCGGGTGCGGCACGTGCACTGGGGCCCGCCGCTCACGCTCGAACAGGCCACCCAGATCACGCCGCTCCCCAACCCGGTCGGCTCGAGCTTCGACGAACCGTTCGACGACCGGCCGGAACTCGCGACGGAAGGGGGCGCGTTCTTCGGCGTCGCGGGGCTGTCCGTGCGGTTCGCCGACGGCACGCAGGCCGTCGAGTGGGCGTACGCGGGGCACGACACGCAGGACGGGCTCTGTGTTCGGCTGCGCGACCGGCACTACCCGCTCGAAGCCGAGCTGCACTACCGCGTCCGCGGCGAAGCCGTCGAACGCCACACGGTCCTGCGCAACACCGGGACCGAGCCGATCTGCTTGCTGCGCACGGATTCCGCGGCCTGGACGCTGCCCCGTCGCGGCGATTACCGGATCAGCCACACGGCGGGCGCGTGGAGCGCGGAAGCCGGGCTGCTGCGGGAAAACCTGCCCACCGGCGAGACGACGCTGACGAGCCGGCGCGGGGTTTCCAGTCACCAGGCCAATCCGTGGCTGATGCTCGACGACGGCACGGCCACCGAGACGCGCGGCGAAGTCTGGAGCACCGCTCTGGCGTGGAGCGGCAGCTGGCGCATCACGGTCGAGCGCTCGCACACCGGGCGCGTCACCTGGACCGGCGGGTTCGGCCACGAAGGCGTGCAGTGGCGGCTCGAACCCGGCGAGACCTGGGAGACGCCGGTGTTCGCCGGGCTCTACACGGCCGACGGATTCGGTGGTGCGAGCCGGAAGTGGCACGCCTACGTGCGCGATTTCGTGCAGCCGCACCCGGAAGAGCTGCGGCCCGTCGTCTACAACTCGTGGGAGGCCACCGGCTGGGACGTCGACGAACCGGGTCAGCTGCGGCTCGCCGCGATCGCCGCCGAAGCGGGCGCGGAGCTGTTCGTGGTGGACGACGGCTGGTTCGGCGCGCGCACCGGCGACACGGCGGGTCTCGGCGATTGGACCGTGAACCGCGACCGCTTCCCCGCCGGACTCGGCCCGCTCGTGGCCGAAGTGCACCGGCTTGGGATGGGTTTCGGGCTGTGGGTCGAGCCGGAGATGGTGAACCCCGACAGCGAGCTCTACCGCCAGCACCCGGATTGGGTGCTGGCGATGGCGCACCGCGGCCGGACCACGTTGCGCAACCAGCTCGTGCTCGACTTCGGGCGTCCCGAGGTCGCGGACTGGGCGTACAAGTGGCTGCACCGGCTCGTCGCCGACCACGGCATCGACTACCTCAAGTGGGATATGAACCGCGCGTTCACCGAGGCCGGCCGGCCCGGCGACGGCGATCCGGGCCGCGTGTGGGTCGAGCACGTGCGCGCGGTCCACGGCGTGCTCGACCGGCTGCGCGCCGACCACCCGGCGCTGCGGATCCAGGCGTGCGCGGGCGGCGGCGGGCGCACGGACCTGGGGATCCTCGCGCGCACCGACGAGATCTGGACGTCGGACAACACCGACGCCTTCGACCGCGTGAAGATCCAGCACGGGTTTTCGCAGGTGCTGCCCGCCGGGGTGATGGCCGCGTGGGTCACCGACAGTCCGAACCCCCTGACCGGCCGCGAAGCGCCGCTGGAGTTCCGGTTCCACGTCGCGATGGCGGGCGTGCTCGGGCTCGGTGGGGCGCTCACGAAGTGGACCGCGGACGAACTGCGCCGCGCCGCGGAGCTCGTGGCTCTGTACAAGGAGATCCGGCCCGTCGTGCAGCACGGCACGGCCTACCGACTGGCCGATCCGGCCGTTTCCCCGTTGACAGCGGTGCAATACGTGCTCGGTGACGACGTGGTGGTGCTCTTCGCCCGCCGGCCGCACGACCACGGCCGGCCGATCGTCACCCCCGTGCTGCAGGGGCTCGATCCGGCCGCGATTTACCACGAGGTGGGAACCGGCGCGGTGCACCACGGTGCGGTGCTGCTCGCTCACGGGCTGCCGATCACGCTGACCGGGGACGGCGCCGCCAGCGCGCTCGTGCGGCTGCGGCGGGAACCTCGCTAACCGGGCCCGTTCCCCACTAGGCTTTCGCGCATGTCCGATCACCCTCTCATCGCTGTGACGCGCTGGATTCCCGACGACGCGGTGAAGGTGCTCGCCGACGCCGGCGAAGTGCGCGTGTCCGAACTCGACCGCCCGCTCACGCCCGAGGAGCTGCGGTCGTTCGTGGCGGGGGCGACGGCCATCGTGGCGATGCTGCACGACCGGATCGACGCGTCGGTGGCCGAAGCCGCCGGGCCGCAGCTGGCCGTGGTGGCGAACGTGGCCGTGGGCTACGACAACGTCGACGTGCCGGCGCTGGCTGCCCGTGGGGTCACGGTCACCAACACGCCGGGCGTGCTGACGGACGCGACGGCGGACCTCGCGTTCGGCTTGCTGCTGGCCGTCACGCGCCGGCTCGGCGAAGGCGAGCGGTTGCTGCGGGCACGCGAACCGTGGTCATTCCACCTCGGGTTCCTGCTCGGGTCCGGCTTGCAGGGCAAGACGCTCGGTGTCGTCGGGCTCGGCCAGATCGGCCGGGCCATGGCCGAGCGCGCGGCCGCGTTCGGGCTGCGGATCGTCTACTCGGGACGGTCGGCGAAGCCGGACTTCGCCGGCGAGTTCGTGTCCTTCGAGGACCTGCTGCGCCGATCGGACTTCGTGTCGCTGCACTGCCCGCTGACGCCGGAGACGCGCCACTTGATCGGCGCCGAAGCGCTGCGGGCGATGAAACCCACCGCGTACCTCGTGAACACCACACGCGGGCCGGTCGTCGACGAGGCCGCGCTGGCCGACGCACTCGAAGCCGGCGAGATCGCGGGCGCCGCGCTGGACGTGTTCGAGCACGAGCCCCGGGTCGAACCACGGCTGCTGGCGCGCGACGACGTGGTCGTCACACCGCACCTCGGCTCGGCGACCGTCGAGACGCGCACCGCGATGGCCGTGCTGGCCGCTCGAAACGTGACCTCGGTACTCGCCGGGGACGCTCCGCTGACGGAGGTAGCACCGTGACCCGTGTCGTCATCGCCCCTGACAAGTTCAAGGGCAGCCTCACCGCGGTCGACGCCGCCGAGGCGATCGCCCTCGGCGTGCGCGACGCACTACCCGACGCCGACATCTCCGCCTGTCCGGTCGCCGACGGCGGCGAGGGCACGCTCGAGGTACTCGAGAACGCGGGCGGCGAGCTGATCTGCGTGCGCGTACGCGGCCCGCTGGACGAACAGGTCGACGCGCGGTACGTGGTGCTCGACGGCACGGCCTACATCGAGTCGGCGCGCGCATGCGGCATCGAGTTCGTGACGCCGACGCCGGAGACCGCGCTGGCCGCCCACACGTGGGGCGTCGGCGAGCTCCTGGCCGACGCGCTCGCGCGCGGGGCTTCGCGGCTTGTGCTGACCGTCGGCGGCACCGCGAGCACCGACGGCGGCGCCGGGATGCTGGCCGCGCTCGGCGCGGGGGTCTTCGACGCGTTCGACGCCCCCATCGGACTGGGCGGCGGCACCCTGGCCCGCGTCGCGAAGGTCGAGCTGGAGCCGGCGCACGAACGGCTGGGCGCGGTCCCGGTCACGGTCGCGACGGACGTGACCAACCCGCTCGTCGGCCCCCAGGGCGCGGCGGCGGTGTTCGGACCGCAGAAGGGCGCCCGCCCCGAGGAGGTGACCGAACTCGACACCGCACTCGGCCGCTGGGCTCAGGTTCTGGTGAACGCCGGCGCGCCGGACGTCTCGGCGGTCCCCGGTGCGGGTGCCGGCGGCGGCGTCGCGGGCGGTGCCATCGCGGGCCTCGGCGCGACGGTCGCGTCGGGCTTCGACCTCATCGCCGGTCTCACCGGCGTCGACGGTGCACTGCACGGTGCCGACCTGGTCATCACCGGCGAGGGCTCACTCGACTCCCAGAGCCTGTCCGGCAAGGCGCCGGCCGGCATCGCCGCCAGGGCGAGCCGCGCGGGCGTGCCCCTGATGGTCCTGGCCGGGCGGATCCAGCTCGACACCGCCGAGCTGGCCGGTCTGGGCGTCGTGGGCGCCAGCGCGCTCATCGACCACGCACCGTCGCTGGACCACGCGCGCACCCACGCGGCCGAGCTCCTGCGCGCCCGCGCGGGCGACCTCGTCCGGACCTGGGCCGGCAGTCGCACCGCGGCCCAGTAACCACCGCACCGAACGCTCACGCGAACAGCGCGGCCGGCGAGGACCGCGTCCCCGCCGGCCGTCGTTTCAGCACACCCGAACCTGCCCCGCCCGGGATGTCCGGAGCGGGGCGCGAAGGGAGAAGGCGTCCGGCAGAACTACGGTGGCCCGCCGGCGCCCTCGGGCGACCGCGCGGTCAGTCGGTCTTCTGCGGCAGCACCGCGAAGGCGACGTCGCCGGTTTCGTCTTGCTGGACGTCGAGGACCTTGTCGTCGAGCAGGGCAGCAGCCTGGGGCTCGAGGAAGACCTTCGCGCCACCGTCGGTGCCCACGACGCGGTCGCCGTCCTGCGGGGCCGGAGCGACGGACAGCGCGAGCTGCGCGCCCTCCTCCTCCATGCTCTGCAGCGCGAACCGCAGCCCGCTGTCCTCGGCGCCCTGTTGAGCCGTCAGCGCGGAGATCGCCTCGGCAGCGGCTTCGGTCACGGTCAGCATCGTTCGGCCTTCCCTTCGTCGCGGTCGGTTGCGATGGTTTTTCACGCTAGGGGCGGTGGGTCGACAGCGCAGCGTGAGCGAGACAGCTGGAGGAAAGCCGTGGGACCGGTCACAAACACGTTTGAGATCCGGGCGATCTGCCCATAGGCGGGAGCCGGTGGGGAATAGACCAATGAGCGGCAGCGATGTACCTGTCGGCGGGATCACAGATCTTCACCTGGTTCAACAGGTTCACAAGTTTGTGAAGCAGAGGTAGCGTCAGGATCATGACCACCACCCGGTGGACGCCCCGGCAGCCGCTCTTCGACCGTGATCCGCGACAGCCCGCGCACCACGACCACGAACTCGGCGGACACGCCGCGTGGTACCTCGTCGCAGGCGCAGTCACGACCGGCGTGCAGGCCGTGCTCTTCCTCGTCCTCCGCTCGGAACTCGGCTCGCAGTGGGCGAACCTGGTGGCCATCGCGATCACGACCGTCGGCAACACGGAGTTCCACCGACGCGTCACCTTCGCCGGCCGGGCGAGCAAGGCCGGCCAGCGCCACCTCCAGGACCTCGTGACGTTCGCCTTCTACGCCGGCTACGGCTCGCTCGTCCTCGCCGGTCTCGGCGCCGTGGTCAGCCACCCGACCGCGTGGGAGGAGACGGTGAGCCTGCTGGCCGCCAGCTTCGTCGGCGGGCTCGTCCGGTTCGTCGTGCTGCGCTGGTGGGTCTTCGCGCACCGCAAGGGCGCCGTCCACGACTAACCTCCGATTCGTGTCGGACGAGAAAATCGGGCCGCATGAGGGCGGTAGTGAGCCCGACTACCGGTTCACCCTGGCCAACGAGCGCACCTTCCTCGCGTGGCTGCGCACCGCGCTGGGCCTGCTCGCGGGTGGCGTCGCCGTCCACCAGCTCGTGCCACAGCCCGTCGCGGCGAGCTCCGTGCTCGCCGGGCTCTGTGTGCTGCTCGCGGCGATCCTCGCGGCCGCGGCATACCCGCGCTGGCGCCGCGTGCAGGTCGCCATGCGCGCCGGTGAGCCGCTGCCGCGCAGCGCGATGATCGTCGTCCTGACCGGGGGCGTGTTCGCGCTCATGGCGGCCGCCGTGGTGCTCGTGGTCCTGTCGTGAACGGCGCGCAGGCCGAGCGCACGGGCCTGGCGTGGCGCCGCACGGCACTCTCCGCGACCGCGTGCGCGGTGTTGCTCCTGGGCGCCGCGGTGCGCAACGAGGGCTCGTGGGACCTGGTTCCGGCGGGGCTCGCGGCGATCACCGCACTGGCTCTCGCGGCGGTCGGCCGGCACCGGGAACGATCACTCCGAACCGACCCCGAACCGGCCGCCCTGAAACCTGTTCTACCCGCGGTGGTGGCCACCCTCTGTTGCGCAACAGCCGTGTCACTCTTCGTGACGTACTGAGTGGACAGTCCGCACATTCTGCGAGCCGGGATTCGTACTGTGCGTTGGCCGGTCTCGTTTTCATCAAGACCATTGCTGCGTACGGGGTATTCGTAGTTGAAATCTGGACTGTCAGCCCGCGACCTGCTTAAGGTTACGGAGCGTCGCATCGGGAGCGGCGACTACTCGATCAATCGGAGTAGCTGCGACCGCAAGATCACAGATTGTTGACCCCAAGACCAGCGACGGTCGCAGGGTCGCCGGGGAGACGACCATGACAGCACCGTCGAAGCCAGCTCGCTCCGAAATCGCCGCGGATGAAGGCGACGTCCCGGGTTACGTGGCACCCGAGACCCTGCCGCGGCCGAGCGGACGGCTGACCAAAGAAGACCTCGACCCGCTCGTGCTGGCCGCCGGGCGGGGCGACCAGCGCGCGATCACCGAGTTGCTGCACGTGCTGCGTCCCGTGGTCGCCCGCTACTGCCGGGCCCGCATGGGCGGGCGCGACCTGTCCTACCTGTCGGCCGACGACGTGGCCCAGGACGTGAGCATGGCCGTGCTGAAGGCCCTGCCGGACTACCAGGACCGCGGCGGCTCGTTCCTCTACCTCGTGCACGCCATCGCGGCCAACAAGGTCGCCGACGCTTACCGCGCCGTGGCCCGGGACCGGTCGGAGCCGGTGCCCGAGCTGCCCGAGCGGTCGCTGGTGGGCAACGAGCCCGAGTCGTATGCGCTGCGGCTCGACCTCGGCTCCCGGCTGCAGGAGATGCTCACGCGCCTCGCGCCGCTGCAGCAGGAAATCCTGACCCTGCGGATCATCGTGGGCCTCTCGGCGAACGAGACCGCCGAGACGCTGGGCATTTCCGCGGGCAACGTCCGCGTGACGCAGCACCGCGCGCTGACGAAGCTGCGCGCAATGATCCAGGGCCAGGAGTTCTAGACAGGCTTTCTAGACAATCAGTCCATACACACGCTTCGCCGTGTGTTCGAAGACGTCGAGCCGCTCCGGGTCCGTCAACGGGCCGGTGAGGGACACCGCCGCGTCCAGCACGACTTCGTAGGCCGCCGCCAGCTCGCACACGGGCCAGTCGGTGCCGAACAGCACGCGGTCCGCGCCGAACGACGTGAAGACGTGGTCGGCGTAGCGGCGCAGGTGCCCGATCTGCCACTGTTCCCAGTCGGCCTCCGTGACGAGCCCGGAGAGCTTGCACGCCACGTTGTCGCGCGCGGCGAGCGACGCGATCCCGTCGGCCCACGGCTGCCACTCCCCCGCCGCGATGGGCGGCTTCGCCGCGTGGTCCAGCACCAGGCGCAGCTCGGGCAGCTGCTCGGCCACCTTGCGCGCCGAAGCGACCTGCGCCGGCGCCACCAGCAGGTCGTACACCAATCCCGCGGCGCCGACCGCCGCCAGCCCGCGCAGCACGTCCGGGTGCAGCAGCCACTCCGGGTCCGCCTCGTCCTCGACCTGGTGGCGGATGCCGACGAGCGGGCCCAGCTCCGCGAGCCGTGCCAGCCGGTCCGCGACGTCGGGCGCAGTGAGGTCGACCCAGCCCACCACCCCGGCGATCACGTCCTCCCTCGCCGCGGTGACGAGGAACTCTTCCGTTTCGTCCTGGTCCGGAACGGTCTGGACGAGCACCGTCGCGTGGACGCCCGACGCGTGCGTCACCGTGCGCAGATCGTCCACTGTGTACGGACGACGGATGCGGGCCATCGCGTCGCCCGCGAGCCACGGGTAGTCCCGGTGGGCCGGATCCCACAGGTGGTGGTGCGCGTCGATCACTGCGGTCCTCCAGCTGTCACGAGCCGGCCGACGACTGCGTCCGCACGCAGCAGGCCGGCGTCGACGAGATCGGTCCACAGTACGGCGGGCACGGCGGCCGCCGCGCGCCGCACGTTCAGCGCCACCTGACCCGCGTCGTGCGCGCCGACGACCACGGACACCACAGCCGGGTGCGCCGCCGGCAGCGCGAGCGCGGCCTCGGGCAGGTCGACGCCGTGGCGCCCGCACACCTCCGCGATCCGGCGCGCCCTCTCCACCAGCTCCGCCGGAGCGGCCGCGTAGTCGTAGGTCCCGCCAGGTTCGGCGGTGGCCAGGATGCCCGCGTTGAAAACCCCGCCCGCGACCACCCCGACGCCGCGGTCGAGGCACAGCGGCAGCAGGTCGTCGAGCGCCGGCTGGTTGAGCAGCGTGTAGCGCCCGGCCATGAGCACGTGGTCGAGGTCGAACCGGCGGACGAACTCGGTGAGCATCGGCGTCTGGTTCATCCCGGCGCCGATCGCGCCGACCACACCCTGCTCGCGCAGCTCGAGCAGCGCCGGGAAGGCACCCGTCACGGCTTCCTCGAAGTGGTCGTCCGGATCGTGCACGTACGCGATGTCGACGCGGTCGAGACCGAGCCGCGTGAGGCTGTCCTCGAGCGAGCGCAGCACGCCGTCGCGGCTGAAGTCCCAGCGGCGCCGGTGGGTCGCCGGCACGTCGAAGCCCTGGTCGTCGCGCTCGCCCGGCGCGGCCGCGCGCGGTTCCAGCACTCGCCCGACCTTGGTGGAGAGCACGTACTCCGCGCGCGGATACGCCGCGAGCGCCTTGCCGAGGCGCCGCTCCGAGAGCCCGAGGCCGTAGTGCGGCGCGGTGTCGAAGTAGCGGATGCCCTCGGCCCAGGCGCACCGCACGGTCGCTTCCGCGGTGTCGTCGTCGATGGCGTGGTACAGGTTGCCCAGCTGCGCGCCGCCGAGCCCCAGCGGGGAAAGTTCCACGGTCACTCCTTCCCCGGCAGTTCCCACACAAGCCCGAGGGCCGTGGAGGTGCTGTTGCGGTCGTCGTCGGTGTCGAGCAGCTGGTTGATGCGCGCTTGCCAGGCGAGGTCGGCCGGATCGCCGGCGAGCGCGGCCTTCATGGCTTCGAAGTCGTCGACCTCGACGAAGTGGAACAGGTCGAGGCCGCTGCGCCAGATTCGCCAGGTGCGCACGCCGGCTCGGCGCAACGCGGCATCGAGCTCGTCCGGGATCACGGCGTGCACGGACTCGTAGGTCGCTTCCTGACCCGGTTTGAGGCGAGTACGCAGAGCGACACTGTGCGGTGGGGAGTCGTGGGTCATGTCTCCTCCTGGCGAGTTCCGTGGCACGCTGTCCTCAGCACACCAAACATCCGAGGTCTCTTGAGGGAGGGCGGTCTCGATGCCCGTCACCGATGTCGCGATCGACAAGATCAAGGACATGATCATCTCGGGGGAGCTCGCGCCGGGCGACCGGCTGCCCAAGGAAGCCGAGCTCGCCCAGCGGCTCGGCCTTTCGCGCAGCTCCCTGCGCGAGGCCGTGAAGGCGTTGTGCCTGATCCGGGTGCTCGACGTGCGCCAGGGCGACGGCACGTACGTGACGAGCCTCGAGCCGAACCTGCTGCTCGACGCCATGACGTTCGTGGTCGACTTCCACCGCGACGACACCGTGCTCGACTTCCTGGCGGTGCGCCGGATCCTCGAGCCCGCCGCCACGGCGCTGGCCGCGCTGCACATGAACGACGACGACATCGCCGAGCTCGGCACGCTGCTCGACGAGCTGGCCGACGCGCCGACGGTGGAGGCCCTCGTGGCCAACGACCTGCAGTTCCACCGCAAGATCGCCGACGGCTCGGGCAACCCCGTGCTGTGCTCGCTGCTCGACAGCCTGTCCGGACCCACCGCGCGGGCGCGGATCTGGCGCGGTCTCACCCAGGAGGGCGCGGTCGCGCGCACACGCGAACAGCACACCGCCATCTACGAGGCCATCGCCGCCCGTGAGCCGGAGCTGGCGCGGTCGTGGGCGACGGTGCACGTCGCGGGGGTGGAGCAGTGGCTGCGCAGCACGCTGACGCCGGCCGAGGGCGACGGAGACGGGGCCGGCCACACCGACAACCCGGACACCCCCGAGCCCGCCGCAGCGGCGTCCTGAACTCGGCGGGGCGCCCCCGCCACCAGACCCCGGGGGCACCTTCACCGCACGGCGAGAAGGTCGGATGATCACGGCCCGCGTGCCGATCAGGTCTGGGGCTTTCCGCCGGCGTAGCGGCTGATGATGAGGGCGATCAGGATGATGCCGCCGTAGATCGCCTTCAGCCATTCCGCGGGCACCTGTGCGATGCGCAGCAGGCTGTCCACCGATTGCAGCAGCAGCACGCCGGTCAGGGCGCCGACGAGCGTGCCCTTGCCGCCGTCGAGCGAGACGCCGCCGATCACCGCCGCGGCGAAGACCTGAAGGATCAGGCCGTCACCCTGGTCGGCGCCGAGCGCGCCGACGTACCCGGTGTAGGCCAGACCACCGATCGCGGCGAGCACACCGGCCACGATGAACACGGCCCACGAGATGCGGTCCACCCGGATGCCCGCGGCGCGCGCCGCCTCGCGGTTGCCACCGATCGCGTAGAGCGACCGGCCGACCCGGTGGTAGCGCAGGCCGAGGCCGAACAGCAGGAACAGCACCGCGGCCAGCCACACCGACATCGGCAGCCCGGCGAACGTCGTGGTCGCCAGCGCCGTGAAGGCGTCGAGCCGGTCGAACAGCGTCTTGCCGTTGGTGGAGCCGATCTGCGTGCCGCGCAGCACCGTGAGCATGGCCAGCGTGACGATGAATGCGTTGAGCTTCAGCTTCACAATCAGGAAGCCGTTCACGAGCCCGATCACCGCGCCCACGACGGGGATCGCGAGCAGGCCCAGCGCCGCCGGCCACTCCGTGCCGAAACCCGACGACGCCGCCGGGATCACGAGCATCACGCCGATCGCGGGGGCGATGCCCATCGTCGACTCGAGCGACAGGTCGAACTTGCCGGTGAGCAGGACCAGCGATTCGCCCAGCACCACGAGCGACAGCGCGGCGGCGGCCGAGAGGATGCTGATCACGTTGTCGAACGTGAGGAACGAATCGCTGATCAGCCCGCCGATCACGAACACGACCACGAGAGCGGGCAACAGCGCCAGCTCGCGCAGCCACAGTGAGTTCCGCCGCTTCGCGCGCGCCGCGGGCAGCGCCGTCTGCGGGTCGGTCATCAGCTCAGTCATGGAGCCCGACTCCTTCGATGTCGGCCACGAGGTCTCCGTCGGACCAGCCGGCCTGGTGTTCGGCGACGACGGCACCGGCGCGCAGCACCAGCACCCGGTCGGCCAGGCGCAGGTCGTCCAGCTCGTCGCTCACGATCAGCACCGCCTTGCCTTCGGCCCGCACCCGGTCGACGACCGCGAGCAGGGCCTCCTTCGACTTCACGTCCACGCCGGCCGTGGGGTTGATCAGCACGACCAGTCGCGGGTCGCTCTCCAGCGCGCGGGCGAGCACCACCTTCTGCTGGTTGCCGCCGGAGAGGTCGGACACCAGCTGTTGCGGCCCGGCCGCGACGATGTCGTACGACCTCAGCGCACGGGCTCCGCGCTCGTGCCGCGCCTTGGGCGGCGCGAACCCGCCGGGACCCATGCGGTCGAGCACGGACAGCGTGGTGTTGTCCATGATCGAGTGCTCCAGCACGAGGCCCTGTTGGTGGCGGTCGCGCGGCACGCAGCCGACGCCGGCGTGCAGCGCGGCCGCGATGTCGCCGGGCGGCAGCTGTTCCCCGGCCACGAGCACCCGCCCAGCCGACGGCGTCCGCAGTCCGTACACAGTCTCAGCGACCTGGTGCTTGCCACTCGCGTTGCTGCCGGCCATGCCGACGATCTCACCGCGGTGCACCCGCAGCGACACGTCGTGGAAGCCGTCGCCGGACAGCTCCTCGACGGTCAGCACCTCGCCCGCGTCCACCGCGAGCGGGTCGCGGGTGGCCGCGTCGCGCACGGCCAGCCCGCCCTGTTCGCCGGTCATGGCGTCGACCAGCTGCGAGCGGGGGACGTCGGCGACCGGCGCGGTGAGCACGTGCTTCGCGTCGCGCAGGACTGTGACGGCCTGGCACACCTCGTACACCTCGTGGAGGTGGTGCGAGATGAACAGGAACGTCACGCCGCCCCGCTGCATCTGACGCATGCGTTCGAAGAGCCGCTCGATGGCTTGGCTGTCGAGCTGCGCCGTCGGCTCGTCGAGCACGATGAACCGCGCGCCGTAGCTCAGCGCGCGGGCGATCTCCACGAACTGGCGGTCTTCCACCGAAAGCTCGCCCGCGGGTGTGTCGACGTCCACGTGCACGTCCCACGAGTCGAGCAGCTCGCGGGCCTGGCGCCGCAGCCTGCGCCAGCCGATGGCGAACCCCTGGCCCGACTGGCGGTTGAGGAACAGGTTTTCGGCCACCGACAGCTGCGGCACCACCATGGCGTGCTGGTACACGCACGCCACGCGGGCCTTCCACTCGTCCTGCTTGGCCAGCGGCGGCGCGGGCTCACCACCGAACTCGACGCTTCCGGTGTCCGTTTTGGACAGTCCGGTCAGGATGGACACGAGCGTGGACTTGCCCGCCCCGTTGCGGCCGACGAGCGCGTGCGACTCGCCGGCCCGCACGGTGAGGCTCACGTCGTGCAGGGCCACGGTGGGCCCGTAGCGCTTGCCGACACCGTGGGCACTCACCACGGGTGCGACCTGCTCCGGGGCGGGCGCGCTCACAGGTTGTTCCCCCACAGGGCCTTGTCGTCCACGTTGTCCTTGGTGACGACCGGGGCCGGGAGCTGGTCCTCGAGGATGCCGGGGCTGATCTGGACGATCTGCGAACCGTGGTCGGTCGGGCCGGGCTTGAACGTCTCCCCCGCCATCGCCTTCTTGAGCCAGTACATGCCGTACTTGGCGTAGGCGTCGGCCGGCTGCGACACTGTCGCGTCGAGCTCACCGCTGCGGATCGCGGCCAGCTCCTGCGGGATGCCGTCGTTGCTCACGAGCACGACGTGGCGCGGGTCGCCGGCCGGGAAGAAGAGGTTCTTGCGCTTGAGCGCCTGCTCGGTCGGCGCGAGGTACACCCCGCCGGCCTGCATGTAGACGCCCTTGATGTCGGGGTTCGCGGTGAGCAGGGAATCGAGGCCCGAGGACGCCTTGTCGGCTTTCCACTCCGCCGCGATCTCCAGCACCTTGATGTCCGGGTACTTCTGCTTCATGCAGTCGCGGAACGCCGCCGACCGGTCGCGGCCGTTGACCGAGGCGAGGTCACCCATCACCTGCACGACCTTGCCGCTCTTCACGCGCTTGCCGATCTCCTCGCACGCCTTGGTGCCGTAGGCCTTGTTGTCGGCGCGCACGACCATGGCGACCTTGCCGCTCTCGGGCGCCACGTCGACCGCGACCACCGGCACGCCCTTGTTCTCGGCCTGCTTGAGCCCCGCCACCACCGCGGCGGAGTCGATCGGTGTCACGACCAGGCCCTTCACGCCCTGGTTGAGCAGCGTGCCGATGTCGGTGATCAGCTTCGCCGGATCGTTGTCGGCGTTCACCGTCGGCAGCGCGTCGAGGCCCGCCTGCTTGGCCATCTGCGGCACGTAGTTGTTGTAGGCCTGCCAGAACGGCGAGGTCAGCAGCGGCAGCGTGGCCCCCACCTTGCCGCCGGTGTCCCCGCCGCTCGCGGCGGCCGGTTTGTCCTTCGTGGACCCGCATGCAGTCAGGACCAAACCACACGCGGCCGCCGCGGCAGCCAGCCGGATCACCTTCGTACGCACCGCATCCTCCTCGATGAGAGCGTTGTTACCGCACTAGTTCTGCACTGGTCCCCGCGGGCGCAGGCCGTACATGCCGCCGTCCACCGCGAGCGCGGTGCCGGTGGTCGACGCGGACAGCGGGCTGGCGAGGTAGGTGATGGCGCCCGCGACCTCGTCGGCGGTCACGAGCCGGCCCATCGGCTGGCGCGCGGCCAGCGCCGCGCGCTCGGCGGCCGGGTCGAGGGCCGCGTCGAGCAGCCGGCCGACCCACGGCGTGTCCGCGGTGCCGGGGCACACGCAGTTCACCCGGATCCGGTCCGGCAGGTGGTCGGTGGCCATCGCGAGCGTCAGCGACAGCACGGCGCCCTTCGTCGCGGAGTACAGCGCGCGCTGCGGCAGGCCCGCCCACGCGGCGATGGAGCACGTGTTCACCACGACCGCCGACGGCGACGCCTTGAGGTGCGGCAATGCCGCACGCGTGGTGCGGACCATGCCGACGACGTTCACGTCGTAGACGCGGTGCCACTCGTCGTCGCTGTTGGCGGTGACATCGCCGGCCGCGCCGATGCCGGCGTTGTTCACCAGGACGTCGATCCGCCCGAAGCGCTCGGCGACGGCGTCGATCGCGGCGGTGACCTCGGCGTCGGCCGTGACGTCGCAGCGGAACCCGGCCAGGGGATCGGGCACGTCGTCGGTCTTGAGGTCCAGTACGGCCACCTGCGCGCCGCGCTCGGCGAGCAGCCGCGCCGTCGCCAGGCCGATGCCCGATGCGCCGCCGGTGACCACGGCCACCAGGCCGCCGAACTCGCTCACTGCGCGTACTCCGTCCACTCTGGACCGTCCGGGTAGCGGAAGCGGCGCAGGGTCGCGTCGTGCATCCGCGCGGAGAACCCGGGTGCGGTCGGGGCCAGGTAACGGCCGTCGCGCACGACAGCCGGGTCGGTGAAGTGCTCGTGCAGGTGGTCGACCCACTCGATGGTGCGGTCGGTGTCGCTGCCGGACACCGCCACGAAGTCGAACATCGACAGGTGCCGCACCAGCTCGCACAGGCCGACGCCGCCGGCGTGCGGGCATACCGGCACGCCGAACTTGGCCGCCAGCAACAGGATCGCGAGGTTCTCGTTGACGCCACCGACGCGCGCGGCGTCGAGCTGCAGCACGTCGATCGCGCCGGCCTGCAGCAGCTGCTTGAACACCACGCGGTTCTGCACGTGCTCGCCGGTCGCGACCTTGATCGGCGCGAGTGCCTTCGCGATCGCGGCGTGGCCCAGCACGTCGTCCGGCGACGTCGGTTCCTCGATCCAGTACGGGTCGAACGGCGCGAGCTCGGTCATCCACGAAACGGCCGTGGCCACGTCCCAGCGCTGGTTCGCGTCGACGGCGATCCGGATGTCCGCGCCGACGGTCTCGCGCGCCAGCTTCATGCGGCGCACGTCGTCTTCGAGACTGCCGCCGACCTTCAGCTTGATCATCTCGAAGCCGCCGGCCACGGCTTGTTCGGCCAGGCGCACCAGCTTCGCGTCGGAGTACCCGAGCCAGCCGGGCGAAGTGCTGTACGCGCGGTAGCCCTCGGCTTCGAGCTTCGCCGTGCGCTCCGCACGGCCGGGTTCGGCGGCACGCAGGATGTCGAGTGCCTCCTGTTCGGTCAACGCGTCGGAGAGGTAGCGGAAGTCGACGAGCGACACCAGCTCTTCCGGCGTCATGCGCGAGACGAACTTCCACAACGGCAGATCCGCCCGGCGTGCGGCGAGGTCCCACGCGGCGTTCACGACCGCGCCGATCGCCATGTGCGCCACGCCCTTCTCCGGGCCCAGCCAGCGGAACTGCGAGTCGCCGACGAGTTCGCGCGAGAGGTCACCGAGCGCCTGCGCGTCCTCGGGCACTTCGCGGCCGACGACGTGCGGGGCGAGGGCGCGGATGGCGGCGGCCTGCACGTCGTTGCCGCGGCCGATGGTGAAGGCCAGGCCGTAGCCGTCCGGACCGCCGTCGGTGTGCAGCTCGACGTAGGCGGCTGAGTAGTCGGGGTCGGGGTTCATGGCGTCCGAGCCGTCGAGCTCCCGCGAGGTCGGGAACCGGACGTCGAGCACCTCCATGCCGATGATCTTCGCCATGTCAGGCCTGCCTCATCGTCTGGCGCTGGCGGCCGAGGCCGTCGATCTCGAGCTCGACGACGTCGCCTTCGCGCAGGTAGGGCTTCGGCTCCGGCTGCCCCAGCGCGACGCCCTCGGGCGTGCCGGTGTTGATGAGGTCACCGGGACGCAGGACCATGAACTGGCTCAGGTAGTGGATGATCTCGGCGACGCTGAAGACCATGTCCCTGGTCGAGGAGTCCTGCACCTTCTTTCCGTTGACCCACGTGCGGAGCCCGAGCTCCTGCGGGTCGGGCACCTCGTCGGCGGTCACGAGCGCCGGGCCGAGCGGGTTGAACGTCTCGCAGTTCTTGCCCTTGTCCCACTGGCCGCCGCGGTGCAGCTGGAACTCGCGCTCGGAGACGTCGTTGGACACGACGTAGCCGGCGACGTACTGGAGGGCTTCCTCGACACTGTCGAGGTAACGCACCTCCTTGCCGATCACGACGCCGAGCTCGACCTCCCAGTCGGTGCTGCTGCTGCGGCGCGGGATGAGCACGTCGTCGTCCGGGCCGACGATCACGTCGGGGGCCTTCATGAACAGCACGGGCTCTTCGGGCACGGCGGCACCGGTCTCCTCGGCGTGGCGCCGGTAGTTCATGCCGATGCAGAGGATTTTGCCGGGCGCGGCCAGCGGCGGGCCGACGCGCAGGTTCGCCGCCGCGGCGTCCGCAACGGGTAGCTCGCCGGCTTCGAGCGCGGCGGCGGCGCGAGCGATCCCGCCGGATGCGAGGAAAGCACCGTCGACGTCGGAGGTGAGGCCCGAGAGGTCGTACAGAGTGCCGTCTCCGGCACGAACGAACGGTCGCTCTTCTCCCGCGGCTCCGAGACGCACAAGCTGCACGGACGTTCCCCTCTCACCACAACCACACCAAGACATCCGATGTATAGCGCATCAGCTGCGTACGATCCAGAGGCCGGCGGGATTTGTTCTCAAACTTGATCAGACCTCACTGGCGAGGGCCGGCGGGGCGAGCCACGAACACCGCCTCGATCTTGCTCCTGAAACCGGCCAGGCGCACGCCGGTTTTCATCCGATCTTTCGATGCCCGGGCGGCCGCCGCGTGGCGCACCCGTGAACGACACGCGTTTTCCTTGCCACACCTCGGGTTCGGTACCGATTCCGCCGAACCCGTTGAAACGCTGCCGGGTCCTGACTTGAATGGCCTGGACCCATCGACCGGCGAACGAGGTGCGGATGCCCAAGCGGATCGTGATCTGCTGCGACGGCACGTGGGACACGGCGGACCTGGCCGACGGCACCACACCGGCGCCGAGCAACGTCACGCGGCTCGCGCTGGGTGTCGCGCCGGCCGACGAAGCCGGGACCCAGCAGCGGGTCTTCTACCAATCGGGCGTCGGCACCGTGCGGCGAAAGTTCACGGGCGGCGCGTTCGGCATCGGGCTCTCGCGCAACGTCCAGGACACCTACCGCTTCCTCGTGCACACCTACGAACCCGGCGACGAGATCTTCTTCGTCGGCTTCAGCCGCGGCGCCTATACAGTGCGAAGCGTCGCCGGGTTCATCCGCAACTGCGGGCTGCTGCGCCGCGAGCACGCGCACCGCGTGAAGCAGGCGTACGGCCTCTACCGCGACCGCAGTGACAAGTGGCACCCGCGCACGACCGAAGCGACGCTGTTCCGCCGGACGTACTCGCACGAGCCGCGGATCCGGTTCATCGGCGTGTGGGACACCGTGGGCGCGCTGGGCGTGCCGCTCACGGGTTTCTGGCCGATCGACGTGTTCAACCGCCGCTTCCAGTTCCACGACACCGCTTTGAGCTCGATCGTCGACGTGGCGTTCCAGGCGCTGTCGATCGACGAACGCCGCAAGCCGTTCCTGCCATCGATCTGGGCGCCCGCCGCGGAGGGCAGCACGCAGCAGGTCGAGCAGGTCTGGTTCGCCGGGTGCCACGCCGACGTCGGCGGGGGCGGCAGAACTCAGCACAGCCTCGCGGACATCCCGCTGCGCTGGCTGGCCGACCACGCGCAGGCCAACGGCCTCGCCCTGCGCGACGACTTCACCTGCGCAGGCGACCCGCTCGGCCCGATGTTCCCGTCCCGCACGGGTTTCTTCCGCCTGCTGCCGTCGGCGACACGCGGGATCGGGACCACGGACCCGAAACACGAGTACGTCGCGTCCAGCGCCGTCACCCGGCACAAGCGGGCGGCCGACTACGCGCCGCCGAACCTCGTCGGGTACCTGGCGCTGGACGGACCCGTGATCCCCGTCGAAACCTGAGTCAGGACAGGGGAAAGCTCAGCCCAGGTCGGCGAGCGAGCCCGACTTCAGGTCCTCGTCGCCCACCTTCACGCGGCCGTCGACGAGGCGTTGCAAGGCATCGCCGTCGTCCCACTGGTTGACGTTCATGGCCGCGTGGACCTCACCTTCTTCGCCGACCCAGAAAGCCGTGAAGTCCCGCGCCGCCAGGTCGCCGCGGACCACGAGCCGGTCGCGGTCGAGGTCCGCGAGCCCGCGGTACTCCATGCCCAGGTCGTACTGGTCGGAGAAGAAGTACGGGCTGTCGAGGTAGGGCTCGTGCTCACCGAGGAGGTTGCCGGCGACGTGGACACCTTGCGTGCGCGCGGTGGCCCAGTGCTCGACGCGCACGCGGTGGCCGTAGCGCGGGTGGAAGTGTGATGCGATGTCGCCGACTGCGTAGACGTCCGGGGCGGCCGTGCGCAGACCCGCGTCGACCGTGATGCCACCGTCGTCGGCCAGTTCCAGGCCCGCCGCGTGGGCCAGTTCGACGCGCGGCGCGGCACCGATGGCCACCAGGACCACGTCGGCGAGCAACTCTTCACCGCTGTGCAGCCGGACGCCGCGCACGCCGCCCGCGTCCCCGGTGACTTCGGCGACGCGTTCGCCGAGGCGCCAGTGCACGCCGTGCTCCTCGTGCAGCGAGTGGAAGACACCGGCGACCTCGTCGCCGAGGACCTTCACCAGCGGCAGGCGACCGGGCGCCACCACGGTCACCTCCGCGTCGTGCGACCGCGCCGCCGCGGCGGCTTCGGTGCCGATCCAGCCACCGCCGATGATCACGACGCGGCGCGCGTCGGTGAAGGCGGTACGCAGGCTCAACGCGTCGTCGAGCGTCCGCAGCGTGTAGAGGCCGGGAAAGTTCCCGCCGGGCGTGGAAAGCGGGCGCGGGCGCGAACCCGTGGCGAGCACGAGGCGGTCGAACTTGTGCTCGCCGCCGGCGTCGTCGAGCACGAGCCGCGCGCCGAGTTCCAGGCGCGTCGCGGTGAGGCCGGACGACAGCCGGATGTCGTGGTCGGCGTAGTAGCTCTCCTCGTGGACCCAGTCGGGTTCGTCGGCGGTGCCCAGCAGCACGCCCTTCGACAGCGGCGGCAGCTCGTACGGCCGGTGCGGGTCGGCCCCCATCAGCAGCACGTCGCCGCCGAAACCCTTCTCCCGCACCGCCGCGGCGGCCGACGCCCCCGCGAGACCCGCCCCGACGATGACGATTTTCCGAGGCTCCGACATCCCGACCTCCCTTGTCCCCACGATGGCGACCCCACGACTGGTGATTTCGCGATTGCGACCCCGATGAGCGGGTCTCCGCGATCTGCCGCGTGGACGCTACTCCCGTTGCGCGAACGGCACATCCTGTCCCCCCGACTGTGCTACAGCGTTGAAAACCCGGTCGTAGGCAATTCGGGTGAACCCGCGTAAGAGCCGCGTGAGGTCGCGGTCCCACCCGCGCACGATGCACGAGGACGACCGCGAATCGGAGGGCGAGTGCCGTGACGGATCGGGACGAGTGGTCGATCGGCTGCCGGGATCTGGCCGGCAGGCGCAGGGACGTGACAGTGTTCGTGAGCAGCGACGACAAGATCGTGCTCGTGGCACCGCCGGGGGAAGCGGCCGTGTTGGGACCGCTCGATGTCGGGCGCCTGCGGGCCGCGTTGCGCGACGCCATCGTGGCCGTGGCGCAGCACCCCGAGTGACAACCATCGTTGCTACTCGCGAGTAAGTAGAGCTGTATCAATTGCCTCGGCGTTGTCTGCCTCGGCTCCGCCGAGGCGGGCGAGATCGCCTTTTGGCGATCTCGCGCCATGGTCGCTTGCGGAACTTGGCCGGTCGACTCTGTCGTCGCCGCGATGGGGCACCTCGTGCACCGGGGCCGGCTACGGACACCATCGTGTGGCGAACGTCACGGGCACCCGGAACGCGCTGGACTTCGCGGCCGATGCCGGGCTGCTGCACCACGTGTCATCGATCGCCGTGACGGGTGGCTACGCCGGGCGCTTCACGGAGGCCGACTTCGACCCGGCCCAGACCTTCGGCTCCCCTTACCACGCAACGAAGTTCGAGAGCGAGGAGCTCGTCCGCACGCCGTTGCGCGTGTACCGGCCCTCAGCTGCCGTCGGCGATCGCGCACCGGCGAGATGGACAAGATCGCCGGCCCGTACTGCCGGCGATCTCGCCCCTCGCCGCCCTGTCCCGCCGGCCGCCGCTCGCGGCATCCGGCCTCAATGCCACGAACGTCGCGCCCGTCGACCACGTCATGGCCGCGACGGAGCACCTGATCCACCACGAGGACCACGCCGCCGAGCCTGATGCCGGAATCCGCGCCGGACGCCCGCAACCAGCCTTGCCTGCCCACGCCCACCGCCCTCGCCGCAATCGCCACGCCTCCTCTGCCGCCGCGCCTGACCCCGGCAACCGAGTCCCAACGCAACCACCACGCGAGATCGCGCCGGTGTCGGGATCGAGCGGTGCGATCGGCCCCCGGCCGATCCGACCGCTCGATCCCAACACCGGCTCAAAGGCGATCTCGCCGCCTCGGCGAAGCCGAGGCAAAAGATACAGCGGCAGAAATTACAGTTACGATCGCTGTCCAGACCGGGTGCGGGGAAGGGGAAGAGGACAGCGTGGACGTCGCCGGTGCGGCGCTGCCCACGGCCGCCGAGGGGGTTCGGTGGCGGCAGGTGGCGCTGCGGTGGAGCGCGCACGCCGCGTGGGTGCTCGTGCTCGCGGTGGCGACCGAGCTGCGCGTGGGCCGGTTCGGCTTCCACCCCACCGACCAGGGTTTCATCCTCGCGCAGGCCTGGCGCGTGCTGCAGGGCGAAGTGCCGCACGCCGACATCATCTCCGCGCGCCCGCTCGGTTCGGCGATCTTGCACGTGGTCGACTTCGGCTTGCCCGGGCCACTGTTCTTCGCGTCGAGCTGTCTTGCGATGGTGCAGATCGCGCTGACGACGATCGCGTTCGCCGCGCTGGTGACGCGCCGGCCGGTGCTGTCGTGGGGACCGGGCCGCACGGCGCTCGTCGCCGCGGCGGCTTTGCTGAACCTCAACGGGTTTCCGCTCATGGCTTGGCACACCGTCGACGGGATCACGCTCACCGCGTGCGGCGCGTGGGCGCTGGATTCGGGCCTGCGCAAGGGAAATCCGTACGCGCGGCTCGGCGGGCTGGCTCTGCTGGGCGCCGCCGCGTTCATGAAGCAGAGCTTCGCGCTCGCCGCGGTGATCGGGCTGGTCTGGACGCTGTGCTACCCGAACCGTTCCCGGCGCCTCGCGGGTGACGTGGCCGCTCTCGGCGCGTTCGGGATCGCTTACGTGGCTTGGGTGAGCGCGGGTGGCGGGCTCGCGGAGATGGTGAGCCAGGTCACCGGCGGTGTGCCCGCGTACGGCGAGCGGCTGCTGGAGCTGTGGCTGGCGGACCCGGAGTCGCTGCTGCGGCCACCGGTGCGGGGGCTGACGTTCTTCGCCGTGGTCTCCGTGGTGCTGCTGGGCGTGCGGCTGGCCGGCGACCGGCTCGGCGTGGCCGCGCGGTGGATGTCGTGGCTGCTCGCGCTCGGTGGGGTGGCCGCGGTGGCGGGGACCGTGGCGGACGGGAGGCTCACCGGTTCGTCGCGCTGGGCCGACGTGCTGTGGTGGATCCTCGCCGTGGCGGTGGTGGTGCACGCGGCCGTGTGGCGGCGTGTGTCCTGGCCCGCGCTGCTGGTGCTCGCGACGGGGTTCATGGCGAGCCTGTCGTGGGGCAACGACACCCCGACGCTGCTCACCGGTTCCCTGGCGCTCACGGCGGTGCTGCTGCTCGCCTCGGTGGTGCCGGACCTCACGCCGGTGGTGTGCCGCACGTGGCTCACCACGACGGCGGGATTGGTGACCGTCGCGGTGTGCGGCTGGGTTGTCGTCGCGCACCATGACGACGCCGCGTACCTCGACCTGTCGCACGATGAGCTGACGGCCGACCTCGGCTCCGTTGCGCCGGCGTTGACCGGTATCCGGACGAACCCGAGCACGTTCGCCTACGTCGCCCAGATCCGCGACTGCCTCCAGCGCTACCCTGCCGCGCGCACCGCCGTGCTGCCCGACAACCCGTTCGCGTACCCCGCGTTCGGGTTGCGCAACCCGTTCCCGCTGGAGTGGCCGCTGCCGCTGGAGATCGTCGGTGACGCGCCGCAGCGGATGCTCGCGACGGCCGGCGAACTCAACCGCGAGGGCGGCTACCTCGTGCTGTTCGAGACCGTGCCGAACACCACGCTCGCCGCCGGCGGGCCGGTCCCCGCGCGGGTGCCGGTGACCACGCCGAATGTCGACTACCTGGGCCTGGAGAACGCGTTGCGCGCGAAGCTGACCGGGCAGCCGGTGACGTGCGGGAGCTTCGTCGGCGAGTGGGCTCGCTGAGGTTCAGTCCAGCAGCGTGTCGTCGGGCGAACCGGCCGCCAGTGTGGCGAGCACGTCGAGCGCGGCGACGAGGGTTTCCTTCGGTGGCGCGGAAACCGCGAGCCGCACGGCGTTGGGCGCGTGACCCGGCAGCACCGCGAACGACGCGGCGGGCGAGAGCGCGATGCCGCGGCGCGCGGCCGCGGCGACGAACGTCTCGGCGCGCCACTGCTCCGGCAGCTGCCACCAACGGTGGTACGCGGCGGGGTCGCCGGCGACGGTGAACCCGGTGAGGCGCTCGTCGACGATCGCGGCGCGTTCGGCCGCGTCGGCGCGCTTCGCGGCTTCCACTTCCGCCAGCGCGCCGCCGGTGATCCAGCGCGTGGCGGCCTCCATCGCGAACCGCGTGGCACCCCAGCCGCCCGAGCGGATCGCGCCCGCGAGCCGCGGCGTCCAGGCGGCGGGCGGTGCCACGAACCCGGCGGTGAGGCCGGGTGCGACGCGTTTCGAGAGGCTGTCGACGAACACGGTGCGCTCGGGCACGAGGGCGGCGAGCGGTTCGACCTCCGGCCGGAGGAACGTGTAGATGCCGTCTTCGATCACGGGCAGGCCGAGCCGCCGGACGGCGCCGGCCAGTTCGGCTCGGCGTGCGGGCGGCATCGTCGGCCCGAGCGGGTTGTGCAGCGTCGGCTGGACGTACAGCGCGCGGACGGGCGCCGCCGAGTGGGCGGCTTCGAGCGCGGCGGGCACGAGCCCGTTTTCGTCGGTTTCGATCGGCACCAGCTCGGCGCCGAGCCGCGTCGCCAGGGCCTTCACGACGGGGTAGGTCAGGGCTTCGACGGCGAGCCGCTCCCCCAGCGGCACGAAGGCCGAGATCGCCGCGGCGATGCCCTGCCGGCCGTTGCCGGTCACGAGGAGCGTTGCGGGGTCCGGCGTCCACGCACCGCGGCTCAGGAGCGTCGCGGCGGCTTCGCGCACGGCTTTCGTACCGGCGGCGCCGACGGGGTGCAGCGCGTCGGTGAACACGTCGGCGCGCAGCAACGGCTCGAGCGCGTACGCGAGCTTCGCCGACTGGCTCGGCAGCACGGCGAAGTTGAGTTCGAGGTCCACACGGGCGTCGCCGGGTTCGGCGAGCGCGGGTTCAGGGGCGGGGCGCGCGGCCCGCACGAACGTGCCCCGGCCGACCTCGCCGACCGCGAGGCCGCGGCGGATCAGCTCGCCGTACACGCGGGCGGCGGTGGAGCCGGCGATGCCGCGGTCGCGAGCGAAGCGGCGTTGCGGCGGGAACCGATCGCCGGGCCGCAGCCGCCCCGCTTCGATGTCGGCGGCGAGCTCGTCCGCGACGACCCGGTAGTCGTCCATCGCCACCTTCGTTCCCGCCGGAAGAACGCCTGTACCCCTTGTCCGCATGATGGCACCGGCTGGTCACGTTCGGCGAATGCGGCCCACGGAACTCCCCGAACGAGGGTCACTAGGTTAGCCTAACCTGTATGGAACAGACGATCGCGGAAGCGCCGACCCGGACCGAGCCCCGGCTGCACGCCGAGGAACTGACCCTGGCGTACGACGGGCGAACCGTCGCCGAAGACCTCGGCGTGGTCATCCCGGACAAGTCGTTCACGCTCATCGTCGGCCCCAACGCGCGCGGCAAGACCCCGCTGCTGCGCGCGCTCGCGCGGATGCTCAAGCCGCGCAAGGGCTCCGTGTACCTCGACGGCGCGGTGATCTCCAGCTACGGCGCCAAGGAGGTCGCGCGGCGCCGCGGGCTGCTGCCGCAGAGTTCCGTGGCGCTCGACGGCATCACCGTCGCCGATCTCGTCGCGCGGGGCCGCTACCCGCACCAGCGCCTGCTGCACCAGTGGTGCCGCGAGGACGCGGCGGTGGTCGCCGAGTCGATGCGGGCCACCGGCGTGGCGGATCTCGCCGAGCGGCTCGTGGACGAGCTGTCCGGTGGCCAGCGCCAGCGCGTCTGGCTGGCGATGGCCCTGGCGCAGCAGACGGACCTGCTGCTCGACGAACCCACGACGTACCTGGACATCGCGCACCAGATGGACATCCTCGACCTGTGCGCGCAGCTGCACGCCGAGCAAGGCCGCACGCTCGTCGCGGTCCTGCACGACCTCAACCACGCCGCCCGCTACGCCACCCACATGATCGCCATGCGCGCCGGCCGCGTGCTCGCGACCGGCGCACCCGGCGAGGTCGTGACGGCGGAGAACGTGGAGAAGATCTTCGAGCTGCCCTGCCGGGTGATGCCGTGCCCGGAGACGGGGACGCCGCTGGTGATCCCGAAGGCGGACCGCCGGGCTGCGTAGATTCGGCAGTGGAGGTGCCATGAACCGCGAACTCTGGACCGCAGTCGACGACTACCTCGGCGACGCACTGCTGCCCGCCGACCCGGTGCTCGACGCCGCCCTCGCCGACTCCGCGGCGGCCGGCCTGCCGCCGATCGCCGTCTCGCCCACGCAGGGCCGTTTGCTCAACCTGCTGGCCCGCACGGCGGGCGCCCGCTCGATCCTCGAACTCGGCACCCTCGCCGGCTACAGCACGATCTGGCTCGCCCGCGCCCTGCCCACCGGCGGCCGGATCGTGACGTGCGAGTACGACCCGAAGCACGCCGCCGTGGCCCGCAAGAACCTCGACCGTGCCGGCTTCGGCCCGGACGTCGCCGAAATCCTCGTCGGCGCCGCCCTCGACACCCTACCGGGCCTGCGCGACCCGTTCGACTTCATCTTCATCGACGCCGACAAGGCCAACCTCGCCGCCTACGTGGAGCACTCCCTGCGCCTCTCCCACCCCGGCACCACGATCGTCGTCGACAACGTCGTCCGCGACGGCGAAGTCATCAACGCGGACAACAGCGACCCAGCCGTCCAAGGCGTCCGCACCATGCTCACCGCGATACACACCGACGCCCGCCTCGACGCCACCGCCATCCAAACCGTCGGCGACAAAGGCTACGACGGCTTCCTCCTCGCCCGCGTCCACTGACAGCGCCACCCCGCCCACTGCGACGCAAAGCCACCGACACAACCGCCGCCAAACCAAGCAAAGAGTCCCGCACCCAACCCCAACATCCCGAACCGCGACGCACTTCACCTACGCCACCGCCGCCTACCTACGCAAAAAGTGATGCGCCCAGCCCCTGCCCAGCACCTCGATCCGACGCCAAAACACGGCCGCCGACCCCGTGTCAAGGCACGCTTTCCCGTCTTGACACGGGGTCAGCGGCCGTAGTCACACTCGCGCTTCGGGGTGCACACGCACCGCAACACGCCCCGCGAGGGCCCGCATCACCCCACAACGCCTCGCAACCCGCCCCGCGCAGGCCCGCATCCCAACCACAACACCCCGCAACCCGCCCCGCGAAGGACAACATCAGCACCGAAGACCAGCCGCACCGACCCAGACCCTTCCCCCTCCACCGGAATCCCCCGAGAAGCCTCCACCATGAACTCCCTCCCAACATCCGCCGGCACCGAAGCCCCCACCACCTTCTTCCCCTCCGCATCGAACAGCCGCCGCTCATCATCCGACCCGGCCCACACGGCCGTAGCCAGCTGAGGCGTATACCCCACCGCCCGAGCATCCTGATCATCAGCGGAATTCCCGTGCTGGAACTCCCCCGTCCGCAATGCCGCGGGCCTCCCATCCGGCAAGAACGTCTGCAGCACATTGGTCACCCCCGCAGCCACCTTCGCACTCGCCCCCTCGTCCTCGGAAACGCCGGCTGCGGATCGGAATCGTGCTCCCACACGACATTCCCCTCCCGATCCAGCACCTTGTCCACCAGATGCGGCGCCACCTTCACCTCGTGGTCGGCGAAGGTCGCATACGCACCCACGACGTCCAACGGCCGCGACGGATATCGCCCCACCGCGATCCCGGACCCGATCAGGTAGCCGTCCTTCTCCCGCAACGTCGGCGTCCCGTCGACGTCGGCCGGAATCCCCGCGTCCCGCGCCGCCGCACTCACCGCGTCGGGCCCGAGCCGCTTCGCCAGCCCGAGGTACGGCGTGTCCGCGCCGACGTCATGGCCGTCCGCAGCGTGCACCTCGACGGGCATCGAGCCGGGTACGAGAAGTCCTCGCCCAGGAAGTCGATCTGCGCCGGCGCCGGCACCGGCTGGTCCGGCGACACCCCGGCCTGGATCCCACCCGCGAGCGTCAACGGGTAGAACGCCGACCCGAGCGTGGCCGGTCCCGGCGTAATCGCGCACGCCGTTCTCGCCGCCGTCGTACGCGCGCACCGCGCCCGGCGCCGGGTTCACGGACACGAGCGCGCCGCGGAACTCCTTCGGCTCGCTCTTGAGCCGGCCGACCAGCGCCGAGCGCGCGGCGGACTGGGCGGCCCGGTCCAAAGTGGTCAATACGACGAGGTTTCCCTGCTGCAGCCGGGAAAGCGGGAACCCGTCCTGTTCGAGCTCGCTGAGCACCTGCTGCTTCACGTGGTACTCGCCGTACGTCACGCTCGCGCGCGTTCGGACGGCGGCAGGATCTCCTTGCCGGGATAGGACATCGCGGCAGCGTCGGCGCCCTTCACGTAGCCGCGTTCCACGAGCTTGTCGTGCACGTACCGCCAGCGCTTGGCCGCGTGCGCGTCGCCCGACACGGCCGGGTCGTGCACCGACGGCGACTGGATCATGCCGGCCAGGAACGCGGCTTCGCTCCAGGTCATGCTGTTGTCGAGCGGGCGGCCGAAGAACGCGTTCATCACGGCGGCCGGGCCGAACGTGCCGCGGCCGAACGAGATGATGTTCACGTAGCTGGTGTAGATCTGCTCCTTGCTCTGCTGCTGCGTGATCTTCGTGGCCAGCACGAGTTCCTGGAGCTTGCGGGTGATCGTGGCGTCGTCGTCGCTGGTCGACTTCTTGATGTACTGCTGCGTGATCCCCGAACCACCGCCGACACCGGTGAGCAGCGCGCGGCCGATACCGGTGGGATCGAAGCCCGCGTTGTCCCAGAGCGTCGGGCCTTCGGTGCCGATGATCGCATCGCGCAGCTTCGCGGGCACCTTGTCGTAGGGCACGAACGAGCGATCACCGTCGGCGCGCAGCACCTTCAGGAGCTCACTGCCGTCGGAGTAGTTCAGCACCACGGTATTGTCGAGGGAGGCGAGCACGTCCTGCGGGCTGCGGACATCGAGCAGCAGGTAGGCGATCCAGAACGCGATCAGCGGCAGCCCGACGAAGACGCCGACGCGGGTGGCGTCGAGCGGCTCGGGCGTGGCACTGGCTGGGACTCCATCCGGGTCGGCGTCCGTATCGGGTTGCACGAATGGTCGACGACCGGACGGGTGGAAAGGTTGGAGGTCGGGTCAGAAATTCACGGAGCGCAGTTCAGGCCAGGAACGCACGGAGCAGCGACGCGGTGCCTTCGATGTGCTCGGCCATCGCCTGGCGCGCCGCGGCGGGGTCGCCCGCCAGGATGGCGTCGACGATGGCCGCGTGCTGGGCGTTGGAGTGCTCCAGGTTGGGCTCGAGCAGGGGGATGCGGTCGAGCAGCTGGTTCACGCGCGTACGGGCGTCGGCCATGGCCGTGGTGAGCGAACCCGACGCCGTGACTTCGGCGATCGCGAGGTGCAGGCGCGAGTCCTTGCGACGGTAGTCGGTGAGGCCGGCGGCCGCGGCCTCGGCGAGCGTGCTCGTGAGGTGGCGGCGGTCGGCGGGGCTGAGCGTGCGCGCGGCGGCGGCCTCGGCCGCGCCCGTCTCCAGCACGTAGCGCAGGCAGAGCGCGTCTTCGAACGCGGCGGCGTCGACATCGCCGGTGGCGCGTTCGCCCGGCTCGGGGAGTCGCTCGTTCACGAACGTGCCGCCGTAGCGGCCACGGCGCGACTCGACGTACCCGGCGTCTGCCAGCGCGCGGATGGCCTCCCGCAACGTCACGCGGCTGACCCCGAGGCGCTCGGCCAGCTCCCGCTCGGACGGCAGCCGCTCCCCCGCACCGACGACCCCGAGGCGGATGGCCTGCAGCAGCCGTTCGACGGTCTCCTCGAAGGCGTTGCCGGCGCGCACCGGCCGGAACAGCGCCTGGTTCGCGCTCACCACCGAGGTTTCCACGGGACCGAGTCTAGGCCTCTCCATTGCAGAGAACCCTTTGCAAAGAATCCTCTGCGGTCTACAGTGGTGGCATGAGGCCTCAGGGACGCACCGAACGGATCCTCGACGCACGGACCCTGCGCGCGCTCGCCCACCCGCTCCGGATGCGCCTGCTGGACCTCCTCGAACGCGACGGCCCCGCGACGGCCACTGGCTTGGGCAAGCGCGTCGGCGAGAGCTCCGGCACGACGTCCTGGCACCTGCGCCAACTGGCCGACGCCGGCCTCGTCGCGGAAGACCCCGGTCGGGGCTCAAAACGCGAGCGCTGGTGGAAAGCCGCGCAGGACTCGACAACCATGCGCGCCGGTGACTTCACGGGTGACCCGGAACTGGCCGGGCACCTGGCTTCGTTCCTGCACCAGCTCGTGGTGCAGCGCTACGAGGAGGAGGCGCGGTTCGTCGCCGAGCTCCCGCGGTGGCAGGACCGTTGGGAACAGAACGCCTCGATGGCCAGCAACCAGCTCTCCCTCACGCCCGAAGAGGCCCGGCGGATGTCCGACGACATCCTCGCCGTGGTCGACCGCTACCGTCGCCCCGCCCGCCCGGGCGACGACGCGGTGGTCACCCACTGGGCCGCGTTCCCGCGCACCGCCCACCCGGAACCCGCACCCGACTCCACCGAAGAACTGGGGACCCCATGACTCCGCACGACTTCACCGAACACTTCGTCCACGCCCGCCAAGCCGAGCTCCGCGCCGCCGCCTCCCGCCGCCGACGGCCCCGCAGCCTGCACACGCCCCGCCAACGCCTCGGCTGGCTCCTGGTCCACACCGGCCTCCGCCTGGTGACCGACCGGAAAGATCGCACGCCGATCACCCTGCCCGCCTGACACGGCAACGAAACCGCAACCCCGCAACGCGCCCCGACGGCACCACCCACCCCCTCGGCACCTCACCAATCACCGGCCGACAAGCCACCACATCGGACCCCCAGGCCCCTCGGCACCCCACCAACCGCCAGCCGGCAACGCACGAGGCGGGACCACCCAGCCCCCTCGGCACCTCACCAACCCGCCGGCCAACAACTCACCACGCGGGACAGCCAGCCCCCTCCTGAAACGCCGCCCGCAACCCACCACGAGGATCAACCCCCACACCGGCGAGCCCTCCGCCCCACCCAAAACCGCCGGCCAACTACGGATCACGGGGGACCGCCCAGCCCCCTCCCTGCGGCCCCGATCCGCAGCCGGCACACGTTTTGGGGCCGTTCGTCAAGGTACGCTTTCCCGCCTTGACGAACGGCCCCAAAACGTAGTCACACTCGGCTGTCGGGGTGCCGTCCCACACCCACCCGAAACCACACGGCCACCGCCGGCCGAACACCACCCACTCACCGCCGCCAAACCCCCCACAGCCAGGCGACACCCCACCAGCCACCGCCAGGCCAACCGGCCAACGACCACCGCGACCCGAACCCCACGATCACCGCCGGACCGAACGCCCACGATCACCGCAACGGCAACCGCAACACCCTCAACACTCGATCACATTCACCGCAAGCCCACCCCTCGCAGTCTCCTTGTACTTCACCGACATATCAGCGCCGGTCTCCCGCATCGTCTTGATCGCCTTGTCCAGCGTCACCACATGGCTACCGTCGCCACGCATCGCCATCCGCGCCGCGTGAATCGCCTTCGAAGCCCCGACCGCGTTCCGTTCGATACAGGGAATCTGCACCAACCCACCCACGGGATCACACGTCAGCCCGAGGTGGTGCTCAACTCCGATCTCGGCGGCGTTCTCCACCTGAGCCGGCGAGCCGCCCAGCACCTCCGTCAACCCGGCCGCCGCCATCGCCGAAGCGGAGCCGACTTCACCCTGGCAGCCGACTTCGGCGCCCGAGATCGACCCGGTCTGCTTGAGGATCGAGCCGATCGCGCCGGCCGTGAGCAGGAATGTGACGATGCCGGCGTCCGACGCACCGCGGATGAAGCGCTGGTAGTAGTGCAGCACGGCCGGGATGATCCCTGCGGCGCCGTTCGTCGGGGCCGTGACCACGCGACCGCCCGCGGCGTTCTCCTCGTTGACCGCCAGTGCATACAGGCTGACCCAGTCCATGGCGTACAACGGGTCGTCCGCGCCGTCCTCGGCGATCAGCTTGTCGTGCAACGCCTTCGCGCGCCGCGGGACCTTCAGGCCGCCCGGGAGCACCCCCTCGTGGTGGATGCCGGCCTCGACGCACGAAGCCATCACGGCCCAGATCTCCAGGAGACCCGCACGCACCTCGGACTCGGAGCGCCACGACAGTTCGTTCGCCAGCATGATCTCGCTGACCGACAGCTCCGTCGACGCGCAGTGCGCCAGCAGGTCCGCGCCCGTCCGGAACGGGTACGGCACCGGCGTCGCGTCCTCGACGAACACCGCGTCCGTCTCGTACGACTCGTCCCGCACGAACCCGCCGCCGACGGAGTAGTACGTCCGCGAACGCACCTCCGCCGCGCCCGCGAATGCCCGGAACACCATCCCGTTCGGGTGTGCCGGCAGCGATGTGCGCCGGTGCATCGTCAGGTCGGTGTCCTCGTCGAACGCGATCTCCCGCGCTCCGCCGAGCAGCAGGCGGCCCGACGTCCGGATCTCGGAAACCCGGGCGGGCACGGTGTCGGTGTCCACCGACTCCGGACGCTCACCCGAAAGCCCCAGCAGCACGGCCTTGTCGCTGCCGTGGCCGAAGCCGGTGGCGCCGAGCGAGCCGAACAGCTCCGCCTGCACTCGCGTCACGCGGTCCAGGACGCCGTCGTCGGCGAGACCGTCCACAAAGGTCCGCGCAGCCCGCATCGGGCCGACGGTGTGCGAGCTCGACGGCCCGATGCCGATGGAGAACAGGTCGAAGACGCTGATCGCCATTGATCCGCCCCTTCTCTCTAGTGTCTGGCCAGCAGGGAGCTGGCTTCCTGCGCGGCCGGGCCCTGGTCCGCGAGGTGGCGGAGGTTTTCCGGCAGTTCTTCGCCGCGGTGGGCCTTGGTCTGGGCGTACAGGCGGCCGGCGCGGTAGGACGAGCGCACGAGCGGTCCCGCCATCACACCGGGGAAGCCGAGCGCCTCGGCCGCCTTCGCATGCTCCACGAACTCCTCGGGCTTGACCCACCGGTCCACCGGATGATGCCGCGACGACGGCCGCAGGTACTGCGTGATCGTCAGAATCTCGCAGCCCGCGTTATACAGATCGCGCATCGCCGGCCCGACCTCCTCCGGGGTCTCGCCCATCCCGAGGATCAGATTCGACTTCGTCACCAGACCGGCCTCACGGGCCCGCGCAATCACCTCGAGCGACCGCGCATAGCGGAACCCGGGCCGGATGCGCTTGAAAATCCGCGGCACCGTCTCCACGTTGTGCGCCAACACCTCCGGCCGCGCACCGAACACCTCGGCCAACCGAACCGGATCCGCATTGAAATCCGGGATCAACAGCTCCACACCCGTCCCCGGGTTCAGCGCGTGAATCTGCCGCACCGTTTCCGCATACAGCCACGCGCCCCCGTCCTCGAGGTCATCACGCGCCACCCCCGTGACCGTCGAATAGCGCAACCCCATGGCCTGCACCGATTCCGCGACCTTCCGCGGCTCCACGCGATCCAGCGCAGCCGGCTTCCCCGTGTCGATCTGACAAAAATCACACCGCCGCGTGCACTGATCACCACCGATCAGGAACGTCGCCTCCCGATCCTCCCAACACTCATAGATGTTGGGACAGCCCGCCTCCTCACACACGGTGTGCAGACCCTCGCGCCGCACCAGACCCTTGAGCTCCGTGAACTCCGGCCCCATCCGCACCCGCGTCCTGATCCACGACGGCTTCTTCTCGATGGGCGTCTCACTGTTGCGGACCTCCAGCCGCAGCAGCTTCCGGCCCTCTGGCGTCACGCTCATCGCGACAGGTCCGCGTACAGCGGGTGCTTCTTGGCCAGCAGCTCCACGCGCCCGCGCAGCGTCTGGCGCACGGACTCGTCGAAGTCCGGCTTGAGCGCTTCGGCGATCACGTGGGCGACCTCGGTGAAGTCCTCGGCGCGGAAGCCGCGCGTGGCCAGCGCCGGCGTGCCGATCCGCAGACCCGAGGTGACCATCGGCGGCCGCGGGTCGAACGGCACCGCGTTGCGGTTCACCGTGATGCCCACGGAGTGCAACCGGTCCTCCGCCTGCTGGCCGTCCGAAGCGGACCGCACCAGATCCACCAGCACCAGGTGCACGTCGGTGCCGCCGGTGAGGACGCGCACGCCCGCCTCGGCGCAGTCCGAACGCGACAGCCGGTCGGCCAGGATCCGCGAACCCTCGAGGGTGCGCTCCTGCCGCTCGCGGAACTCGTCGCTCGCGGCGATCTTCAGCGCCACGGCCTTGGCCGCGACCACGTGCTCCAGCGGCCCGCCCTGCTGACCGGGGAACACCGCCGAGTTGATCTTCTTCGCCAGCTCCTCGCGGCACAGGATCAGGCCGCCGCGCGGGCCGCCGAGGGTCTTGTGCGTGGTGGTGGTGACGATGTCGGCGTGCGGCACCGGCGACGGGTGCAGCCCCGCGGCCACCAGGCCGGCGAAGTGTGCCATGTCGACCATCAGCCGAGCGTCGACGAGGTCGGCGATCCGGCGGAACTCGCCGAAGTCGAGCTGGCGCGGGTAGGCCGACCAGCCGGCGATGATCAGCTTCGGCTTGTGCTCCACGGCCAGGCGCTCGATCTCGGCGAGATCGACGATCCCGGTCTCCTTGTCGACGTGGTAGGCCACCACGTTGTAGAGCTTGCCGGAAAAGTTGATCTTCATCCCGTGCGTGAGGTGGCCGCCGTGGGCGAGGTCGAGGCCCAGGATCGTGTCGCCCGGCTTCAGCACGGCGAACATCGCCGCCGCGTTGGCCTGCGCGCCCGAGTGGGGCTGCACGTTGGCGTGCTCGGCGCCGAACAGCGCCTTCGCGCGGTCGATCGCCAGCTGCTCGACGACGTCGACGTGTTCGCAGCCGCCGTAGTAGCGCCGGCCGGGGTATCCCTCGGCGTACTTGTTCGTCAGCACCGAGCCCTGCGCTTCGAGCACACCCACGGGCGCGAAGTTCTCGGACGCGATCATCTCCAGCGTCGACTGCTGGCGGTCGAGCTCAGCGGCCACGGCCGCGGCGACCTCCGGGTCCACATCGGACAGGTGGGCGTCGAAAGTCGTCATCAGTTCTCCTGGGTGAGCGCGGCGTACGCGGAGGCGTCGAGCAGCTCCGGGACGTCGCCCGTGAGCCGCACCTTCAGGAGCCATCCTTCGGTGTACGGGTCGGAGTTGATGACCTCGGGGGTCTCCGATGTGGCCTCGTTCACCTCCACGACCTCGCCGCTCACCGGCGAGTACAGCTCGCTCACCGACTTCGTCGACTCGACCTCGCCGAACACCTCACCCGCGGTGACCGTGCCGCCGACGGCCGGCAGCTGCACGAACACGATGTCACCGAGCGATTCGGCGGCGAAAGCGGTGATGCCCACGGTCGCCACGCCGTCGGTGACCGACAGCCACTCGTGTTCCTTGGTGTAGGACAGGTTCTGGGGAATGCTCACTTGCCGGAATCCTTTCAGTGCGGCGCAGCCGCTCCGTTGCGGGTGGTGGGGCGGCGGCCGGGCTCTCAGGCCCGGGAGTAGAAGGGCAGGTCGACGACCTCGACGGGCTCGATCCTGCCCCGGATGTCGACGGAAAGCTTCGTACCGGGCTCGGCGTACGCCCGATCGACGTACGCCATGGCGATCGGGTAACCCAGCGTCGGCGAGAGGGCACCGCTCGTCACCTCGCCCAGGGTGGTCTCGCCGGACAGCACGCGGTAGCCGTGCCGCGGGGCCCGCCGCCCGGCGCCGCGCAAGCCGACCCGCACGCGCGGGACGTCGGCCTCCGCCAGCTCCTGAAGCGCGGCCCGGCCGACGAAATCACCGGGCTTGTCGAACTTCACCACGCGGCCCAGCCCCGCGGCGAACGGGTTCAGCTCACGCGTGAGCTCGTTGCCGTACAACGGCATCCCGGCTTCGAGCCGCAGCGTGTCGCGGCACGCGAGACCACACGGGACGAGCCCGTGCGGCTCACCGGCCTCGGTCAGGATCCGCCACAACGCGGGCGCCTCGGCCGTGGGCACGAACAGCTCGAAACCATCCTCGCCCGTGTAGCCGGTGCGGGCCAGGAGCACGTCGTGCCCCTTCACCGCGGCGGGCACGCTCGCGTAGTACTTGAGCGCGCCCAGGTCAGCGTCGGTCACGGCGGCCAGCACGTCGACCGCGCGCGGGCCCTGCACGGCGATCAGGGCGGTGTCCGCGGACCGGTTCTCCACGACGGCGTCGAACCCCGCCACGCGCTCGGCCAGCGCGCCGGCGACGACCTCGGCGTTGCCCGCGTTGGCGACGACCAGGTACTCCTCGTCGGCCAGGCGGTAGACGACCAGGTCGTCGAGCACGCCGCCGTCGGTGTCGCAGATCATCGTGTACCGCGCGCGGCCCGGCTTCACTCCGGTGAGGTTGCCGACGAGCGCGAAGTCGAGCACGTCCGCGGCCTGCGCGCCGCGGACGTGGATCTCGGCCATGTGCGACAGGTCGAACAGCCCGGCCGCCTCGCGCACGGCCTTGTGCTCGGCCAGCTCACTGGCGTAGCGGACCGGCATCGACCAGCCCGCGAAGTCGGTGAACAGCGCACCCAGTCCCTTGTGGACGGCGTGCAGGGAAGTCTCCTTGGACACGAGTTCTCAGCCTTCGTACGCGTTGAGGGGCGGGCAGGAGCAGACGAGGTTGCGGTCGCCGCGCGCCCCGTCGATCCGCCGCACCGGCGGCCAGTACTTGTTCTTGCGCGACACGCCCGCCGGGTACACCGCGAGCTCGCGGTCGTAGTCGGCGGTCCACTCGCCGACCAGCGACTCCGCCGTGTGCGGGGCACCGCGCAGCGGGCTCGTCTCCGCGGTCCAGCGGCCCGCCGCGACCTCGTCGATCTCGTGGCGGATGGCGATCATCGCCGCGCAAAAGCGGTCGATCTCGCCGAGGTCCTCGCTCTCGGTGGGCTCCACCATGAGCGTGCCCGCGACTGGGAACGACATCGTCGGTGCGTGGAAGCCGTAGTCGATGAGCCGCTTCGCGACGTCGTCGACCGTCACGCCGGTGTCCTTGGTGATGCCGCGCAGGTCGAGGATGCACTCGTGCGCGACCAGGCCGTCCTGCCCGGTGTAGAGCACCGGGTAGTGCGGCGAGAGCCGGGCTGCGACGTAGTTCGCGGCGAGCACCGCGACCTTCGTGGCCGCAGTGAGGCCGGGCCCGCCCATCATGCGCACGTACGCCCACGAGATCGGCAGGATCGAGGCCGAACCGTACGGCGCGCCGCTGATCGGGCCGACGCCGGTGGCGGGGCCGGCCTGCTCCAGCAGCGGGTGGTTCGGCAGGTACGGCGCGAGGTGCGCGCGCACCGCGACCGGGCCGACGCCGGGGCCGCCACCGCCGTGCGGGATGCAGAACGTCTTGTGCAGGTTCAGGTGCGACACGTCGCCGCCGAACTCGCCCGGCTTCGCCAGGCCGAGCAGCGCGTTGAGGTTCGCGCCGTCGACGTACACCTGGCCGCCGCCATCGTGCACGATCTTCGCGAGGCGCTCGATGCCGTGTTCGTACACGCCGTGCGTGGACGGGTAGGTGACCATGATCGCCGCGAGCGTGTTGCGGTGGGTGTCGACTTTGGCCTGCAGGTCTTCGAGGTCGACGTTGCCCTCGTCGGTGCACTTCACCACGACCACGCGCATGCCCGCGAGCACGGCGGACGCGGCGTTGGTGCCGTGGGCCGACGAGGGGATCAGGCACACGTCGCGCTCGGGCTGACCGTTCGCGTGGTGGTACCCGCGGATCGCGAGCAGGCCCGCCAGCTCACCCTGGCTGCCCGCGTTGGGCTGCAGCGACACCTCGTCGTAGCCGGTGACCTCGGCGAGCCAGCCCGAAAGCTGCTCGACGAGCCGGTGGTAACCCTCGGCGTCCTCGGCCGGCGCGAACGGGTGCAGGCCCGCGAACTCGCGCCAGCTGATCGGTTCCATCTCCGTGGTGGCGTTGAGCTTCATCGTGCACGAGCCGAGCGGGATCATGCCGCGGTCGAGCGCGTAGTCCTGGTCGGCGAGCTTGCGCAGGTAGCGCAGCATGGCCGTTTCGGAGCGGTGCGTGCTGAACACCTCGTGGGCCATGAACCCGCTCTCGCGGACAACCCCGGCAGGCAGCGCGGTGGCCGCGGACCAGTCGGTGTCCACTCCGAACACGCGCAGCACCTTCGCGAGGATGTCGGCGCGGGTGACTTCGTCACAGGCCACGCGCACGTGGTCGGCGTCGACGTGACCCAGGTTGATGCCCGCGTCGCGCGCGGCCGCGTGGATCTCGGCGGCGCGGCCTGGGACGTGCGCCACGACCGTGTCGAAGAAGGACTCGTGCACGACCTCCACGCCACCGGCGCGCAGGGCCGCGGCGAAGCCCGCCGCCAGTTCGTGCACGCGGGTCGCGATCGCCTTGAGCCCGTCCGGGCCGTGGTAGACGGCGTACATCGCGGCCAGCACGGCCGGCAGCACCTGCGCGGTGCAGATGTTCGACGTCGCCTTCTCACGGCGGATGTGCTGCTCCCGCGTCTGCAGCGCCAGGCGGTACGCCAGGTTCCCGTCGGCGTCTACGGAGACGCCCACGAGCCGGCCGGGGAGCGAACGCTCGAGACCGGCGCGCACCGCCAGGTAGCCGGCGTGCGGGCCGCCGTAGCCCAGCGGCACGCCGAAGCGCTGCGTCGAACCCGCGGCGACGTCGGCGCCGAACTCGCCCGGCGACGTGATCATCGTGAGCGCCAGCAGGTCCGCGGCCACGGTGTAGAGCGCGCCCGCGGTCTTCGCGGCCTCGGAGATCGCGTGGTAGAAACCGCGCCCGCGCAGCACGCCCGAGGCGCCCGGGTACTGCACGACGACGCCGAAGAACTCCTCCGGCAGGCCGGTGAGCAGGTCGCGCACCTGCACCTCGATGCCCAGGGCCGCGGCGCGCGTGCGCACGACCGCGATGGTCTGCGGCAGGCACTCGGCGTCGAGGACGAGCACGTTCGACTTCGACTTGGACGAGCGGCGCATCAGCGTCATGGCCTCGGCGACGGCGGTCGACTCGTCGAGCAGCGACGCGTTGGCGGTGGCCAGGCCGGTGAGGTCGGCGACCATCGTCTGGAAGTTCAGCAGCGCCTCGAGTCGACCCTGAGAGATCTCCGGCTGGTACGGCGTGTAAGCGGTGTACCACGCGGGGTTCTCGAGCACGTTGCGGCGGATCACGCCCGGCGTGACGGTGTCGGAGTAGCCGAGCCCGATCATCTGCGTCATCGGCCGGTTGAGCGCGGCGAGCGCACGCAGCTCGGCGGTGGCGGCCTCCTCAGACGCGGCCGCGGGCAGGTCCAGGTCACGGGTGGCGCGGATCGCGGACGGGACGGCCGCCTCCACGAGGGCGTCCAGGCTTCCGTAACCGCATTCGGCGAGCATCTTCGCCCGTTCGGCCACGGCGGGGCCGATGTGGCGGGCTTCGAACGGTGTGGAGGTGATGGGAGCTCCTCGGGCCGGGCACCGGGCGCAGCGGTGCGCAGGGAACTCCCCCTCTGTCATGGGCACCTGAGAGTTTCACCGCGCAACGCGGCTTTCACCTTGGGTGAGGCGCGGGTGCGCCTGCTTTCCAGAGTGGCCTCGCACGAAGCGGTAGTGGGTACCTGAGAGATTCCGGGGAGTTTGCTCCTTCGGTGCCCCACTGGTCACATGGGGCTCTCCCGCTCCTGCTCGAACGGCCCGGTATGCAGTTGGGTGTGCGGCCACGGTACCTGCCGCTTCACTCGGCAGTCTACCTCGGACGGTTCACGCCACACCCGCCGAGCCGCTGGTGACAACGCGCTGCTGGCGGGCCTGCTCAGGCAGCGGGACGGGCACTCCCGTGATCTTCGCGGGCCCGGCAAGCAGGGCGCACCCGTCGGCGCAGCGGGTGAGCAGCGCGGCGACGTCGCGGATCTCCTCGTCGCCGCTCGCGAGGCACGCCTGCGCGCACAGCGAAAGCAACCTCGCGGCCTCGGCGCACATCGCTTTCACCGACATCCGCACCACCGCCGTGTCGGCAGCCGGACCCGAACAGCTGTCCAGCGTGTCGGCGCACAAGCGCGACATCGACACGGCGGCCGGCATCACCGGCCCCATCCGCACGAGTTCAGGATCCGTCCGGCGCGCGAACACTCGCCCGCACCGGACCCGGCACAGCTCGCACAGGTCGGCGATCTCCTGCAGCATGGGAGACCTTCGGCGGATCGGCATGACACCCTCCCGGATCGGGCGGCCGGACCGGCCGCCGACCGTTCCGGTCTACCCACGCCCGAACCGCGTGCGGGAGTTCGCCACCGGAACAGGCGGAAGATCAACCCGTCGCGGTGACGTCCTCGTCCTGCTGCAGCCCGGCTACAGAGGAGTGACGTAGGCGCCCGAGATGCCACCGTCCACGAGGAACTGCGACGCCGTGATGAAGCTGGCATCGTCGCTGGCCAGGAACGCGACCGCGGCCGCGATCTCCTCCGGTTCGGCGAAGCGGCCGAGCGGCACGTGGACGAGCCGCCGCGCCGCGCGTTCCGGATCCTTCGCGAAGAGCTCCTTGAGCAGCGGCGTGTTGACCGGTCCCGGGCACAGCGCGTTGACGCGGATGTTCTCCCGCGCGAACTGCACCCCCAGCTCGCGGCTCATCGCGAGCACACCGCCCTTCGACGCGGTGTAGGAGATCTGCGACGTCGCCGCGCCCATGACCGCGACGAACGACGCGGTGTTGATGATCGAGCCGCGGCCCTGGCGCCGCATGTGTGGCAGCGCGGCCTTGCAGCACAGGTACACCGAGGTCAGGTTCACGCGCTGGACGCGGTCCCACGCCTCGAAGTCAGTGGTGAGGATCGAATCGTCCTCGGGCGGCGAGATGCCGGCGTTGTTGAACGCGACGTCGACCGAACCGTAGGTGTCCACGGCCGTCCGGAACAGCGCCTCCACCTGCTCCGGGTCGGTCACGTCGGCCGGCACGAACAAGCCGCCGACCTCGTCGGCCGCTGCCTTCCCGGCGTCGGGCGAGACGTCGCCGATCACGATCTTCGCGCCCTCGCTCGCCAGCCGGCGCGCCGACGCGAGGCCGATGCCGCTGGCCCCGCCCGTGATCACCGCGACGCGGCCCTCGAAACGCTGCACCATGGGTCTCATTCCTCCGTGCTCAGGAATACGTTCTTGGTCTCGGTGAAGGCCGCCGGCGCGTCGGGGCCGAGCTCACGGCCGAGGCCGGACTGCTTGAACCCGCCGAACGGCGTCCAATAGCGCACCGAGGAGTGCGAGTTGATCGAGAGGTTGCCGGCCTCGACACCGCGCGCGACGCGGAACGCCCGCCCGGCGTCGCGGGTCCAGATCGACCCGGAGAGGCCGTAGTCGGTGTGGTTGGCCATGCGGATCGCGTCGGCCTCGTCGGTGAACGGGACGACGGCCACGACCGGGCCGAAGATCTCGTCGGTGGCCAGGGGATCGGCCAGGCTCGCCGGCGTCACGACGGTGGGCGCGAACCAGTAGCCGGGCCCGTCGGGCGCGCTGCCGCGGAACGCGACGGGGGTGTCCTTCGTGACGTACGACGAGACCTTCGCGTGGTGCGCCGCGGAGATGAGCGGACCCATTTCGGTGGTTTCGGCGCCGGGATCGCCGACCACCACGCCCTTCACGGCGGGTTCCAGCAGCTCCATGAACCGCTCGTGCACGCTCTGCTGCACGAGGATCAGCGAACGGGCACAGCAGTCCTGGCCGGCGTTGTCGAACACGCCGTAGGGCGCGGTCGCGGCGGCCTTCTCCAGGTCGGCATCGGCGAACACGATGTTGGCGTTCTTGCCGCCGAGCTCCAGCGTCACGCGCTTCACCTGTGCCGCGCAGCCGGCCATGATCCGTTTGCCGACCTCGGTCGAGCCGGTGAACACGATCTTGCGCACCAACGGGTGGTCCACGAACCGCTGCCCGACGACCCCGCCCTTGCCGGGCAGGACCTGGAACACGTCCTCGGGGATCCCCGCTTCCCGCGCCAGCTCGGCGAGCCGCAGCGCCGTGAGCGGCGTCAGCTCGGCGGGCTTGAGGACCACGGTGTTGCCGGCCGCCAGCGCCGGCGCGAACCCCCAGCCGGCGATCGGCATCGGGAAGTTCCACGGCACGATCACGCCCACCACGCCCAGCGGCTCGTGGAACGTCACGTTCAGCCCGCCCGGCACGGGGATCTGCCGGCCGATGAGGCGTTCCGGCGTCGCGGAGTAGTAGTCCAGGACGTCGCGGACGTTGCCTGCTTCCCAGCGCGCGTTGCCGATGGTGTGGCCGGAGTTGGTGACCTCGAGCCGGGCGAGGTGCTCGAGGTCCGCCTCGACAGTGTCGGCGAAGCGGCGCAGCAGCCGCGCGCGGTCGCCGGGCGCCACCGCGCGCCACGCTCCGAACGCCGCGTGCGCGCGCGCGATCGCCGCGTGCGCGCGCGCGATCGCCGCGTCGGTCTCTTCGGCACTCGTGAGCTCGACCGTCCGCACCAGCTGCTCGGTGGCGGGGTTGAGCACGTCGAAGACCGCCGGCGTACTCCCTCCCGCGGCGGCGTCGAAATCAGTGGTCATGCCTCCCTCTCAGCGTTTTCGCCGGCTGCGCGGACCAGTGCCGCGAACAGCCGCACGTCGTCGGTGTCCTGTTCGGGGTGCCACTGCACGCCGAGCACGAACTCGGCGCCGGGCAGCTCCGCGGCCTCGACAGTGCCGTCGGGCGCGTGCCCGGAAGCGATGAGGCCGGCGCCGAGGCGCTCGATCGCCTGGTGGTGGTAGCACTGGCCCTTCGTCTCGGGCCCGAGCAGCGCCGCCGCGCGCGTGCCGCCGACGAGCTTGATACTGCTGGTGCCGAACGTCGCGGGCGCCGGCTGGTGCGCCGTGTCGCCGAGCGCATCGGGCAGGTGCTGAGTGAGCGTGCCGCCGAGGGCCACGCTGATCACCTGCAGCCCGCGGCACACGCCGAGCACCGGTTTGTCGGCCGCGCGGGCCGCTTCGAACAGACCGAACTCGAAGGCGTCGCGGTCCGGGCGCATGTACGTGGCGGCGTGCGGCTCGGCGCCGTACCGGTGCGGCTCGACATCGGCGCCACCGGTGAGCACGAGCCCGTCGACGCGGTCGACGAGGCTCGCGTACGCGTCGGTGACCGGCGGCAGCAGCACCGGGATCCCGCCGGCGGCGACCACGCAGTCGGCGTACACGCGCTGCAGCAGCGTCGCCTGCGTGTCCCAGGCCAGGAACTTCGCCTGCTCGACGTAGGTGCTCAGCCCGATGACGGGCCGGCTGCCGGATGACTCAGAGGCGTTCGAAGCCACGGATCAGCTCCCAGTCGGTCACGGCCTTCTCGAACGCGTCCCGCTCCACGCGGGCCGCGTTCAGGTAGTGGTCGACCACCTCGTCGCCGAACGCCGCGCGCGCGATGCGGCTCCCCGAGAGCACGTCGGCGGCTTCACCCAAAGTGGTGGGCACGGTCGGTTTGTCGGAGCCGTACGCGTTGCCCGTGAACTCCGGCTCCAGCGGCAGCTCGTTCTCGACGCCGTGCAGGCCGGCGGCGATCAGCGCGGCGACGGCGAGGTACGGGTTCACGTCGCCGCCCGGCACGCGGTTCTCCACGCGCAGCGAGTCGTCGTGGCCGACCACGCGCAGCGCGCAGGTGCGGTTGTCCGTGCCCCACGCGACGGCGGTGGGCGCGAAGCTGCCGCGCACGAACCGCTTGTAGGAGTTGATGTTCGGGGCGAAGAAGTAGGTCAGCTCGCGCAGCGCGGCCAGCTGCCCGGCGAGGAAGTGCTGCATCAGCTTCGAGAAGCCGTGGTCTCCGTCGCCGGGGAACACGGTCTTGCCGTCCGTCGTGCGCAGGCTGAGGTGGATGTGGCAGGAGTTGCCTTCGCGTTCGTTGTACTTCGCCATGAACGTGAGGCTCTTGCCCTCCTGCGCCGCGATCTCCTTGGCGCCGTTCTTGTAGACGCTGTGGTTGTCGCACGTGGTGAGCGCCTCGGCGTAGCGGAAGGCGATCTCCTGCTGGCCGGGGTTGCACTCACCCTTGGCCGACTCGGGGTAGAGGCCGGCGCCCGCCATCTCGTTGCGGATGCGGCGCAGCAGCGGCTCGATGCGGGCGGTGCCGAGCATCGAGTAGTCGACGTTGTACTGGTTCGCGGGCTTGAGGTCCTGGTAACGCTTGTCCCACGCGGCTTCGTAGCTGTCGTCGAACACGATGAACTCGAGTTCGGTGCCGACGAACGCCTCGAGGTCGCGTTCGGCGAGCCGCTCGAGCTGGCGGCGCAGGATCTGCCGCGGCGACACCGTGACGGGGCCGCCGCCGTCCACGCGCTCGACGTCGGCGAGCACCAGCGCCGTGCCTTCGTGCCACGGCAGCCGGCGCAGGGTCCTGAGGTCGGGGCGCAACACGAAGTCGCCGTAGCCGGCCTCCCACGAGGAGATCGCGTAGCCGTCCACGGTGTTCATGTCGACGTCGACGGCGAGCAGGTAGTTGCATGCCTCGGTGGCGTGCCCGGCCACCTGTTCGAGGAAGTACTCGGCCGAGCAGCGTTTGCCCTGCAACCGGCCCTGCATGTCGGTGATCGCGACGAGCACCGTGTCGATCGAACCCGCCGCGACCTGCTCCCGGAGCGCATCGAGCGTCAGCAACCCTCGCCTGCCTGCCATCGCACCGCCCAAAGGTTTGGATGGGATCCTTTGAGGGTTCTTCCTACCTGCACCGGGCTCGCGCGGTCAATCTGGCCAAAGGTAGTTTTTTGGTCCTTTGCGTTAACGTCGCGTATGTCCGGGTTGCCCGGCTGAGAAGAATCTGTGAATCGTGGGGTTGCGGGACCAAACCGGCCACGGGGAACGTTGAACGGGCAAGAGAGGTGAGAGGGATGACAGAAGCATTCACGCAGACCAGGTTCAGCCAGCAGCAGGCGCGGCCGCAGTTCCCGACCCCGCCCACGGGCTGGCCGATCGGCTCCTACGATTCCTACGAGAAGGCCCAGGCCGCGGTCGACCACCTCGCGAGCACCGACTTCCCCATCGCCGACGTCACCATCGTCGGCGTCCAGCCGATGCTCGTGGAGCGCATCGCGGGCCGCATGAGCTGGGGCAAGATGCTCTCCAGCGCCGCCATGTCGGGCGCTGTGTTCGGCCTGTTCCTCGGCTTGGTGCTCAGCCTGCTCAACCCCGGCGCCGGCCTGCTGTCGATCGTGATCGGCCTCGTCGCCGGTGTCGCCTTCAACCTGCTGTTCGGCGCCCTGGGCTACGCGGCCAATCGCAACAAGCGCGGTTTCGTCTCGCAGAGCCAGCTCGTCGCCCAGCGCTACGACGTGCTCTCGCAGCCCCGCAACGCGGAAAAGGGCCGCGCCCTCCTCGCCGACCTGGCCGCACGCTCGGCGTTCGGCCACTGACCGAGCACCCGTCGACGTAGTTCCCGAAGCTCGGGCGCCCGGATCTCCGATCCGGGCGCCCGAGTTCTTTTGTGGCCACCCGGTCCGTCGGGGACCACTCAGGACGCGGGTCGCGCGCCTCGCCGGCGGGCTCCCGCCTGCCGCCTCTTACTCCCCATTCCGGCTCGCCGGGCCTCGGGCGCCCCGGGCACGCCGCTCCACCGCGGCACCCAGGGGTACTCCGCACCGGCGCCCACCGTGCGGTTCGCCAGATCATCCAGAGTTGCACGGCTACGGCCAGATCCGCCGGCGAGGACGGCGATCCTCGAAATCGCACAGATCGCCTGCTTGGCCGCGCCGAGGAACCACGAGAAGCAGACCTTGATACGGACCGCTCCGGTTGCCTGGCACCACCGTTGGGGGTGCAGGTGGAACCGTGGGTGGCGGATCAGCCGGCGCCGACGAGCTCGGTGATCTCTCCGCCTCCTGGCATGAGCTAGTGCCACCTCGCGGCGATGAGCCGTTGTCCCCGGAATCTTCTCGGGCGCCGGCGACATCGCGCCGCCAGTGAACCATCCTGCGCGGAGAAGACGGGGAAGCAGCCTCGACCTCTGCTCCCCCGCCCCCGCGCGGCTCTACCTCGTGGGCGGAGCGGGACTCGACGTCGAGGTCGGCTTCGCGGCGGAGCTGGCGGGCGCAGCGGACGAGGGCGGGGTAGCCGACGACGTCGGCGTCGGGATGGCCGCTGCGAAGGGGACGCCGGTTTCTTCGTGGCAGTAGGGGCGGTAGCCGTTGTAGCCGTCGCGGTTGCCGCGGTCGTCCTGCGTGCCCTGGACGAGCCGCGGGCGCGGGAAGCGGTTGTCCTCGCCGAGCTTGGACTGCGCACCGGTGCCGGCTTCGCAGCCGTAGCGCGTGACGGTGAGCGGGCGGCCCTGGTCGTCGTACAGGTAGACGTCGGCGAGCGGCTTGCCCGACGCGTCGAACGCGTACACGTTCTGCAGTTCCTCGTCGCCGTAGCGCAGCTGCTGGTTGCCGTAGGTGTCGATCGTCGGCGAGGAGTACGACGTGGTGTCCGGGTAGTACGACCGGTGCGCGATCAGGTCGATCGCCGCGCCGAAGCCGCCGAACGCGCCGCCGATCACGAACGCCGACACCGGCACCGCGAGCCACAGCAGCCGCCGGTCGGTGCGCGCCTTCGGGCCGGCCCAGACCACCGCGGCCGCCGCCGCGATGAGGAACGGCAGCAGCAGTGCCGCGTACGTGTGCCGCACCATCAGCAGCAAGCCGAACGCGAGCAGCACCACCGCGCACACGATCCACCACGCCGGCTTGAGTGAACGCAGGTACGCCATCGCCTTGTCGTCCTCGCGCTCGGCGCGCCACGACCGCACCGACTCGCGTGCCCGCACCACCTCGGGCAGCTCCAGCACGGCGGAAACGCCGCGGCGGAACAGGAACACGAGGCTCAGCGCCAACACCGGCACCAGGATCAGCAGTCCCAGCAACGCATCCGGGTCGAGCTGCACCGCCGCCGTGAACGCGAACAGCGCGAGCCCCAGCGCGCAGAACACCAAGCCCCACAAGGCGAACCGCGCGCCGAACAACCCCGGTGTCTTCCCCGGCGCCAGCACGACCGTCGCCGCCTCCCCCGACGAAGGCGGCGACGGGTAACCCCCGGACGCCCGCAGCTCGGCCGCGTAGCTCTCCGGCGTGCCGAGCCGTTCGATCAGCGCCTCGACCCGCGCGTCGGCCCCCAGCTCGGACTCCATTTCGGCCAGGTGCGGCCGGACGTCCTCCAGGATCTCCTCGATCTCGCCCGCGGGCAGATCGGCGAGCGCGGTGCGGACCCTCGCCAGGTACACCCGCACGGCGGTGGGCTTCTCCGTACTCATGCTGCCTCTCCCAGTAAGACGTTCATCGTCGACGCGAAGCTGTGCCACGTCTTCCCCGACTCGGCGAGCCGCGCCCGCCCCGGCTCGTTCAGGCTGTAGTACTTGCGGTGCGGTCCCTCTTCGCTGGGCACCACGTACGACGTCAGAAGGCCGGCTTTGAACAGCCGCCGCAACGTGCCGTACACGGAGGCGTCCCCCACTTCCTCCAGGCCCGCGACGCGAAGTCTTCGGAGCACGTCGTAGCCATACCCGTCCTCTTCACGCAGCACGGCCAGCACCGCCAGGTCCAGCACTCCCTTGAGCAGCTGACTGATCTCCACGGCACCCTCCAGTCTTGCGCTCGAAACAGTACCACGCATTGCGCAGTAGTGTGCACGGCGGACGGCCATTCGGTGCATCCGTGTTACTCGAACAGGACGAAGATCAGGCGAGGAACGACGGGGTACAGCCGTCCGCTCGGCTGCCTGATCGCCGACACCGCCGCCAAGCCGGTGCCGCGCGATCGTGAAGCGCCGGCCGTCGACACCGCGCGTCCATCGCGGCGAAAGCCTGATCCGTCAGGCGAACACGTCCGGCTCGCCCCGGGTTGCGCGGCGCACGGCGGCGACCACGGCCGAGTGCCGCCACGCCCGCGTGACTTCGACGAGCCACTCGGCTTCCGCGCGAACGTCCGCGGGAACCGCCCCGCCGGACGGCGCGTCGGCGTCGTCGGGCTGGTAGCGGTGGCCCGCTTCCCGCGCGACGAGTGCCGCGGCGAGGGTGGCGGCGTCGACGGTTGCGGCGACCGACCGGGCGGGGACGCCGGCGAGCCGCGCGCGGTCCACGACGCGCTCGGGCAGGTCCGGGTCGAAGTACGGCCGCAGGGCGAGGTGCCCGTCGCGGATTTCGATGACACGGCGGTAGAGCGCGAATTCCGCGCCGCCCGCGAGGCCGCGCGCCGGGTCGAGCGCGATGCCCGGCACCGCCTCGTGCAGGACCGTCCACAGTGGCTCGATCCGGCGGTAGGCCCGGTATGCCCGCAGCCATCGCAAGGGCGCGGCCAGCGACGGTCCCCACACCGACAACGTCGAGCCCGCCACCGCGAGCACGACGCACGCGGCGCCGAGCGCCGCGGCCGGCAGGTCCTCCGCCGCCTCGACCCCGCCGGTGGACAGGAGCGACGCGACGTCGTCGAGGTCCCACAGCGTCCACGCGACCGCGGCCACGACACCCGCGAAGATCAGCCACAGCCCGGCGCGCAGCGAACCCGAGCGGGCGCGCGCGGCGAACCGCGCGAAGAACACCGCGACCAGCACGAGACTCAGCACGCCGTAGGTGATGAACACCAGCTCGTACGCCACGAAGAACGACCGCCCCGCCGCCGGCACCACCGTGTCCTCCCCGGACCGGCGCGGACCGGCGAGCACGAACAGCACGACCTCGGTGGTGATCACGCACCACGACAGCACCGCGTGCCGGCCCAGCCGCGCGGCCGCGCCGAAGCGCATCGAGCGCGTGAACGCGACCGTGAAGCCGATCGCGCCGAACTTGGCGAGGTCACCGGCCAGCGGCGAGTAGTCCGCGTACCAGCGCTCATCACCGGCGAGCGCGTCCAGGGCCGGCATGCCCTCGGCGATGCCGAACGCGATGCAGATGCCGAACCCGGCGAGGTACCAGAGCGTCCGCGCCGGCTGGTGGCGTCCGGCCTCCAGCAGCTTCACCCCGAAGCCGGCGAACCCCAGCACGCAGGCCAAGTACGCCAGCGTCTCGATCACGGGGCCCGGCGGCGCGAGCGGCCGCCGAACATGCCGTCCATGCGAGCCATGCCGCGGTCGGGCTCGGCGGGCCGCGGCGCCTGCGCCCGCGCCACGCGCTGCGCGATCAGCGACGCGACGAGCTCGGCTTCCTGCTCCTCCACCGCGCTGTACGTGGTGCGCCCGAGCACCCGGCGGACGAGCTCCGGCGAGAGGTTCGGCATGAGCACCCGGCTCACGGCGGCGTCGATGGCCGCGCCGTCGGCACCGGCGTCGGAGCCGACGTGCCCGCACAGCAGGTGCCCCACCTCGTGCAGCAGGATGTGGCGCCGGTGCAGGGCCGTGGTGTTCGTGGGGTACAGGATGTAGTCGGCTCGCGCGGTGCTCATCAGCAGGCCGCACGGCCCGCCGGACGGCGCGTTCACCGGCATCAGCTCGATGGGCCGGCCGCGATCGGCGGCGATGCCCGCCACGAACTCCCCGGCGTCGAACGGCTCGGGCACGACTGGTGTCCCGGCCAGCCGGCGGCACCGCCGCCAGAGCTCGCGCCGCCGGTCCGCCACGGGTCAGTCCTCCTTCTTCGTGCCGCTCTTGGCCGCCTCCCTCCGCGCGATCGCGTCGATCATGTCGCTGATCGTGTCGAGCCCGTCGGGCGAGAGCGTGACCGCCCGCAGCGCCACGTCGCGGACGCCCGCGTCGCGCAGCGCACCCAGCAGGGCCAGCTCTTCGGCGATCTTCGCGCTCTGCCCGTCGTCGAAGAAGTATGCCGGAGGAACGCCGAAAAACTGCGCGAGCGCTTCGAGATGACGCTTCGTGGGATTGTCGCGACGGCCAGTGCGCAGCTGCCAGAGGTACGTCGTGGAGAAACTCTCGCCCGTGGCCTCACGGCACGCGCGGGCGACCTCCTCGTGGCTGTACTGCTCGCGGTCGGGCCGCCGCACCACGTGGAACAACTGGTCGATCTTGTCGGCGAGCGACGACTTGCCCGGCTCCGTCATGCGACTCCTCTTCCGCCGCGTTCATCCTAGTTGATCGCCTCTGGAGAAGCATCAACGCGAGCTGCGGGGCCGGGGCTGGCACTTCGGGCACGAGTAGGACGAGCGGTTCATGAACGGTTCCCGCCGGATCGCGGTCCCGCACCGGCGGCAGGGTAGTCCCTCCTGGCCGTACGCGTCGAGGGATCGGGAAAAGTACCCGGATTGGCCGTTCACGTTGACGTACAACGCGTCGAACGACGTGCCGCCCACCGCGAGCGCGGCGGTCATGACGTCGCCGGCCGCGGCCAGCAGCGCCCGGCCCTGCGCGGCGGTGAGCTTCTCGGTGAGCCGCGTGCCGTGCAACTTGGTGCGCCACAAGGCTTCGTCGGCGTAGATGTTGCCGACGCCGGACACGAGGGTCTGGTCGAGCAGCGCGCGCTTCACCTCGGTCCGGCGCGACCGCAGCGCCTTCACGGCGGCGTCGGGGTCGAACCTCGCGTCCATCGGATCGCGGGCGATGTGCGCGATGGTGCCGGGCAACAGATCGCCTTCGACGTCGAGCAGGTCGTCGAGTGAGAGGCCGCCGAACGTACGCTGGTCGACGAACCGCAACTCTGGCCCGTCGTCGTCGAAGCGCACGCGAACACGCAAGTGCTTCTCGTCCGGCGCACCTTCGGGCTGCACCAGCATCTGGCCGCTCATGCCGAGGTGCGCGAGCACGGCCTCACCGTGCGAGAGCTCGAGCCACAGGTACTTGCCGCGCCGGCGCGCCCCGGCGATCTCGACGCCGGCGAGCCGGCCGGTGAAGTCCTCGGCGCCGAGGGCGTGCCTGCGGATCGCGCGCGGGTGCAGGACCTCGACCTTGCTGACGGTGCGACCGGCGACGTGCGCCTCGAGACCGGCGCGGACGACCTCGACCTCGGGAAGTTCGGGCATGCCGTCCATTCTGCCCGCGCGGTACGACAGTCTCGGACCGCGGCGGGCGTCAGCCTTCGGACTTGGCTTCGCCCGATCCGCCGGAGCCGTCTCCCAGCTCTTCGGACAGGGCGCGCCACGCCGTCTCGGCGGCCTTCTGCTCGGCTTCCTTCTTCGTGGTGCCGGAGCCGCGGCCCAGATCCCGTCCCGCGACGAGCACCGTGGCGGTGAACTCCTTGCGATGGTCCGGACCGGTGTCCTCCACGCGGTACTCGGGCACGCCGAGGCCCGCGGAGGCGGTGAGCTCCTGCAGGCTGGTCTTCCAGTCGAGGCCCGCACCCCGCAGGGGCGCCTCGGCCAGCAGGCCGTCGAAGAGGTGGTGCACGAGCTTGCGCGCGACCTCGATGCCGTGGGCGAGGTAGGTCGCACCGATCACGGCCTCGAGACCATCGGCGAGGATGCTCGCCTTGTCCCGGCCGCCGGTGAGCTCTTCGCCCTTGCCCAGCAGCAGGTGCGCCCCGAGCCCGCCTTCGCCGAGCCCGCGGGCGACGCCGGCCAGCGCGTGCATGTTCACGACGCTGGCGCGCAGCTTCGCGAGCTGGCCCTCCGGCAGATCGGGGTGCGTGGTGTACAGGTGGTCCGTGACGACCAGGCCGAGCACTGCGTCGCCGAGGAACTCCAGCCTCTCGTTGGGCGGGAGCCCACCGTTCTCGTACGCGTACGAGCGGTGGGTCAGCGAAAGCCGAAGGAGCTCGGGGTCGAACTCGACCCCGAGCGCCTCGAGCAGTTCTGTGGGATCGGCCGCGGGTCCCCCGGCGGACTTACCCCCCATGGTCGGCTGCCCGATCAGGCGGGCTCGACGACCTGGCGGCCGTTGTGCTGGCCGCACGTCGGGCACGCAACGTGCTGGAGCTTCGGCTGGCGGCAGGCGCGGTTGGAGCAGGGCACCAGCTGAACCGGAGCCGCCTTCCACTGGCTGCGGCGGGCGCGCGTGTTGGATCGCGACATCTTCCGCTTCGGGACGGCCACGAGTAGATCTCCTTCAAACTGTCTGCTCGCGGTCGCGAGCCGAACTGACTTCTCCCGGATCGAGCTGGACGCTCGTCAGGCTTGCTCTCCGGAGCCGTGCGCAGGCTTTTCGCCCGCGTTCTCGTCGAATCGCTCGACCAGCGCGGCCCACCGAGGGTCTATCTTCTCATGCCCGTGTCCGGGCTCGAGATCGGCCCACTTGACACCGCATTCGGTGCACAGTCCGGCGCAGTCCTCCTGGCACAGCGGCACCAGCGGGAGGGCCAGTACCACGGCGTCGCGGACGACCGGCTCGAGGTCGATGCGATCGTCGACGAGTCGCGGGATCTCGTCCTCGTCCGTGGTCTCCTCGGTGGCGGAGCCGGGGTAGGCGAACAGCTCGGTGAGCTCGACCTCGACGTGCTCGGTCAGCGGGTCGAGGCAGCGCGAGCACGTGCCGGTGGCCGTGGCGCTCGCGGTGCCGCTGACCAGCACGCCTTCGACCACGGATTCGAGGAGCAGGTCGAGCTCGATCGTGGAGCCGGCCTCGATGGAGATGACGTCGGGCACACCGAGCGCGGCTTCGAGCGGCACGCTGCGGCGCACCTCGCGGCTCAGGCCGGCGTGCCGGCCGAGCTCGCGCGTGTCGACGACCCACGGGCTCTTGTCGTCGAGCTGCGCGGGGCGGGTGTTCGGGGCGGGGTTCTCGGACATCGCTCACCAGGGTACGCAGGGTGCGCCACCTCTTTCGAGCTGGTGCCGAGCGTCACGCCGCCTGCTGGTCCCCCACCGGGCCCCGACCACCGCCGTGGCCGGGAACCCCCAGGTCAGACCTGGTAGTCGTACAGCGTCGAGCGCCCGCCACCGCTGCCGCCGAGGTTCATCGGGGACCGGAGGTGGTTGCGGCCGGAGTCGACGGTGCGCAGGGTCGTCGCCAGCAGCTCCGAGAACTCGGCCAGCTTGCCGTCCACGTACGCGTCGCATTCGGCGCGCTGGCGGTCGGCCTCGGTGTGGGCCTCGTCGACGATGCGCGCGGACTCGGCGTGCGCGGCCTGGACGACCTCGGTCTGCGAGACGAGCCGGGCCTGCTCGGCGCGGGCGTCCTCGATGGCGCGGTCGTAGGCGTCGCGGCCGGCCTGGATCATGCGCTCGGACTCGGCGCGCGAACGCTCGGTGAGGTTCTGGTACTCGGCCTGCCCGGCGGCGACCATGCGCTCGGCTTCGTCGTGGGCGTCGCCCATCATCTGCTCGGCGCGGGCCCGCGCGTCAGCGAGGATCCGCTCGGCCTCCGACGTCGCGTCGGACACCGTGCGCTCGGCCTCCTCGTTGGCGGCGGCGACGGCCTCGCCGGCTTCCTTGCGGGCAGCGTGCAGCAGGTCGTCGCGCTTGTCGAGCACGTCCTGGGCGTCGTCGACCTCGCCGGGCAGCGCGTCGCGGACGTCGTCGAGCAACTCGAGGACGTCGCCGCGCGGGACGACGCAACTGGACGTCATCGGCACCCCGCGGGCCTCTTCGACGATCGTGACGAGCTCGTCGAGCGCCTCGAAAACCCGGTACACGGCCACTCCCTCAAGCATTGATCCCCGTTCCCTACCGATCAGTCTGCCCGCTCCGCAGCCTGAACCGGTGAACGCGCGCCGGACTGGGCGTGTCCTCTCGAGAACGCCTCATGACGCAGCGTGCCGCCCCACCCGGACGGGGTGGAGCGGCACGGAAACGGCCGGCGGGGTCAGGCGTTCAGGTCGATCGCCTTGAAGGTGACGTAGCGATCCGGCGTGTAGGCCAGCTCGCCGCCCTTGCCCTTGATCACGCGGTCGTCGGTGCCCACCGGGAACAGCTGGTAGTAGCCCGTGGAGCAGGCCGGGAGCACGCCCTCGCGGTTCTCGTAGGTCTGGCCCGTCGCGCCGTTTCGCACCTGGTTCACGACCGACTTCGCGGCGGAGGACAGAGTCGAGTAGCCGATCTTGGCCAGGCCGGAGAGGTTGCCGCAGGAGCTGGTGCCGGCACCGCCGCCGTTGACGTCGATGACCTTGAACGTGGCGTAGTGGTCGCCGGTGTAGAAGTACTCGCCGCCCTGACCGGTGATGATCCGGCGGGTGCCGCGGTTGCTCGCACCGGGCGTGGGCACCGTGTACTCGTGGTAGTAGCCGGAGGAGCAGGACGGCAGGATGCCTTCCCGGTTGTCGAAGACGACGCCGTCGTTCTGCGGGTACGGGAAGGGCCCGCCCTTCTGGATGAGGTTGTAGGTCGTGGTGGCTTCGGCGGGCAACGCGGACAGCGTCGTGTGCGAGAAGCCGGATAGGTTGCCGCAGGAGTTCTGCAGCACAGAAGCCCCAGTGGCCGGGACAGCGGGTGCCGCGACCGCGGCGGTGCCGAACCCGAGGAAACCGACCAGCAGGGCGAACAGGACCGCAGTCAAGCGCGAACGGTGGTTGGCCATTTTCGGACCGTAACCCGATGGGGTGGTCGTCAGGCTGCCGTCAAGTGAACAGCTTTCAGCTTGCACCGAAGTCCCGACGATGGTCGCCACCCGATCGGGGGAAAACGTCCCGTGAACGCGCGAAACCCCGGAGTCAGGCCTGCTTCGGGAACACCTTGCTGAGCCGTTCGAACACGACCGGCGGCACGAGGCGCTCCACGTCGCCGCCCAGCGCCGCGACCTCCTTCACGAGCGAGCTGGAGACGAAGCCGTAGGCCGGGTTGTTGGCCATCAGCAGCGTTTCAAGCCCCGTGAGCTCGCGGTTCATCTGCGCCATCTGCAGCTCGTAGTCGAAGTCGCTCACCGACCGCAGTCCCTTGGCGACCGCCGCGATGTCGTTGTCCCGGCAGTAGTCCACGAGCAGGCCCTGCCACGAGTCGACGCGCACGTTCGGCAGCTTCGCGGTGATCTCGCGCAGCATCTCCAGCCGTTCCTCGACGCTGAACAGGCCCTTCTTGTTCTTGTTCACCCCCACTGCGACCACGACTTCGTCGAAGAGGAGGGACGCCCGCTCGATGATGTCGAGGTGCCCGTTGGTGGCCGGATCGTAGGAACCGGGACAGACCGCACGCCGCATGCGCGGACGCTACCAAGCCGCGACAGCTCGCGCGCGCTTCGTGATGACTGCGTCACACCTGTGCTCGACGGGTGTACTCGGCCCAGTGCAGCGCGGTGTCGCCGTACTTCTTGTCCCGGGTCGGGGTGAAGGCGGCCGGCCAGTCCGGCGCACCGTCACGAGCGGCCCGTTCGATCACCACGAGGGCACCGTCGGTGAGCCAGCCGCCCTCGTCGAGCGCGGCCAGCACCTTGCCGAGTGCGGCGGCGTCGACGGCGTACGGCGGATCGGCCAGCACGAGGTCGAACTCGGCGGCCGCGGGCGCGGCCACCACGGCCTCGACAGGCGCGGCGCGCACGGTGCCACCCAGGCCCAGCGCTCCGACGTTGCCGCGCAGCACATCTGCGGCCCTGCGGTCGGCTTCGACGAACCACGCGTCGGCGGCGCCGCGGGAGAGGGCTTCGAGGCCGAGCGCGCCGGAGCCGGCGTAGAGGTCGAGCACGCGCACGCCCTCGAGCTCCCCCGCCACGTCGAGGGCGTTGAACAGGGCTTCGCGCACCCGCTCCGACGTGGGCCGGGTGCCCTTCGGCGGCACTTTCAGCCGACGGCCGCCCGCCTTCCCCGCCACGATCCTCGTCATCCCGTCATCTTCGCGGACGTCCACGATGTGGTGTTGGACAGGACTTGCTGAATCCGCCGCGCGCGGGCGCGTAGAGTCGTTCTTCGCCCTCCAGAGGCGGTCGAGCTGTTTAGGGAGAGTTTGGTGTCGGAACCCCGGGTGCGACGAGCGGAGATCGCCGTCGAACAGGCCCACGTGGATCGGGTCTACACCCGGCTCGCCGAGCTGCGCCAACAGGCCGAGGCGATGCGCACGAAGGGCTACGAGATCGGTCAGGGCGCGCAGCGCGAGGCCATCTTCGAGCAGGCGTCGATGCTGTTCGAGCGCGACATGATGGTCTACCACGCGAACCAGACCCTGCAGACGCTCGACGCCGAGTACGAGGGCCTGGTCTTCGGCCGGCTCGACCACCTCGACCGCGAGCACATCTACGTCGGGCGCCTCGGCATCCGCGACAACGAGTTCGACAACCTCGTCACCGACTGGCGCGCCCCGGCGGCCGCGGCGTTCTACCAGGCCACGGCGGAAGAGCCGATGGACGTGGTGCGCCGTCGCGTGATCCGCTGCTCCGGCCAGACCGTGCTCGACGTCGACGACGACGTGCTGATCCCCGACGCCGTGCCGGAGGACATGCAGGTCGTCGGCGAGGGTGCGCTCATGGCCGCGCTGGGCCGCTCGCGCGGCGAGAAGATGCGCGACATCGTCGCCACGATCCAGAAAGAGCAGGACGAGGTCATCCGCGCGCCGTGGCGCGGGGTCACCGAGATCACCGGCGGGCCGGGCACCGGGAAGACGGCCGTCGCCCTGCACCGCGCGGCGTACCTGCTCTACCGCCACCGCCGTCAGCTCGGCGGTGCGGGCGTGCTCGTGATCGGCCCGTCGGGTGTGTTCACCTCGTACATCTCGCGCGTGCTGCCGTCGATGGGCGAGACGAACGTGGAGCTGCGCGCGCTGGGCGAGGTGCTCGACGGGCTCGCGGCGACCCGCCAGGACAACTCCGAGCTGGCCGCGATCAAGGGTTCGCTGCGGATGCGCAAGGTGCTGCTGCGCGCGCTGCGTGACACGCCGCCCGAGGCGCCGCAGGAGTTGCGGATGGTCTACCGCGGCGAAGTGCTGAAGCTCTCGGCGCGTGAACTGGAGAAGGTGCGCCGCAAGGCCCACACGCAGGGTGCGCCGCCGAACCGGGCGCGCGTACGCACCGCCGAGCTGCTGCTGGCGGCGCTGGCCGACAAGGCCGAGGAGTACGCGAAGGCGGACGGCAAGGAGATCGATCGCGCGGAGCTGATCAACGACCTCGGCGAGCGCATCGACTTCCACCGCTTCCTGGTGGTGTGGTGGCCGATCCTTTACCCCGCGCAGATCCTCAAGTGGCTCGGCGACGAGAAGCGCCTCGCCGCCGCGTCGAAGGGCGTGCTCAACCGCCACGAGATCACCGTGCTCGCCGCCGACTTCGCCGACCGCTCGCGCGGCTGGACCGTCGCCGACGTCGCCCTGCTGGACGAGCTGCGCGTGCTCGTGGGCCCGGAGCCCAAGCGGCGCCGGCGCCAGCAGGTGATCGAGGCCGCCCCGGAGCGCGGCAGCACGGGCGCCGCCCCGCACCGGCCCGAGCACTACGACGAGTACTCCCACGTGGTCGTCGACGAATCGCAGGACCTCTCCCCCATGCAGTGGCGCATGGTCGGCCGCCGCGGCAAGTACGCGAGCTGGACCGTCGTCGGCGACCCGGTGCAGAGCTCGTGGCCGGACCCCGAGGAGGCCGCCGCCGCGCGCGACCAGGCCTTCGGCGTGAAGACGGCCAAACGCCGCTACACGCTGCGTACCAACTACCGCAACTCGGCGGAGATCTTCGACCTCGCCGCGAAGGTCGTGGCCGGTCACGCCGAGCCCGGCGAGCTGCCAAAGGCGGTCCGGACCACCGGCATCGAGCCCGAGGTGCGGCCCGTCGAAGCGGCTGCGCTGGAAGGTGCGACGCAGGCCGCGGTGAAGGAGCTGCTCGGCGCCGTGGAGGGCACCGTGGGCGTGATCACGGCCATGGACCGCGTCCCGGAGATCGCGGGCTGGTTCGCCGACCAGACCGACGAACGCCTCAAGATCGTCGGCAGCCTCGACTCCAAGGGCCTCGAGTACGACGCCGTCGTGCTGGTCGAGCCCATGGACCTCGTCACGGAGTCCTCCACCGGCAGGCGGGTCCTGTACGTCGCCCTGACCCGGGCGACGCAGCAGCTGATCGTGCTCGCATCCGACCCGGACTGGCTGCCGCAGAGCTGACGCCGCTGACACCGCTGACACCCCCGACATCTCTGACGCGCCGGGAAGGGAACAGCGGGCCTGTGCGTTACTGCTGATCGTGAGTTCCCTGTCTGACGTGCCGCTGTCCGTGCTCGACCTCGCGCCCATCTCGGAGGGCCAGGGGGTCGGCGACGCCCTGCGCAACACCATCGACCTGGCCCGCCACGCGGAGCGGCTGGGGTACCGCCGCTACTGGCTCGCCGAGCACCACAACATGCCGGGCATCGCCAGCTCGGCGACGGTCGTGCTGATCGGTTCGGTGGCCGGCGCCACGGAGTCCATTCGCGTCGGCTCCGGCGGGATCATGCTGCCCAACCACGCGCCGCTCGTGGTGGCCGAGCAGTTCGGCACCCTGGAGGCGCTGCACCCCGGCCGCATCGACCTCGGCATCGGGCGCGCGCCCGGCACCGACCAGCGCACGGCGCTCGCGCTGCGCGGACCCGGCGGACTCACCGCCGAGAACTTCCCGGAGCAGCTGATGGAGCTGCTCGAGTACTTCGAGCGCGATCCCGCGCGCGGCGTCAACGCCGTGACCGCCGAGGGCAACAAACCGCCGCTGTGGCTGCTGGGGTCCTCCGGTTTCAGCGCGCAGCTCGCCGGACGGCTCGGGGTGCCGTTCTCGTTCGCGCACCACTTCGCGTCGGAGAACACGTTGCCGGCCGTGCAGCTGTACCGCGAGAACTTCCGCCCGTCGGAGGTCCTGCAGGAGCCGTACGTGATGCTCGGCGTCGCCGTCGTGGCGGCCGAGACCGACGAGCGCGCGCAGTTCCTCGCCGGGCCGAGCGGGCTGTCGTTCCTCAGCCTCCGCCGCGGCCGCCCGGTCGCCTTGCCGACGCCAGAGGAAGCCGCCGAGTACCCGTACACGGAGGCGGACCGCGCATTCCTCGCCGACCGCTTCGGTTCGAGCGTGATCGGCTCGCCGGAGACCGTCCGCAAGGGACTCGAGCAGCTGCTCGCCGACAGCGGCGCGGACGAGCTGATGATCACCACCCAGGTCCACGGGCACGAGGACCGCGTGCGCTCCTACGAACTCGTGGCGAGCCTCAAGGATTGACGTCGAGCGGAAGAGAGATCCCGGTCCACGTGGCCGGGATTTTTCTTTCCACTGTCGCGTTGCTCAGCGCTGCGTTGTCCACTGAGGACTCCGGCGTGGCGACGGCAGCACCTCAGTCGGCGGGAATGGCCCGGGCCAGGGGCCGGCTGTCGAGCGGCGCGGGGCGGTCGCGCGCAGGACCAGCGCCATTTCGAAGCGAGCGGCGGGATCGCGCAGCCGGTGGCCGAAGGTGGCCTGGAGCTGGCGCATGCGGTAGCGGACGGTCTGCGGGTGGATCTGCAGGAGTTCGGCGATTTCGACGACGTTGCCCTGGCTGTCGAGCCACGCGCGCAGCGTCTCGAGGAGCCGTTCCTGCTGTTTGTCCGTCATCCCGGCCAGCGGCGCGAAGAGGCGGGCACGCAGCACGTCGACCAGCGCGGCGTCGGAGTTCACCAGCAAGTCGCCGAGGTGGTCCTCGGCGCGGTGCACGCGGCGGTGCGCGATGCGTCCGCGATCAGCGAGCCTCAGGGCGGCGCGAGCCCACCGCAGCGAGTCGGCGAGGCAGCCGAGCGGCACACACGGCCCGACCGACAGCCGGTGGTCCGGCAACGCAGCCTGCAGCGTCGCGAGGCGCGCGCTGTCGACGGCTCCGGGCACCACGATGCGCGGCTGCGCGCCCTCCAGTTCGAAGAGCAGGTCGGAGTCGAGCGTGACGTGCCGGCGAAGGCGCGTGATGGTCATCGGCTGCAGAGCGATCGGCGACGCCACCTCGGGTACCGCCCAGCCGGTGAGCTGCGCGAGATCGCAGATCGTCTTCGCGGGTGCGGCCGGATGTTGCAGCAGCAGGTCGAGCAGCCGGTGCCGCCACATCTCGAGCGCGCCTGCCGTCCGGGCCTTGGCTTCGAGGTACCCATCGAGCGCGACGGACGCCAGTTCGTCCATGAACGCCAGCATCGCGTCGGCGAGCTGCGACACGACCGCCGACGACAACCCGCTCCGCCGCCCGACGTCCATGATCCGCCGCCACGACACCCGCGCGCCGACGCGGTACGCCGACTGCAGCGTGTCCAAGCTGCGCCCCTCGCGCATCTCGTTCTGCCCCAGCCGGTGGTGCACCTCGTGCGACTGCTCTTTCGACACCGCCGGGTCCGCGATCTGCTCGACGAACAGCTTGATGGCGTACTCCACTCCCGCCCGGATCGGTTTCCCGCACTGTCCGTCCAGCAGCCGCGCATACACCGGAATCGTCACCCTGATCTCGTCGACGATTTCCGTCGCCAGGCTGGCGAGCTCGGGGCGCAGGATTTCGGCCAGCCTCCGCGGCATCTCCGCCGACGGCACAGCGCGCTCGAGTCCCCGCTCCACCGTCATCGCAGCTCCTTTGCCCCGCTCCGGTTCCCGGCCATCGGCACCCCATCGGCAGCCCCCTCGGCAGCCGATGGGGTGACACAGGACACATCGAAAAACTCACGCCGAATGTGTCACCTTTCGCCGGACAAACAGATTTCTTGTCACCGGCGTGACAAGTTCGCGCGGTCCCACTGACAAAGTCCGAGAACGTACCGCCGACCGCGCCGGAAAAGGCGTACGAACGGACGAACACGCCACCCCCTTCCGATCGCCCCAGGCCCACCGCGCCAGCGCACGGACTCCACCGCCGTGCAGCGGGTCCACCCGCGACACAACCACCCTGCAGAGATCGCGATCCCTCGCAGTTCCCACCCGGGGCCGGCTCCTCCGCCTGCCAACCAGCGCGTTGCGCATCGATCTGCGCGGCACTCATCCGTCTTGTACCATGTGCTTGATACAATATGGGAGTGCTTGCGATGGACCTCGGCTCAGCGCTCGGTGCCGCTCTGGTTTGCGGCTTGTTCGGCCTGGCGATCCTGATCGTCTTGTGGCCGGGACAACGGCAGGGCGCGCACCTGCTCGCCAAGTGGGGCCTGCCGCGCGCGACGCCCGAGCAGGTGGGCGTCGCGGTGCGCTACCTGCGGCGCCGGCGGTTCTGGTATCCGTGGCTGTTCGTCGGGCTCCCCCTGATTCCGGGCGCGTCGCGTCTGGCGGACTCGTCCGGCCTCGGCACGATCGTGGCCGTGCTGCTCCTGGGCGGGCTCATCGCCGAGGTGCTGGCCCAGCGTCCGACCCCGGGCTCGCGGCGCGAAGCCGTGCTCGCACCCCGCGGCGTCCTCGACTTCGCTCCCCTGTGGGCGATCATCGCCACCGGGCTGCCCGCGGTCGCCGCCGCGGTGCACCTGGCGGTGCTCGGCGAGTGGGTGCGGTTCGCCGTGACGCTCGCGTCCGCCGCCGTCGCGTGCGGCGTGGTGCTGCTCGCCGTGCGGCGCCCGGCCACCGGTGATCCCGACGTCGACCTCGCCCTACGCTGCCGCAGCGCCCACGTCGCCCTCGGGCTCGCCACGGCGACGTGCGCCGTCACCGCCCGGCCCGGCGCCACGTTGCCGTCGTTCCTGGCGTTCGTGGGGACGCTCGCCGCGTTCCTCGCCATCGCCTCGCCGCCGCGGAAGCTGCCGGCGACGGCGGCGGCGAAGTAGATGCCACTGCGAGTGGTCGTCGACACCGACAACGGAGTCGCCCCGTGGCGCCAGGTCCACGACCAGATCGTCCACGCGATCAGCACCGGTGCCGTGCCCGTCGACGCTCGGCTCCCGCCCATCCGCCAGCTCGCCCGCGACCTCGGGCTGGCCGCGGGCACAGTCGCCCGCGTCTACCGCGAACTCGAAGCCGCCGGCTGGGTCACCACCGCTCGCGCCCGCGGAACCGTCGTCACCGGCGCCGCCGAGCCGCCCGACCGCGCGGCCCTGCTCCGCACCGCGGCCGACGACTACGCCCGGCGCGTCCGGGAGCTGAACGTCGACGTGGCTGAAGCCGTCGAGGCCGTGCGTGCGGCACTCGCCGAGAGCCGGCCCTGAGCCGCGCTCACCCGGTGCGCCACAAGGCCTGGCAGGGGTTCAGCCTCGCATGAGCACCCTCCCCACCGCGGTGATCACGGGCTCCAGCGCCTCGAGCTGGGTGCCCACGCACTCCGTGATCCCCGCGCCGACGACGTCTACTTCGGACAATCCGGCGATCGCCTCGACGAGCTCGAAGATCTTCAGCCCACCGGGTTCGGGGAAGTTCACGCCGCCGAACTCCCCCGGATCCAGCACATCGAGATCGACGTGCAGGTACACCGACTCCGCACCGGCCCGCCGCAGCGCACCGGCGACGTCCTCTGTCTGCACCGCCAGCCCGCGCCGAACGGCTTGCTCCTCCGCGACATCGAAGACCCGGGTGCCGAACAGCGCCACCCGCCCCGGCTCGATCGCGGGGCTCGCCGCGAACTCCTCGTCCCCTTCGCCCAGCAACGACCGCAGCACCATCCCGTGGAACGCGCCCGAGGGAGACGACTCGGCCGTGTTCAGATCCGGATGCGCGTCGAACCACGCGACACCCAGCCCGGCGCCGTGGCGGTACCGCGCCACACCGACCGGCACCAGCTCCACGCCGCAGTCGCCGCCGATCGTCAGGACCGGACCGCCGGGTGCTTCGAGCGCGGCGAGCTGCGCCGCTCGGTTGGCACCCGTCAGCACCGCGCGGTTGGCGACGCCCGCACTCACCTCACTGGTGGCCGGTTCCTGGTGGATGTGGTGCACCGGCCGGCCCAGGACGTGCCCGGCCAGCTCGGACAGCGCGAGGCAGCCCTCCATCAGCCCCCGGGCCTGGGGACCGACCGCGCCCTGCCACTGCGGCACCGCGTTGATCAGCATGCGCCCGACGGTAGCGCGGCCACCCCCGCCGAGACGAGCCCGAAGCGGCGCGAACGGCCCACTCGCGCCGAAATGGCGCGAGTGGGCCGTTCGCTACACCGAAAACTGGCGCACTGCCGCGCTACTCGAGCACGATGAGGAGGTCCCCGCCCTCGACCTGCTGAACGGAGGTGATCGCCAACCGCCCGACCTTGCCCGCCGCCGAAGCGGTGATCGACGCTTCCATCTTCATGGCCTCGATCGTCGCCACGGTCGCGCCGGCCTCGACCTGGTCGCCTTCCGCCACCTGCAGCGTCACCACACCGGCGAACGGCGCCGCGATCTGCTTCGGGTTGCCCTTCTCGGCCTTTTCGGTCACGGGGACGTCCGAAGCGATCGAGCGGTCGCGGATCTGGATCGGCCGGAGCTGGCCGTTGAGCGTCGACATCACAGTGCGCACGCCGCGCTCGTCGGCCTCGCCGATCGCTTCCAGTTCGATGAGCAGCCGGACACCGGGCTCCAGGTCGACCGCGTACTCCTCACCCGGGCGCAAACCGTAGAAGAAGTCCTTGCTCGACAGCACACTCGTGTCACCGTAGGCCTCGCGACGGGCTTCGAACTCCTTCGTCGGCCCTGGGAACAGCAGCCGGTTCAGGGTGCCGCGCCGGTTGTCGGTGAGTTCCTTGCGGTCCTCTTCGGACAGTTCCACCACGGGCTTGGCCGCCGACCGGCCTTCGAGAGCCTTGGTGCGGAACGGTTCCGGCCAGCCACCCGGCGGGTCGCCGAGCTCGCCGCGGAGGAAGCCGATCACGGAGTCCGGGATGTCGAACTTGTTGGGCTCCGCCTCGAAGTCCGCGGGGGAGACGCCCGCGCCGACGAGGTGCAGCGCGAGGTCACCGACCACCTTGGACGAAGGCGTGACCTTCACGAGGTGGCCGAGGATCTTGTCGGCCGCGGCGTACATGGCCTCGATGTCCTCGAAGCGGTCGCCGAGCCCCAGCGCGATGGCCTGCGTGCGCAGGTTGGAGAGCTGGCCGCCCGGGATCTCGTGGTGGTACACGCGGCCGGTGGGCGAGGCGAGGCCGGCTTCGAAGGGAGCGTAGATCTTGCGCACGCTCTCCCAGTAGGGCTCGAGGTCGCCGATCGCCTGCAGGTCCAGGCCCGTGGTGCGGTCCGAGTGGTCGGTCGCCGCGACGATCGACCCGAGCGACGGCTGCGACGTGGTGCCGGCCATGGACGACACCGCGCCGTCGACGGCGTCCGCACCCGCCTGGATGGCGGCGAGGTAGGTGGCCAGCTGGCCGCCCGCGGTGTCGTGCGTGTGGATGTGCACCGGGAGGTCGAACTCCTTGCGCAGCGCCGTCACGAGCTTCGCGGCGGCCGGTGCGCGGAGCAGGCCCGCCATGTCCTTGATCGCGAGGATGTGCGCACCCGCTCCGACGATCTGCTCGGCGAGCTTCAGGTAGTAGTCGAGCGTGTAGAGCTTTTCCCCGGGATCGGAGAGATCGGAGGTGTAGCAAAGAGCGACTTCGGCGACGGCAGTGCCGGTTTCGCGGACCGCGTCGATGGCCGGGCGCATCTGCTCGACGTCGTTGAGCGCGTCGAAGATGCGGAAGATGTCGATGCCGGTGGCGGCCGCTTCTTCGACGAAGGCGTGCGTGACCTCGGTGGGGTACGGCGTGTAGCCCACGGTGTTGCGGCCGCGCAGCAGCATCTGCAGGCAGATGTTCGGCACGGCCTTGCGCAGCTGCTCGAGGCGCTCCCACGGGTCCTCGGCCAGAAAGCGCAGCGCGACGTCGTAGGTGGCGCCACCCCAGCACTCGAGGGAAAGCAGCTGCGGCACGGTCGCGGCGACGACCGGGGCGACGGCCAGGAGGTCCTTCGTGCGCACGCGCGTGGCGAGCAAGGACTGGTGGGCATCGCGGAACGTGGTGTCGGTGACGCCGAGCAGCGGCGACTCCCGCAGCCAGCGGGCGAAGCCGGCCGGGCCCAGCTCGGTGAGCTTCTGCTTGGAGCCGTCCGGCGGCACGAGGTCGGCGGGCAGCTTCGGCAGCTTCGTCGTGGCGTCGGGCGTGCGCGGGCGTTCACCGTGCGGGCGGTTCACCGTCTGGTCGGCCAGGTAGGTGAGCAGGCGCGTGCCGCGGTCCGCCGAACTACGAGCGGTGAGCAGGTGCGGGCGCTCCTCGATGAACGACGTCGTGACGCGGCCTTCGCGGAAGTCCGGGTCGTCGAGCACCGCCTGGAGGAACGGGATGTTCGTGGCGACACCGCGGATGCGGAACTCCGCGACGGCACGACGGGCCCGGCCCACGGCGGTCTTGAAGTCGCGGCCGCGGCAGGTGAGCTTCACGAGCAGCGAGTCGAAGTGGGCGCTGATCTCCGTGCCGGAGAACGCGGTGCCGCCGTCGAGGCGGATGCCCGAGCCGCCGGGCGAGCGGTAGGCACTGATCATGCCGGTGTCGGGGCGGAAGCCGTTGGCGGGGTCTTCCGTCGTGATGCGGCACTGCAGCGCGGCGCCGCGCAGGTAGATCTTGTCCTGCGCGAGCCCGAGGTCGGCGAGCGTCTCACCGGAGGCGATGCGCATCTGCGACTGCACGAGGTCGACGTCGGTGACCTCCTCGGTCACCGTGTGCTCGACCTGGATCCGCGGGTTCATCTCGATGAACACGTGGTTGCCGTCGCGATCGAGGAGGAACTCGACGGTGCCGGCGTTGCGGTAGCCGATCTGGCGCGCGAACTTCACGGCGTCGGCGCAGATGCGGTCGCGCAGCTGCGGGTCGAGGTTCGGCGCGGGGGCCAGCTCCACCACCTTCTGGTGGCGGCGCTGAACGGAGCAGTCGCGCTCGAAGAGGTGGATGACGTTGCCCTCGCTGTCGGCGAGGATCTGCACCTCGATGTGCCGCGGCTCGACCACGGCCTTCTCGATGAACACCGTCGGGTCACCGAACGCGGATTCGGCCTCGCGTGCGGCGGCCTCGATGGACTCGCGCAGGTGGGCCGGGTCCTCGACACGCCGCATGCCGCGGCCACCACCGCCGGCGACGGCCTTGACGAACACCGGGAACCCGAGCTCCTCGGCCGCGGCGACCAGCGCGTCGATGTCGCTGGAGGGCTCCGACGAGCCGAGCACCGGCACGCCGGCGTCGCGCGCGGCCTTGACGGCGCGTGCCTTGTTGCCGGTGAGCTCCAGGATCTCGGCGCTCGGTCCGACGAACGTGATCCCGGCCTCCTCGCACGCGCGCGCGAGATCGGGGTTCTCGGACAGGAAGCCGTAACCCGGGTAGACCGCGTCGGCGTCCGCCTTCTTGGCGGCCTTGACGATCTCCTCGACGGAGAGGTACGCGCGCACCGGGTGACCGGGTTCGCCGATCTCGTAGGCTTCGTCGGCCTTCAGCCGGTGGAGCGAGTTGCGGTCTTCGTGCGGGAACACGGCAACCGTGCCCGCCCCCAGTTCGTAGCCTGCGCGGAACGCTCGGATCGCGATCTCACCGCGGTTGGCCACCAGCACCTTGCGGAACATGCCCGGTCCTTCCCGTTTCGGATCGGTAGTGAAGGCACGTTACCCGGTTTATCTCGCTCTCCGGGAGACAGATTCCACGTGATGGACATCATTCGCGCCGACCTGCGTGCATGATGCGGGCAACTCGGGCTTCCCGCAACAGTCAGAAGGCCTGAGCGGGCAGGGTGCAAAGCAATCGGTTGGCTGTGCCCGAAGGCACGTTTTTCAGCGCGTTTGGTGTCGCTGCCTGCACCAACGCCTTGTCGACGTCCGCGGGCGCGGCATCCGGGTGCCGCGAGCGGTAGACGGCGGCGGCGCCCGCCGCCACGGCCGCGGCCATCGAGGTGCCCGATAGCGTGCCGGCGTTCGACGAGCCCGCGAGCGGCGCCGGGATGTCGACGCCCGGCGCGTAGAGGTCGACCGGCGTCCCGAAATCCGAGAAAGTCGCGATCTGGTCTTGCACGTCGCTCGCCGCCACGGTCAGCGCGGCGGGGACCCGCGCGGGCGAAACCTGGCTGTCGTCTTCGCCGCCTTCGCCCGCTGGGACGACGACGGGCATCACCGCGGCGAGCGCGGCCACCGCGTCGTCGAGCTGCTGGTTGGCGACGCCCCCGATGCCGAGGTACGCGACGGCCGGCTGGCGCGCGTTCTGTGCGACCCAGTCGAGGCCCGCGAGGATGTTGTCGGTGCTGCCGCCGCCGTCCTTGTCGAGCACGCGGACCGGGAAGATCTGCGCGCCCTTGGCAACGCCGTAGCTGCGACCGGCGACGATGCCGGCGACGCGCGTGCCGTGCCCGTTGGTGTCGGACGTGTCGGCGCCGCCGGTGAGGAAGTCCTTGCCCGGCTGCACGCGACCCTGGAAGTCGGGGTGCTTCGCGTCGACGCCGCTGTCGATCACGTACACGGTGACGTCCGAGGCATCGCTTTCGTAGCGGTACTTCTGGTCGAGGCCGCTCCGCTGGTCGATCCGGTCGAGCGCCCAGCTCGGCGGATTGTCCTGCGTGCCGCCGCCGGCCGCGAGTGCGGGCGAATTCGCCGTCGCCACCAGGAGGATGGTCACTGTCACCGGAAGAAGCCCACGGATCCGCATTCCTGCGTGGTATCCCGGCCGGGTGCCCTCGGCAACTCGACGTCACCCGATGGGCTGGTCCCTGTTTCGGCGGGAAACCTTCTTGCCCCCACCCGGCCTCTTCAAGACAGTGATCAAGAACCGGACCAGGAGGAATGATGAGTGAGAAACCGTACGTCGCCGTAATCCTCTACGAGGCGACCAGTGATTCACCCGCGTACGACCCGCTGTATCGCGAAGACTTCGTCCTCGTGCACGCGGCGAGCGAAGGCGAAGCGCGCGAAGCCGTCCGCCGGCGGGCGGAAGCCGAGTCGGGCAGCCACCGCAACGAGTGCGGTGAGCTGATCACGTGGCGGTGCAAACACGTGGTCGACGTCGCGCAGGCCCTCGACGAGGACCTCGCGCGCGACGCCGACCTGTACGCCCGCCACTTCCGCGACTACGGCTCCTACCGGCGGTTCGAGCCGTTGCTGTCGGGGTGAGCTCAGTCCGCCGGGACGTGGTCGCTGACCGACATCGTCGGCAGGTACACGAGCGCGTCGAAGGCCTGCACGACGTCGACGGACGTGAACAGGTGCGCGTGCCGCATACTCGTCGGCCCGGCCACACCCTTCGCGCGGTTGGCGCGCAGGTCGACCAGGCACGGCCCGGAGTCGGCGAGCGAGGCTTCGACGCTGCCGTCCGCGACCGGCGGCAGTTCGTCCGCGTGGACGCGGAACCCGAGGCGCGCGGCCTCGTCCGGTGTGAGACCCGTGGTGGTGCCGGTGCCGGCCGTGACGCCGAGGGTGAAGTAGTCGTCGCCGAACTCGGCGGCCAGGTGCGTGCCGGCCGAGGGGAAGACCATGCCCGGCGCGGGCACGAACGGCACGCGCTGCAGGTGTCCGTTGTGGACCATCACGACGATCTTCGCGCCCTCGCCGTGCAGCCGGCGAAGCAGCTTCACGGTCGACGCCAGGTACGTGTCGCGCGAGGAGCTCTGCATCGACGGCGCGACGCCCGCCATCATCGCCGCCAGCTCACGCTGGTAGGCATCAAGGCGGAGCGCACCGAGCGCGTGGTGTTCGGCGATGGCGTGAGCGCTCGGGTCGCCACGCTGCTCGTACACGGGCGCCAGGGCACGCAAGTGTGCGAGGAGGGTGCTGAACGCGGCGGTTGCCGCGTCGCGCGCGGGCGCGGCCATCGTCGCGTAGCGGCCGGGCGCGATGGCGCTGCTGACCGACGCGTACGGCTCCGAAGCGGCGAGCCCGGCGTCGACCAGAGGAACGACCTCGGGGTCCACGTCTTCGAGGTAGCGTCGCACGGCTTGTAGCGCTGGGACGGGTGAGCCGCCGGAGCTGGGGACGTCGAGGCCGGCACAGCGAACGCCGCCGTGGTCGCGCAGCCAGGTGAGCATCTCGTGCACCTCGGGTGAGTCGCCGAGGGAGAAGGTGAAGCCGTCGCGGCCGATGTCGGCGACGTCGCCGGGTGCGCCGCGGAGCCAGCTGTCGACGAGCTCTCCTTCGGCGAACCCCGATTCGAAGCCGAGCACGGTGAAACCACGCTCATCGACGAGGTGGCGCAGCAGCCGGTTGCGCAGCAGGCCGAACTCGCGGATGTGGTGGTTGTTCTCCCCGATCGCGACGATGCGCGCGTCGCCGATCAGGTCCGCGATCGGCGTGACGTCGTCGGGCGAGAAGGGCGTTCGGAAGTCGAGGTCTGGCATACTGGGCACACTAACGCAACAGGAGTAGCACTTGCTAAGTGAATCGGCCGGAACCCGCCGACCGGGTGGGCGAACCGAACGCACGCGCATCGCCGTGCTGCAGGCGACGCTGGACCTGCTCGCCGAGCGCGGCTTCACGAACCTGACGGTCGAGGCGGTCGCCGACCGCTCGGGTGTCCACAAGACCACGATCTACCGCCGCTGGGCCTCGACGGACGGCCTCGTCGCCGCAGCCCTGCGCATGGGCACGGAGCAGCCCTGGACGCCGCGCGACACCGGCTCACTGGCGGGCGATCTGAAGGAGGTGCTGCTGGAACTGATCCGCTACTTCACCGAACCCGGCCTGCGAGAACTCCCGACGGCGTCGGTGCTGGCCGCCTTCCACTCGGATTCCGCGGCGGAGGCGCTGCACGCGTTCTATCAAGACCGGCACGCCCGTTCGTCGGTACTCGTGACCCGTGCCGTGGCGCGCGGCGAAGTACCGGCCGGCACGGACTCCGACGAGGTGATCCGCGTGGCGAGCGGCCCCGTCTTCTACCGCCTGTTCATCTCGCGCGAACCCCTCACCCCCACGGACGCCCGCACGGCGGCCGACGCCGCGGCGGCGGCGGCGAAGGCGGGGGTGTTCGTCCGGAAATGAGGGAGTGACGACGAACTCAGGGGCTGCCGCGGCCTCGCGCCCCAAGGGCCAGAAGCCTGCCGCCGCCGCGAGCCGGTACTGAAGTACTTCCGACACCACAGCGCCATCAGCGACCCACGCCAGCGCCACCCATGCAGCAGGACCCGACCGAGCCCCGGCGCCTCAGCGGAGGGCGAGCCGGTACCGGACCTCTTCCAGCGTCACCGCGCCGTCGGCCACGGTTTCGACTTTGGTGCGGCCGTCGAGGATCCAGCCGGCGTGTTCGTAGAAGGTGCGGGCACGCGTGTTGGTCGCGAGGACCCACAGGATCGCGGTCGAGAACTCGGCGGTCAGTGCGGCGACCGCGGCCGCGTGGAGGAGGCGGCCGACACCGCGGCTCCAGTGCGAGGGGAGCAGGTAAAGGGAGGCGAGTTCACCCGTCTCGGTCGTGGCGTCCTCGTCGCGGCTGGAGTTGGCCGCGGCGAAGCCGGCGAGGGAACCGTCAGGCGTCACTGCGACCAGGATCGTCTGGTGCACGGGCGGATCCGCGAGGTTCCGTGCCCAGAAGCGCTCGCGGGCGCCGGCCGAAAGACCCGACAGGAACTCGGCGGGCAACAGTCCGTCGTACGCGGCTTGCCAGGAAGCGACGTGGACGTGGGCGATCGCCGGAGCATCGGAGACGACCGCGGGCCGGACGGAGGCGGGGGCGGCAGCCGTCAACTCTTCTCCAAGTACTCCGCGCGTTCCATGTCCACGACGTCGGACACCATCTGGGCGAGGCCAGGGTAGGACGCCAGCGACGGGTCGCGCACCACGATTTCCTGGGCCTGCGCACGAGCCTCGGTGATCACGTCCTCATCGCGCAGCAGGGACAGCAGCTTGAGCCCCGAGCGCTTGCCGGACTGCGCGGCGCCGAGGATGTCGCCCTCGCGGCGGAGTTCGAGGTCCAAACGGGACAGTTCGAAGCCGTCGGTGGTGGACTCGACGGCCGCGAGGCGTTCGCGGGTCGAGGTGCCGTCGAGGGTTTCGGTCACCAGCAGGCACAACCCCGGCACGCTGCCGCGGCCGACGCGGCCGCGCAGCTGGTGCAGCTGGCTCACGCCGAACCGGTCGGCGTCGAGGATGACCATCGCGGTGGCGTTGGGGACGTTCACGCCGACCTCGACGACGGTCGTCGCCACCAGGACTTGGATCTGGCCGGCGCCGAAGGCACGCATCACCGCGTCCTTCTCGTCGGGCGGCATGCGGCCGTGCAGCGCGGCGACCCGCAGCCCCTTCAACGCCCCGCCCGCCAGGTCCGGCGCCACATCCAGCACCGCCAGCGGCGGACGTTTGTCGCTCTTGTCCGACGGGGGTTCGTCGCCGATGCGCGGGCACACGACGTACGCCTGGTGCCCCTTGGCGACCTCCTCGTTCACCCGCTCCCAGACGCGGTCGAACCACGCGGGTTTTTCCGCCACCGGCACCACGGTCGTCTTGATCGGCGACCGGCCCACCGGCATCTCGCGCAGTGCGGACGTCTCCAGGTCGCCGTACACGGTCATCGCGACCGTGCGGGGGATCGGCGTCGCCGTCATCACCAGCACGTGCGGCGAAGTGTCGTCCGCCCCACGCGAGCGCAACGCGTCCCGCTGCTCCACGCCGAACCGGTGCTGCTCGTCCACGACCGCGAGCCCGAGGTCGGCGAACTGCACGTGGTCCTGGATCAGGGCGTGCGTGCCGACGACGATCCCGGCCTCGCCGCTCGCCGCTTCCAGCAGGGCCTTCTTGCGCTCCTTCGCACCCAGCGAGCCGGTGAGCAGTGTCACGCGCGTGGCGTTCTCCGCCGCCCCCAGCTCCCCCGCCATCCCGAGCTCGCCGAGCATCTCGCGCAGCGAACGCGCGTGCTGCGCGGCCAGTACCTCGGTCGGGGCGAGCATCGCCGTCTGCCGGCCGGAGTCGACGACCTGCAGCATCGCCCGCAGCGCGACGACGGTCTTACCCGAACCCACCTCGCCCTGCAGCAGGCGGTTCATCGGGTGCTCACTGGACAGATCCGCGGCGATCTCGTCGCCGATCGCGCGCTGGCCGCCCGTGAGGTCGAACGGCAGGCGCTTGTCGAACGCGTCGAGCAGGCCGCCGTCGGTGTGCGGGCTGGCCTTCGCCGGCCGCGACACCGCGGAATGGCGCCGCTGCGCGAAGATCAGCTGCACGGCCATGGCCTCGTCCCACTTGAGGCGGTGGCGCGAGGTCTCCAGGTGCGCCCAGTCCTCGGGCCGGTGGATGCCGCGCAGCGCGCGCTCCAAGCCCGGCAGGCCGTGGCGCTTCAGCAGCTCCTCCGGCATCGGATCGGCCGGCACTTCAAGCACGTCCAGCACCTGCCGCACGCACTTCGCGATCGACCACGTCGGCATGCCCTGCGCCGCCGGGTACACCGGGATGATCTCGGCCAGGAAGCTGTCGACGGCCTCGGCTTCGCGCTCGGCGTCGAGCAGCTCGTACTCGGGGTTGGCCAGCTGCAGCGTGTCGCGGAATGCCGTCACCTTGCCCGCGAACAGGCCCGTCTTGCCGGGCACGAGTTCCTTCTCGCGCCACGCCTGGTTGAAGAACGCGCAGGCCAGCCGCCGTTTCCCGTCGGTGATGACCATGTCGAGGATCGTGCCGTTGCGCGATTTCATGCGGCGCTTGCTGATCTTCTCGATCCGCGCCAGCACGGTCGCGTGCTCGCCCAGCTCCAGGCCGGCGATGTCGGTGAGCTCACCGCGCTCGGCGTACCGGCGCGGGTAGTGGCGCAGCAGGTCGGAGACGGTCTCGATGCCGAGGGAACCTGACAGCGCCTTCGCCGTCTTCGCCCCCAGCAGCAGCGGCAGCTTGTCGCGCAGCCCGGCCATGTCTATTCGACTCCCATCAGCAGCACGGCTCCCGCCTGGCCACTGGCATAACTCGTCAACTCCACTTCGGGGTGCTCGTGCCGCAGCTGGTCGGCCAGTTCGCCAGTCACGCCCGGCGGCGCAGCCTCCCCGCTCAGCACGGTGACCAGCTCACCACCGAGCGCCAGCATGCGGTTGAGCACGCTCATCGCGGCCGCGACGAGGCTCGTTTCCGAGGCCGGTGCCGGCTCGATCAGCACCACCTCGTCGTCGACCAGGCCGATCACGTCACCGGACTGGGCCCGGCCCACCCAGGTTAGCGACTCCTCGGTCGAGATCCGCAGCTCGCCACGCCTGGTGGCCGCGGCGGCTTCGGCCATGGCCACGACGTCGTCGTTCACACGGCGGCCCTCGTCGTGCACGGCGAGCGCGGCCAGCACCTGCACCGGCGACGCGCACGGGATCACCACGACGTCCCGGTCGCCGGCCATCGGGTGCCCGGCCGCGGTGTCGGCGGCGGCCGTGAGGTCCAAGCCGCCCGGCAGCACCGTCACGTGCCGGCCCGCAGCCTCGTTGAACAGCCCGATCATGTCCTCGACGCCGGGCGTCTCGTCGTCCGGCACGGCCAGCACGGCGACGCCCTCGGCCCGCAGCAGCTCGGCGAGCGCCCCGCCGTGGACGACGGCCACCACCGACCGGTCCAGCCCGCCTCCCGGCTCGATCGGCGTCGGCGTGATCAGCGGCTCGACGCGGATCCGCCGCGGCCGCCCCAGCTCCAGCCCTGCTTCGATCGCCGCGCCGATGTCGGCGCAATGGACGTGCACGGCGTGGCTGCCCGAACCGTCGCCGGCCACCGTGACGCTGTCGCCGAAGCCGCTCAGCTCCTTGCGCAACGCCGGCAGCCGCGCTTCGTCGACACCGTCCAGCAAGTACATGACCTCCCACGCGTACGGCGCGGGGTCAGCGGCCGACAGCTCGATCGCGAACGACAGCTCGTGGTCGCGCTCCGGTGCGGTGTCCGTGACGACGCCGGCCAGCGCGTCGAGCACCGCGACGAGCCCTCGTCCCCCGGCGTCGACGACCCCCGCCTTGGCCAGCGCGGGCAGCTGCTTGGGCGTCTCCTCCAGCGCGGACGCGGCGGCCGCGGCGGCCGTGGCGGCGACTTCACCCAGCGATCGCGTGTCGCCCTGAACGGCGGCGGCCACGACGTGCAGGACGGTCAGCATCGTCCCCGCGACGGGCCGGCTCACCGCTCCGGTGGCGACGCGGTCGGCATGTCCGAGAGCTCCCGCGAGCCCCGCGCCGTCGAGTTCGGCGCCGTCGGCCGCCCAGTCGGCGATGCCCCGCACGACCTGGGAGATGATCACGCCCGAATTTCCCCGCGCGGCGGCCACGGCACCCCGGGCCAGCACGGCCAGCGCGTCCGCCGCGTCGCTCGGTTGCGCGGCCGCCAGGGAATCGCGCGCGCCGGTCATCGTGTGCAGCAGGTTCGAGCCCGTGTCGGAGTCGGCGACGGGGTAGACGTTGATGCCGTTGATCGCCGGCCGGAGCACCGCCAAGCTGTGCACGCACGCCGCCGACCAGGCCGACACCGCCGCCACGTCCAGCACCCGCACCCCGTAACCTCCTCGCCGGTTCCCGCGAGCGTATCGACCCCACGACGAACCACCCGGAGCCACTCGTTACTATGGTCGAGTTGCCCAGCGAGTCTGGGCGCCATTCTTTGTCCCAGATCCAGAGGAGTTCGACGTGGCTGCCGTGTGCGACGTCTGTGGCAAGGGACCCGGCTTCGGCAAGTCGGTCTCGCACTCCCACCGGCGTACCAACCGCCGGTGGAACCCGAACATCCAGACTGTGCACGCCAAGGTCGGCGTGTCCCAGCGCAAGCGCCTCAACGTGTGCACCTCGTGCATCAAGGCTGGCAAGGTCGTGCGCGGCTGACGCAGTTGAGGTTGCCGGGTGCTCCGTGAGGGCACCCGAAACCGCCGAATGGCGAGTGCTCACCGAGCACTCGCCATTTTGTCACTTCAGGAAGTCCGTCAGCACGGAACGCAGCGACTCGGGTGCGTTGAGCACACCGTGGTCTTGTCCGGGGATCACTTCGTACCGGGCGTGCGGCACGGTCTCGGCGACAGCCCGGGCCGAAGCACCCATCCAGGCCTCCCCCGCCCCACCCGACAGCACGAGCACGGGCACGGTGATGGCGGCCAGCCGAGCTGCGGGCAGCCGGCCGCCGGGGCCGGTGACGGTGATGTCGTAGGGCAGCGTGTGCGCGTAGCCCACGAACCAGTCCCACACGGGCTGTCCCTTCATGGCGGCCACCCCCTCGGCCGGCACGGAAACACCCTCGGTCAGGAACAACTCCACGGCGCCTTCACGGTTGCCGTCGGCAAGCAGGGCGCTGAGGCGCTCGGCGAGGTCGTCGGCGGGTCGCGGGCGACCGCTGACGATGAACGGTGGCTCGTACGCGGCCACCTTGTTCACCGGCAGGCCGCGGGCCGCCGCTTCCAGCACCAGGATGGCGCCCGACGAGTGACCGAACAGCGCGGCCGAACCGCCGATGGCCTCGATCACGGCCATGAGGTCGTCCAGCTCGCGCTCGACGCTGTAGACCGGCGCGTCCCCGCTCTCACCGCGGCCCCGCCGGTCGACGGCGATGGCCTGGAAGCCCGCGTCGGCCAGCACGACGGCGAGCGCCGCCACGGTCGTCCGGTCGTTCACGGCGCCGCCGACGAGCAGCACGGGTGCGCCCGCGCCGTAGATGTCGAACGCGATGGGCGTGCCGTCGGCGGAAGTGACGGTGGTGGTCATGGGTTTCCTCCCAGGGTCGGGTTCATCCTCACCCGGGAGTCGGAGCCGGACCACCCTGACCGGACACCGCGACGGCGGAAGCTCAGGGCAGTTTCCAGTCCACCGGCGCCGCGCCCTGGTCGGCCAGTAGCTGGTTGGCCCGGCTGAACGGACGCGAGCCGAAGAAGCCGTTGTGCGCGGAAAGCGGGCTCGGGTGCGCCGATTCGATGCACGGGATGGCACCGAGCATCGGGCGCAGGTTGCGGGCGTTGCGGCCCCACAGGATCGCCACCATCGGCTCGTCGCGCGCGGCGAGCGCCTTGATCGCCTGCTCCGTCACCTGCTCCCAGCCCTTGCCCTGGTGGGAGTTCGGCTTGCTGGGCTGCACCGTGAGCGCGCGGTTGAGCAGCAGGATGCCCTGGTCGGCCCACGGGGTGAGGTCGCCATTGGCGGGCAACGGGTAGCCGAGGTCCTCGGCGTACTCCTTGTAGATGTTGACCAGGCTCTTCGGCAGCGGCCGCACGTCCGGCGCGACCGAGAAGCTCAGGCCGACCGCGTGCCCCGGCGTCGGGTACGGGTCCTGGCCGACGATCAGCACCCGCACGTCGTGGAACGGCTGCTTGAACGCGCGCAGCACGTGCTCGCCGGCCGGGAGGTACTTGCGGCCCGCCGCGATCTCCGCGCGGAGGAACTCCCCCATCGCGGCGACCTGCGGCGCCACGGGCTCGAGGGCCTGCGCCCAGCCTGCTTCGACGATCTCGTGCAGCGGTCGTGCGGTCACGGCCCGCGAGCCTAGCGCGGCGTGGGCGACGTCACCGGGGCGGGTCGAGGCGCCGCAGCTGTTCGCGGAACCGTGCGCCGCGGCGCACGTAGGAGTCGACCACCATCGCGATCTGCTCGGCGGAGAACGACTTGTTCGGCCGCACCTTCGCCGGCACGCCCAGCGCGATCTCGCCGGGACCCACATGCGAGTTGTACGAAAGCACCGCGCCCGCGCCGACCATCCCGCCGTCCTCGATCACGGTTCCGTTGAGCACCACCGAACCCGAGGCGATGAGGCAGCCGGTGCCGATCGTCGCGCCCTCGACGTGCACGGCGTGACCGATGGCCGAAGACGGCCCGAGGACCGTCGGGTGCTTGGAGGTGCAGTGCAGCACGCAGCCGTCCTGGACGTTGGACCGTTCGCCGATCTCGATGTACCCGTGGTCGCCGCGCAGCACCGTCTGCGGCCACACCGACGCGCGCGGGCCGATCCGCACGTCGCCGATCACGGTCGCGTCGGGGTGGACGTAGGCGTCCGGGTGGATCGAGGGGACGAGGTCGCCGAGCGCGTAGATCGCCAAAACCGTCTCCCGTTCGTCACACGAGGTTCTTGCCGAAGTACCGGCTCTCGGGCTCGTCCTTGTACATGCCGAAACCCGGGATCGCGGTGTAGCCCGACGAACCGTAGAGGGCGATCGCCTCGGGCTGTTCGGTGCCCGTCTCCAGAACCGCTCGCCGGCGCCCTGCCGCGCGGGCCGTGCGCTCCAGCTCCGCGAGCATCGCGCGCGCGAAACCGTTGCCCCGCGCGGATTCCACGACGTACATCCGCTTCAGCTCGACGTCGCCGGGCCGGAACGCGGGCGCCGGACCGTCGTGCGCACGCCACGCCCCGGACGCGACGGGCGCGCCGTCGAGGTAGCCGACGAGGAACAGCCCGCGCGGCGGCGCGAACTGCGCGGCTTCCATGGGGGTCGAGTCCTCGCTGCCGTAGCGGCGCACGTATTCGAGCTGGACCTCGGCCATCAGCTTGGTCGCGTCGGGGTGGTCGTAGGCGACCGGTCTGATCTCCACGGGCCACAGCCTAGTGCTGCCGCCAGTGCTCCCAGCCGCCTTCGTGGCCGTACTCCTTGCCGTCCACGGTCACGCCCGAGCCGGGCATCGTCACGGCTCCGATCCTGCGCCAGCCCTCGGGCAGTTCGCCGAACGGCGGGAACGTCGCCGCGAGCGCGTGGTCCTCGCCGCCCGTGAGGACCCAGCGCAGCGGATCGGCGCCGAGCGCGGTGCCGACTTCCTGCAGCCGCTTGGAGATCTCTAGGTCGGCGGTGTGCACGTCGAGCCCGACGTCCGACGCCGCGGCGATGTGGCCGAGGTCGGCGAGCAGACCGTCGGAGACGTCGACCATCGCCGTCGCGCCGGCGAGCGCGGCCTGCGGGCCCGCGGGGTACGGCGGTTCGGGCGCGCGCTGCGCGTTCACGACTCCAACCGGCGAGCGGAACCCGCGCCGCAGCACGGCCAGCCCCGCCGCGGCCCAGCCGAGCCGGCCGCACACCGCGAGCACGTCGCCGGGCCGGGCGCCGGAGCGCGTCACCGGTTCCCGGTCTTCCAGGTCCCCCAGCGCGGTGACACTGATCACGATCTGATCGGCGCTCACCATGTCGCCGCCGGAGACGCCGATCCCGGCGCGCGCCGCCTCCGCCCACATGCCGTTCATGATCTCGGTCACGACCTCGGTGCGCGTATCCGGCGGGCACGCGAACCCCACGAGGACCGTGGTCGGTTTCGCGCCCATGGCCGCGACGTCCGACAGGTTCACGGCCACGGCCTTGCGCCCCACCTGTTCGGGGCTCGACCAGTCGAGGCGGAAGTGCACGCCCTGGACCAGCACGTCCGTGGTCGCGACCACGCGGCCGTCGGGTGCGGCCACCACGGCCGCGTCGTCGCCTGGACCGAGCAGGGTCGACGCCGGCTGGCGACGCCCGTGGGTGACCGCGTGGATCAGCGCGAACTCGCCCGTCCCGG